>CAYQNY010000083.1:0-13009 GCA_964418925.1 uncultured Verrucomicrobiota bacterium
GCAAAGTCTTTGGGATGATCAAATTTAATTCCGATTCATCCATAAAAGCCAGAATTGCCTTGCCAAAGGCATTGGCATGATAATAAAGCCGGCTGCCGGGGACAGTTTTAAGGTAAGAATCAGTGGGGGGCGCAATGCTGTCCATAACCATCACCCGGTCTTTATCAGGCACATGGATCTGGCAGGTTTCACCTGAACTTTCACAAAGCTTTTCCAGATGAGGCCGGCTCCTGAGGCGGAGATCAAACCGGGAATACAACCGCATGCCGATCGTGAATAACTTGGTGCTTAGATGGTATTTCCCAGCGGCGCTTAATTCGATATACCCATAATTAGCGAGCTGAATCAGAACCCGGTAGGCCATATTGACGGAAATATCAAGCGTCCTTGCAATCTCGTTTATCCCGTATTCCGCCGTGCTTTGCGACATAAAGTCTATGATTCTCAGGGCTTGCTCCAGGGCGGGAGCAGCGTATTTATTAGTTTTCTCTTTTTTCTTTGCCATGGTTTTCAGCTATTCCATTAGTAGAATAATATTACATATACAATATAACAGCAAGCATAAAAACAGCTTTTTTAATGAGGTACAGAAGAGGGAATTTTCGGTGGGTTGCAAGCCTATTCGCCGCATGCTGATTTTTTACTCGTCTTTGCCAGAACGCCCCGTGGGATGAACCGGCGTTGCAAGGCTATACCGCGTCAAGACGGCTGGACGACCAGCCTAACAAGTGAAGCACCGGTTTTCCGCATTTTTCCACGACGCCCTCTAATGGCGTCGCCTTGGAATGTGGCGGTACAACGCCGCTTTACCTCGGCAAAGCACCCGCCTTCGCACAGCCGCTTCGGCGTGGCAGGCCAGCTTCGCCGAAAACAAAGCGACAGTCTGACTGTCGCACTCCAAAGTACCAATGCATCGAGGCCAAAATATCTTAACCCATTAAACCTCAAGTCTTTTACGAAAAACATGAATTAGCGCTGCCCTGAGCTTAGTATGGAATATTTTATATTTTGTGACCCTGATAATCTTAATCCGAATGTCAGAACTCGTTGAAGACCTCATGCCCTGGACGCAGGGATCCGTCAGCCTCAATAAAGGCGAGATTGCCAGGGCCGCTGAGTGGCCCGAACTCAATCCGGTGAGCATCGGCAATCAGGCTGTGGTGCAGGAGGTAGGCGAGCCAGCCTATGCTGCGTTGCTTGAGTTCCTGGAGAGTGTAGCGAATGATCTCGACACGTTTGGTATCCTCGGTTGCGCCCCAGCAAGTCTCGGTGGCAATAAGCGGCTTGCCAACGTTGCCGGCGAATTGGACGTATGCGTCCAGGAGTTTTTCGTGGGCGCCTTTATTATGCGGTGGGTTGGTCCAGTAGGGATGAATACTGAGAATATCGCTGATCGGCTCAATCTGTCGGATGCCATCAAGTCCATGGCCCGCGTGGATACCCACGGTCATGGGCGCTTGGGCTCCACACTGCTTGGCAATGCCGTATATGCTTGCCAGCCAGGCATACTCGGCGGCAAGGATGTCGGGAATGTCGCCCGGGGGACAGCTGTACGCGAAGGGCTCGTTGCAGATATCCCACGCCAGGATACGCGCATCCGCCGCGTGGGCACCGATAATCGCCTCAGCAAAGGCCGCCGGCTGGTCTTTGCCCTGGACCCAGCTGACCTTGGGCAGGAAATGGTCGATGTAGATCCCGCCGTAATCCAACGTGGGATCGTGCCAACGGTTGAACAAGACCGGCATGACAGCGAGGGCATGCGTGTCGGCAATTGACAAGGCCGTGTCGAAAGCCGCCTCGAACTTCCTAGGGTTCCGCACCCAGGCGTCGTGCGAAAGCCATAGACGGATGGCGTTCATTCCGGGGAAGTAGAGCTTGCCGAGCGATAACTCATGACCCATGCGTTCACTGTCGAAGTGGCGCCAAATCTCGAACCCGGTGCTGCCCCAGCTCGGCTGGTAGTTGAATCCCTTGATCTGCGCGTATTCCATGTGATTCCTTGCCGTTTATTATAGTCACCGTCCTGGATCACCTGTTGTCATGAAGCACAGCGGAATCCCCATCCCGTGCAGCGTCATGGTCGGACAGATGCCTGCTGATATCACCAATGGACTGAAAGACATAGTGCGGCCTGTATGCAAACTGCTTCATATCGGCCTCGGTGGTCACGCCGGTGAGCACTAAGACCGTGGTAATCCCGGCTTCTATTCCAGCTATGATGTCCGTATCCATGCGATCACCAATAATCACGGTGTCCTCTCGTCGGCACCCAAGTTTTTGGAGAGCACTGCGCATCATGAGGGGGTTCGGCTTGCCCGTATAGTATGCTTTCCGGCCACTGGCCAGTTCGATCGGGGCCACCAGCGCCCCGGTGGCAGGGATGATGCCGTTCTCGATCGGACCCGTCAAATCAGGGTTGGTTCCGATTAGGCGCGCTCCCTTCCGGACCAGTGACACCGCCCGTGTGATCCGATCGTAATTGTAGGTTGAGGTCTCGCCGACGACAACATAGTCGGGCGATACGTCATCAATAGATAACCCGGCCTGGTCCAGCGCGTTCATCAATCCCGGTTCGCCGATAACATAGCAACTCCCGCCCGGGCACTGCGAAGCGAGAAAGGCCGCCGTCGCCATCGCACTCGTGTAGAAGTGCTCTGCGCCCACTGCAAGTCCCATACGTCTCAATCTTGCACTGAGTTCCCGGGGCGACCTTTCACTGCTGTTGGTGAGAAAGAGATACCTTTTATCAGCAGCGGCTAACCACCGTACAAACTCGCCGGCGCCCGGCAGCAACACACTGCCGTGATAAATCACGCCATCCATGTCGCAGATGAATCCGGGCTTATCTTCGATGGTAATATTACTCACTCTGCGTGCCTCCCGGACAATCACTTGCCTGGTGAATCTGCAAAACAGGATTACCTCGCGCCCGGCCTCCCGGCCTCGCCTCCGAAGGCGGATTCGCCTTATGGCGGAAAGAGCCCGAGACGCGGAGATTTTTTTCTGTTATTCTCTGCGCCTCCCCGCTTATAGCGGGGCAAGCAGCAACCCTGCCCCGCATTGAATGCGGGGTCTGCGCGAAAATCATGAATTTGAATTGTTCGCCGCCAGGCGAACCTCTTTTTTCCAGCGGAGTCTGGAAAAAAGCATAGCACCTTTAACCATAACATCAAGACCATAGCAGTATTAATCTGGGCTTTATCTTGTTGCATAATCATGAGTTGTCCGCCCACGCAAATGGTTTCTGCCTCGGCAGATCCGCCGGCGGCGGAAATTTCTTGTCGCTCCGCATTTATAGAATGGCGACAGCCCGACGGGTGAATTGTGTACATACAGCATCTAAAATTCGGTTAGAATAAATTATAAACTGCCGGAGGTTACATATCACCCGCAACAGCGGAACCCTGCGGGGCGAGACCTTGCAGCCAGGCGGCTTGAGCGGCCGGCGGGTTTTCGGCCAGGGCGCGCCGGAAGGCCTGCCGGCGCATATCCTCCAGGGGCACCAGGCCGGCGCGCTGCCATTGATCATTCGTCGCCTTCGATTCCAGTATGCGCGTCCAAATCAGCTTGGCCAGGTTTTCGAAAGCCGTGGCACGGGCGGTGTCGCCCCGGCCCGCCCGGATATAATACTGGACCAGGAACCCCTCAATCAGCGCGACGGCATCCCGGCGCGGCGTTTGCTCAATGCTGATCTTCAGGCTCCGGAGCATGAACTGCTCAAATGTCGGCGTGGTCGCGAGGTGCGGATACTGCTGAATCAGCCGCTGATACATATCCCGGGCGGCGGCAATCCGATTATAGGCGAACAGGATGACCGCGGCCTCGCAGAGGAGATTTTCGTACGCCAGGCGCAGGAGTTTTTCATGCGGATGGCGCTGTATGGCATCCGTGTATGTTTTCAAGACCCGCGGGAGAATATCCAGGTTAGGAGTGGCCAGATAAAAGTCCCGGCGTGAATCCAGGATCAGGCGGCCATGCCGGAATGATTCCGCCATACACTGCATGAGCATATGGTCGCATTTAATAGCGCTTATTCCTGATCCCGCGACCTGAAGCCCGCGATAGGCCCAGTAAATGGCATGCGTGGCCGGCAGACGCCAATCCAGGGGACCGTATTCCCGGTCAATTTTTTCCATGATGTCCGGATCCAGCTTGTATTGATTCTTCAGCCGGAGCAGGCGGGGATCATGACGTGCCGCCGCGTAATCGGGACACGGCCCGTCAAACAGACGTTCCATATCCCGGGCCAGTTCCCGTTTATAGACCATATGGGCCCGGTCAAGGTAGTGCCCGATCTTATGCTGGTAGATCCAACCCAGTTCCCGATAGAGATCGGCATTACGCGGATTATATTGTAAGCCTTCATCGCGCAGCAGGCGGATGCCGTTTTTAACCCACCGCCACCGATCCGCATAGTCCGGAAAACGGATGCTGATATTGTAGGCCATGTTCCAGGCATGAAACGCCCAGACAGTGGTGAAACGGGGCTCAAGCTTGGTAACCCAATCCGCCAGCTGGGCCATTTCAAACACCTTATCCTCTTCCTGCAAACGTACAATCCGCATCCAGAGCAGGTCGGCAATCACGCCGCGGAACCCGCCGATCGCCACTGTCGTAAATACAACCAGCGGCGATGACCGGTCAAGGGACACGGCCGTTTCACGACTCCGCTCGACTCGCCATTCCAGCAAGGATGTGTGAACGCGGGCGGCGCCCCACAGGCAGGCCAAACCGGCAATCAGCAGGAGTATGGAAATTGGTGATTTCATTTTTCAGCGTCCTTTCGCGGGCTATGACGTCGGCAGGCCCAATTCCCGCCGGCGGAACAACCATGCGCCCGCCAGGGCCAGCATACCGGCATAAACACCCCCCAGTACCAGCCAGGCCTCACCCACCAGCCCCCAGGAAATCAGCAGACTGCCTGAAAGCCAATCAAGCGGATTCAGCTGATAGAGCGGCGGCATGATCGCGTTCAGCGCCAGAAACATGGCCTGAATAATCCAGTCAAAGAACATCATGATCGGGCCAGCGCCCTCGTCCGGATAATTGATAAAATGGACGGTCACAACCTGCTGCATCCAGCGGTTAACGGCAGATATGAGGAGCAGTGCCAGCGAGGCGAAAACCGCCACCGGAAACGAAAACACCACGCCGCAAGTTAAGCCCAGCGCGGAAAAAAAGGCCAAACGCGCCAGCACCATCAGCAGGGCGCGCAGATAGTTAATTTCAAACCGGCTGTAATTAACACGCAGTGTGACACTATCGGCCGCATCAAACAGGATGGTGACCGGGGGTTTCTCCGCCATATTAACATAACTCACCTGCAACCGGCGAACGCCGGACAGTACCGGGACTTTGAACGCATAGTCCTGATGCGCCACTCCGGAAACCGGAACCCGGCACAGGTCGGCGCCGCCATTATCGCCGATCAGCCACAATCCGGCCACCGGCGTCTGATCGCCCGGACGGGATGTTACAAAGCGGAACTGCAGAAACACCGGATCATCGGCGCGGACACGGGCCGGCAAATCGAACTGCCAGTGCCCGGTTTTGCCCGGGGCAACCGACAGGCCGCCGGCCCGAGTGGCCGGGGCATTGCCCGGCTGTCTTGGCAACACATCACTGCCGGCGACCAGAATCTCTTCCCGGAGCCTGATGCGATCCATCGGCGACAGCAGTGACGAACGCGTAGTCCATTGCAACAGACCGTAAATTGCCGCGCCGGCCAGCGCCAGCAAGGCCACATTGATAATCATCAGCCCCAGCCACTTACCCAGCCATAGTTCCAGCGCACTCACCGGCTTGACGACCACCATCTGAATCTGACGGCCTGCCACCTCAAGAGAGATCGCCCCAGCGCCGGTCCAGACCGCCATAACAGAGAGCAGCGCCACGGTCAACCCCAGCGTGTATTGCAGGAACAACTGGACCTGGCCGGACAGCGTGCCGTCACTTTTCATGATCAGCGGCAACCCAAAGATACCGACCATGACCAGGACCACCAGCAGGGCAAACACCTTGGACCGTATGGCAGAGCGCAGGGTTAATCCGGTAATGGCCAGGATTCTATTCATGGCTATCCTTGGGCATTGGTTAATATGCGGCCGTCAGGCCGTATCCGATTTGGACAACACGTCCTTATCCTTGGTCCCCTTCACGGGCTTTTGAAACAGGTAATCGGCAATGCCCGATGTTGGCGCCACGCCTGTGTGAAACGGGGTTTGTTGTCGGGCCTGTTCAACCGCCTCCAGAAAGAACGCCTCCAGCGTTCGCGTGGGATGATCAACTGCGGGCGTCACACCGATTTCGCGCCGCAGCGCGGCCAGCGCCTTGTCAAGCAGATCGGGAGCCAGGGCGGGAAACACCAGGCGATAACTTTCGCGCCGCTCCAGAAGGTCCCGCACAGCGCCTTGCACTACTATCACGCCGTTGCAGAGGATAGCCACACGGTCACAGATGTCTTCCGTATCCGCCAGCAGGTGGGAGGACAGGAGAATGGTTTTCCCGCGCCGGGCCAGCGCCAGGATCAGATCCTTGACCTGACGGCAGCCGACGGGATCCAGGCCGGACGTCGGCTCATCCAGCACAATCAGGTCCGGATCGTTAATCAGCGCCTGGGCCAGGCCGATGCGACGCATCATGCCTTTCGAAAATTCGCCAACCTGGCGGTGCCGCGCATGACGCAATCCAACCATATCGAGCAGTTGCTCAGTATGCAACCGGCGCGCGGACCGGCTGAGATCGAACAATCCGGCGTAAAAATGGAGAATTTCCCCGGCCGTCAGATAGGGATAGAGATTGGATTCTTCCGGGAGATAGCCGATGCGCTCCTTGGAACGCACATGGCGCGGCGACAGGCCAAACACCCGCAGGCTTCCGCCGCTGGGAACCAGCAGGCCCAGGATCATTTTCAGGATGGTACTTTTGCCGGAGCCGTTGGGACCCAGCAAGCCGAAGATTTCCCCTGGAACCACCTCAAAATCCACGCCATTGACCGCCCGGACCTTGGGGCGATGCCAGAAATCCCTGAAAGTTTTGGTCAACGCTGCGGCCTGGATGACGGGAGATGATGGCGCTGTTGATTGATCCATATGCTTAAACGTTCCATTGAGATGCATTAAATTTCAACGGGGCAATTAAACCATATTTCATCCGGCTAGGCAATGCCTCCTCAAGCTGCACGTAAGTGCGCGGTAAAAATGGGTGATGGCCGATGGTTTATGATTGCTGCGAAGATGGAAACAGGACACGGCGGGGTGAGAAATAGTCATGGCCGTGGCCAGTAATCATTCTTCATAACCATTGCCGCTTTGCCGGTCTGACCCGCAAAGCGGACGGCCGCGAATTGACACCAAGGCGTACAATACTGTATGTTAATCAGCTGTCGGGCATGGGTGGGTTTTGGAACGGATAGTGTTCCGGCCGGAAACGGTTCAATGATTATGGGGAGGAAATGGTTGTGGAGAATTCATTGCTCAGCGAACGGATTCAAATCGAACGGAAGCAATTCTTTTTTGATCTCAAGGAAAACGCCAGCGGGCGATTTTTGCGGGTCACTGAAGACGTGGGCGGGCGCCGGGACACCGTCATTATTCCCGCCACGGGACTGGAACTCATTCGCGAAGCGATTGATCACGCCATCAAGGCGGACAAGGAAACACCATTAAATTAGGCCTCCGATCCAGATCGGAGGCCTAATTTAAAATCACAGAAAACCGATTTGCTCCTGGCGCACGCATTCCGGGGGAAGCTCCTGTAAAAAACGCGAGGGGTCAAGAAAATGCACGCCGCCGTCAGGCTTCTGGCGAACTTCCGGCACACATAGAATCAGTTCATCCTTCGCGCGGGTAACTGCCACGTAAAACAGGCGCCGTTCCTCATCCTCGCCTTCAGTTTCATTTAACGAACGGCTGGAAGGAAACATGCCGTCGGCCGCCCAGAGGATAATAACCGCCTTCCATTCCAGACCTTTGGCCTGATGCACCGTGCTCAGGCGCAGGGAATCACCGGCGGAATCAGCGCGCATATCCGGTTCGGTATCCACGTTGGTCACCAGCGCCACCTCGTTCAGAAACGCCTCGGTGGATTCAAAGCCGGACATGAACGACCTCATTTCCTGCAAATCGTCCCGGCGCCGCTCGTAATCCTCATAGGTATCCAGCAGCACCTGATCATAAAATACCTTGAGAAACTGGAAAATCACCTCGGCCGGGTCATCGTTGAGATGGTCGGTTGCATAGGCCTCCATGATTGGTTCCAGGGATGACCATAGATTGCGGGCCGCCGCGGGGAGGCGATTATGGAGTTCCCGCCGTTTCACGGGATCCCGGGCATCAAAACGCCGGCCCAGTCCGGCCCATAGCCGGGCGGCCGTCCGGGAGCCGACGCCCGGCAGGAGTTCCAGCAAACGGGTAAATGCTATTTCATCACCCGGGTTATGCAGCACGCGCAAGAGAGCGCAGGCATCCTTGATATGGGCCTGCTCGAAAAACCGGACACCGGACGTGACTATGTAGGGAATACGCTCGGCGGCCAGGGCCAACTGCAGTTCCATGGCATGATAATGAGCCCGGTACAGCACGACCAGATCACGCCAGGCATAGCCTTCCCGAAGAAGTCGGCGGACCTGAGCGATGACATAACGCGCCTGATGGCCGCCGTCCCGCAGGAGCGCCATGACCGGTTTCTGATGTGACGGGCGCGTGGCGCGCAGTTCCTTCTGAAACTGCCGCGGATTATTCGCGATGCAGATATTGGCCACCTCCAGAATCTCGGGCACGCTTCGATAATTGGTAACCAGTCTGCAATGGCACGCGTCCGGATACCGCTTCGGGAACGTCATGATGTTGCGATAGTCCGCCCCGCGCCAGGAATAAATGCTCTGGAAATCGTCGCCCACCACGAGCAGATTACGGTGCCGGGCGGCGATCAGGTCCACCCAGTCGGCCTGAATCGGGTTAGTATCCTGGTACTCATCCACCAGCACATATTGAAACTGGGCCTGATACGACGCCAGCACATCGGAATGTTCCTGGAACAATGCCAGACCATTGATGAGCAGATCATCGAAATCCATGGCGTTTTGTTCGTGCTTTTTCTTCTCGTAGGCCTGATGCACGCGGATCACATCTTCGACATCGACGGGATGACCCGTCTTCGCAGACTCTGCCGTGGCGAGACCAGCATAGCGTGCCTCGATCGTCTCGCGAATGGATTGACGCCGGTTCACGGCACCGCTGAAGAGCGCGTTGAGCACATCCGCTTTGGGAAATTCTTTTGCTTTCAGATGCAACGCCTCCAGGCAGGCGCGAATCAGCGTCTTGGTATCGCCCTGATCCAGGATGGTAAAATCCAGCCCGTAACCCAGCCGGTGAGCCTGCCGCCGGAGAATCCGGTTGGCCATGTGATGAAACGTACCGCCCCACAATCCGCTGACACCTTGGCCGACCAACCCGTGCGCCCGTTCCAGCATTTCCCGGGCCGCTCGGTTGGTAAACGTCAGCAGGAGGATCCGCTGGGGATCGATCCCCTTTTCCACCAGGTGCGCCACCCGGTACACCAGCGTCCGCGTCTTGCCGGTGCCGGCGGCGGCCAGCACGAATAACGGACCATCCGGCGCGAGGACGGCTGCCCGCTGTTCCGAGTTCAGCGCTTTTTCGTAATCAATGGGTTTTTTCGCATTCATTGTTCAGCGATGCCAGATTAACGGAAAAGGCACGGAGAGTCCAAGGAAAGAACAAAGTGTCCAGTAAAAGTGAAGCTCCCCGCGCCAAGGCGCGGGGCAACCTGCTCCGCCGGAGTAGCCTTGGCTACGCAGGTCGAGTCTTTGCGGAACCCTCCGAAGCCAAGAACGCCATTTTTACCCTCCATAGCCATTTCGCGGCGAAGGATGGGCCTCCCCGTGGCAACCTCCGTTGCCAAGGCTATAGAGGTCAAGAGCCACGGGGCTTCCTGGCGGAGGAGGGTGAAGGTTGCCCTGAAGTATGCGCTTCGCTTTCCGCCCTTGGCGGATCCGCTATGGTGGAAACTTTAGGACCTGATTCAACCAGCCGGAATTATTCTTTTATCGGCGGGCTGGAGGTTGGCGCCGACAGCCGGGAATGCAGACGAAGCAAGTCCGTGATACTGAAATCTTTCAGCGCCTCGGCCGCGCCGGTCTCCTCCTTGCCGAGCACCTGGCGAATGGCCGGATTCAAGTGATCAAGGCCCAGACTCCTGGGCGAGGTGCCGAACTGGAGAATCACGTTGATGACATCCTTGACGCGGATCGAGTCGGGCACCTTCAGCAAGACGTATGAACCGTCACCGGCGGCCACCTCAGCCAGTAAATTGGCCTCCACAAGTTCCTCGACCACCTCGTTGATCAACCGAACCGGCACCCGGTGAATTCGCGCGTAGGTGGACACCCGGAAGTGCGGCACGTTGATCATCATGGACTGAGCCGTGTGGGACATGATGGACAGCGCCAGCATGATCTTCGAACGGGTGCTGGCTCCATGCGCCCGCTGTTCCATCTTGTAGGTGGCGTAGTTCTGAAGGGCAAACCCGATTTCCGCGCCCAGGAGCACAATTTGCCAGGAAACATAAAGCCAGAAGAGAAAAATCGGAATCGAGGCGAGCGTCGCGTAAATCGCGTTATATTTACTGACACCGATTTGCAGGGTAATGTATATCCACTGCCAGCCGATCCACAGTGATCCCCCCATCAGCCCGCTGATCACGGCCGGCACGATATTCACGCGTGTATTCGGCATGTATTTGTACAGGAAGATAAACGCCATCCAAGTCGTCATGAGCGGCATGAGCGAAAGAAAGCGATAATAAATGAGGTCCGCGGGTCCCAGCCATGTCCGGATAAATTCAATAATGACCGGACTTGTCAGAGTGGCATTCAGAGTCGTTGCCGCGACGATCAACACCGGTACAACCATCAGGATACTCAAGTAATCGGAAGTCTTGCGCAACAGCGAACGCGGCACGGCCACGCCCCACACGCGGTTAAACGACATTTCCACCCGGCCCAGGACATCAATAACGATCCAGATTAACAGCACCAACCCGATACCGCCCAGCGTTGTAAAGTTAGTGTTGCGCACATATCCCAGAATATTATTGACCAGCTCCTGGAACTGGACCGGCATGGCTCCCACCGCGCTTAAAATTCTGGTTTCCAGTCTGTCGGCGGCGCCCAGTCCACGTAACAGGGCTAAAGCCAGGGCCAGGATGGGCACGATGGACATGAGCGAGCTGTAGGTCAACGCCGAAGCGTGCAACGGACATTCGTTCTCGCGAAATCCCTTGAGAACCAGATGGATAACCCGGATGGTATTCACGCCGAACCGGCGCATCAAGGATAATGAAGTGAGCTCCACATCCCAGATATCTTCGGATACAAACCGCCATGCGCGATGCGTGAATTTAGTTTTCAGTTCCGGATTCATAACACTATACCTCGATTAGGCGGACCGACTTCCTGCCTAACACGGGCTGTGCCCGCCGCGTCACACTACACTTGCGCTCCGCCCCGTCGCCCCGCAACGGGGCCACGCGAACCGCGTGGCAAGCAAGTTCACCACGCTTAGGCGTGGGGACCACTTTGCCACAGACGTGGCAAGCGGCGTGGCATCCCAATTGAACCGCAGATTGCCGAATACTGAACCGCAGAATATCGAAGTAAATTCACCGCTGCTAATCGCTTTGATATTTGTTGGTATTGGCATTCACAGATTCTTTCCTTCATAATTCGGAAATCGTTATTCGTCAATCTGTGGTTCGTTCTGATTCTTGAATAATTTGTTTTTTATAGCAGTTCTTGATGGATCAGGACCTAAAGCTTCTGCGCCTGCACCAGGGCCCAGGCCGCCAGCGATTTTGCATCGTGGATTTCTCCACTGACAACCTTGGCCTCCCATTCATCCCGGCTCAGCCAAACCACATCCAGGATTTCGTCGGGATCTGGATGCGGTCGTCCGGTCAGGGGCGCCAGTTCAGCCATAAATAATTCCAACCGTTCTCCGCAAAATCCCGGCGCGGTGTGAATGAAACCCAGAGGCGTCAGAGTTTTTACTTCACAACCCGTCTCTTCCCTGATTTCCCGGATGGCGCATGCCGCGGGGGCTTCCCCGGCATCCAGCGTACCGGCAACGATCTCCAGCAGGGCGCCCTCGACGGCCTTGCGAAACTGCCGGACAAAGAGCAATCGTCCTTCCGGCGTCCGCGCCCATACCGCTACCGCGCCCGGGTGGCGGACGATCTCGCGTCGGGACTGCCGGCCGTTGTCGAGCTCCACCTCGAGTACATCGAGTTTGAGCAGGCGTCCGTTAAAGACCCGCTTAGCACTGATCGTTTTCTCGTTCATCCACTCCTGATGCCGATAAGACAGAAAACACTATGCTTTTTCCCTGAAGATTTTATCTGCCACAAAGGCACTAAGACACAAAAATATTTGCTGCTCGTTTTGCTTTTTTATGATGTAAGCATCACGATAAAATCCGTTTTTCTGTTCTTCTTAGTGTCTTGGAGCCTTGGTGGCGAATAATCGGATTCCAAAGCATAAACCGGGATGAAGCTAACCCGACTTTTGCCGTAAAGTCAAGCTTATCCCCGCTATGAAGCGTTACCGTTTACCTTTTTTGCCGCCATAGCGCGCCCGGGGCTCAGCGACATACCGCAGGGGAGAAGAGCTGGTATCCGTATCCAGTGGTGACTTCTGCCAGCGCAAGGGGAACGTGATGCGGCCGCCGTTGGCCTCCAACTGGTCCACGAACGATTTGACCAGCATGCGGATCAAAGCGGATTTGGTCAGGCCCAGCCGTTCCGCCGCTTGATTAAGCCGCAGACTCAATTCCGTATCCAATCTAACCGGCAATGACGCTTCTTTTCTCATGCTTTCAAAATAGCGGAAATCACCCTGCCAGGGAAAGCATAAATAATTTGAATTTCTATTGACAGCAATGTCGTAGCAATATGAAAATGTCCTCTCCGTAGCAAAGTAGAAATGTCCTCTATA
>CAYQNY010000084.1:0-12864 GCA_964418925.1 uncultured Verrucomicrobiota bacterium
CATCCTTATGTCTCCCATACCGTCCTCCTTTTGGAGGACATTATAGAGGACATTTCTACTTTGCTACGGAGAGGACATTTTCATATTGCTATGACATTTTTTCAACATTTCTTGACAATAGACTGATTGTTGGTTATGTTAGGGATAAACGGTTACTCATAAGAGTTTTTAAGAGAATAGACGAGGAGATATGACAATTATGACCAACCGCAACATAATGACATCCGACGAAAAAATCATGGCAAACGATTGGATGTCCGCTCATCTTACCGGCGCACAGGTTCCGTTTTCGTTCATATTCGGCGGCCGCCACTCCGCGGATTTTATTCACACCTGGCAACGCCGGGAAACAACCCGCCAACTGACCAACCGGCGCATGGAACATGTCATTCGTTTCACGGATCCCGACTCCGGATTGGTCATTCGATGTGTTGCGATCACCTATCACGACTTTCCTGTTGTGGAATGGACGGTTTATTTCAAGAACGCCGGGGCCTCCGATACGCCGATTGTAGAGAATATCCGGGCGCTGGACTTGAAAATCGTCCGTGAAGACATTACGAAAGATTCCAATCCTCAGTGTTCTAAAGAAAAAGCTTTGCTTCATTATAATATCGGATCGCCGACATCGAGCGATGATTACCGTCCGATGACGGCGGAATTGACTCCGGGCAGCAAAGAATGCATCACAACGTCAGGAGGGCGTTCCTGTAATAAGCATATGCCCTTCTTTAATCTGGAATGGTCCGGGTGCGGACTCGTTATGGCCATAGGGTGGCCGGGCCAGTGGGCGGCGGATTTCACAAGAAATAGCGCGGATGAGCTCCAGATATCGGCCGGTCAGGAGTTGACGCATTTCAAATTGCATCCCGGCGAGGAGGTCCGCAGCCCCCTGATTGCCCTGCAGTTTTACCATGGCGATTGGATCCGTGCGCAGAACATCTGGCGGCGCTGGATAATTGCCCATAACATGCCGAGGCCGGGCGGGTCGCTCCCCACTCCGCAGGTCGCCGCCACGGCCTGGTTGTATTTTGCGCCATGGGGGATCAGCAATGCGCTGGCAATGAAAATCTTTATTGATACCTATGAGGCGAGGAAAATCCCGATTGACGCCTGCTGGATAGACGCCGGCTGGTATATCTGCAATCATCCTACGACTGATGATGACCCCGAAAAGGAATATGCCACCGGCATGGCGCCGGGCGACCCTTCCTGGCCCAATACCGGCACTTGGCGGGCCGACCCTTATCGCTACCCCAAAGGAATACGTGAAGTGACGGACCATGCCCATGCAAAAGGTATGAGGACCATTCTCTGGTTTGAACCCATGCGCGTCAAACTTAGCAGTTGGCTGGCGGAGGAGCATCCGGAATGGCTCCTCGCACCGCCTCCCAATCCGGGGGACCAGATGTATCAGGAAAACGAGCGATTGTTGAATCTGGGCAATCCTGATGCCCTCGAGTGGCTGAGTAATTACATCGGCGAGTATCTCGGACAGGAAGGGGTTGACGTCTATCGTGAGGATTTCAATATGGATCCGCTTTACTTCTGGCGCGCCAATGACCCGGAGGATCGTCAGGGCATCACCGAGATAAGATATGTAACGAATAACCTTGCGTATTGGGACGAACTGCTCCGTCGCAATCCCAATTTGCTGATCGATAACTGCGCCTCCGGCAGTAAACGTCAGGATCTGGAGTTCATGCGCCGGGGGGTAACGTTCTGGCGGAGTGATTACATGCCTGGTTTCGTCCAGAATGAAAGCGCCATGACCCGTTTGAATGCGAACCAATGCATCACGTATGGCATTGCTTCATGGATACCGTATTATGGAGCCGGGATGCCTGCGATTGGCAAGTATTACTTTCGCAGTCTTATGTGTCCCAGCATTGTTTTTGACTTTGATCCACGCCGTGACGATCTCGATTTGGATCTCTGGCGCCGTTTGATCGCGCAGTTCAAACAGGTGGCAAAATATTTCTACGGCGACTACTATCCTCTGACCGGATACAGCCAAAAGAGCGATGTGTGGATGGCATGGCAATTCAATTGCCCGGAAACCGGCGAAGGAATGATTCAGGTTTTCCGCCGTGAAAACTGCGTGGAAACAAAGGCTTGTTACAAATTAAGCGGGCTTGAACCAAAGGCTTTGTACACCATCACGGATTTGGACACCGGCGAAGTCCGCGAGTTGACCGGCCAGGCGCTGATGGAAAACGGGTTGACTGTGGAAATTAAAGCCAAGCCGGCGGCATTAGTATTCGTCTATGCCAGGAAATAGAATTCAGAAGTCAGACAAATAGTCTTGGACAAGAGGATAGACAATGCTTAGACATTTTAAGAATTTGAAGTCTGTGTGCATTTTAGCAGCAGTTTTCTGTTTTGCAATTCCACCAGCCGAAAGCGGCAGTGTGCGGAACGGCAGTTTTGTAAGCAGGGGCGGCACGATGACACCGGAAAAAGTCAAGAAATACAGGGAAAAGGGGCTGACCTGTCCGGACGCCAAAGAGTGGCCCGACTGCTGGGCTTATGCGGGTTATGGGGATAAAGGCGCGACGTTCGAGTTCCCGCGCACCGGCGGGGTCAGAGCCGACGGATTCGCCCGTATAAGCGGCAAGGGCCGCATTGCCGGTTATTACGGTCTTGCGCTCGAAGACCGCAATTACATCTACACTGTCTGGGCGCGCGGAAAGGGGACATTGCAATTACGTGTCATTTCATACGGAAAAGACGAAGCCGGCAACCCCATACAGCTTACCAAAAAAGACGGAGGAGTGGCTGGAAGAGAGTTCAAGGTAGATAGCAAGGTATGGGTTTGCTACCGCCACGTGCTGAAAAAGAGTCCCGCGCTCTGGAACGTTCACCCGCGGGCTTTCGCTGAGGAAGGCACTCTCGATATTGATGAGGTGAACATAGAGCCGGCCTGTCCGGCTCTTGATTTAATTGTGCAGGAGGAGGAAAAACTCTACGGAACCGGCGCGCTTATCGAGAATATAAAGGTTATTCAGGCCGATAAAGCCTTTGCAAAAAGGCAGGGTGAATACAGAACTGCCCTGAAGGATTATCGGGCTGCTTCCACAAAGCTTGATAAAGACCTCCTGGATTCTATGGAAAAACGAGTGGCATTCCTTGACCCGTACGTGTTCACCAAGGGGCTCAGCTCTATTCAGGTCCCGTGCTACAACGAGATGATTGCGCTCACGCGGGTGCTTAAACGTCTCGCGGGAGAGGAACTCGAAGAGCCGGCCCCGGTAAAAGCAAAAAAGGTGAAGGTAACAAGCGCCGCCGGTTACGAGGCCGGTGTGCGGAAAGCCCGTCCGGGCACGGTCACGATTACAGAGATTAAACGCAACCTCAGGCTCTATAAGGAAAACGATGACGCCGGCTTCAAGGCGACCATTGTCAATGCCTCGAAGACCACTCGAAAAGGAACGCTTATCGCCCTGATGCACCTTGACCTTGACACAGTCCGGGAAATCAGGCGCCAAGACGTAACTATTGCCGCTCGGGGAACAAAAGTATGGACGGTCAATTATAATGTGGGTCCGGAAACATACGGCCGGGGTATTGAAGTCCGTTTCGAAGATGAAAATGGGCAAGTAATTGACAGCTGGCGGGAGTTTTACCACGTTGCCGGAGAGTGGTTCCGCGTCCAGATGCACACCTCGCGAAGCAGATATGCTAATATACGCCATTATCATGGCGGCGAGCCGACTGATTTCGGTGTGCACTCGACGGACGCGGAACAATACATCTCAGGCATCTGCGGCTATCGTGTAAATGTCAAGGGCCGCAGAAATAGTACTGCCGGTTACAAAAAGCGGACGGGGGAAAAGTTCACCTTTTATCAGCAGATTGGCAGCTTTTGCGGTATAATGGGCTACGAGGAGATACGCAAACACCCTGAATACGTCCTCTATGATGAGAATGGACAATTCGCCGTTGACCCGGTCTACGGCGGATGTCCCAATCCCGTGGAACTGGCTTCGCCCATTGAAATCGGTCCTAAACGGGCGCCCAGGAAACCGTATCTCGACAGGATGTACACACCCTGGCAGCATTGCCCGGCGAACTTTGCGGACCCGGAGGTGGCTGAATACGGCGCCAAATGTATGAAAAAATACGCGCGCGAGAATAACTTTGACGGCGTATACCTCGACGGCGCCCCGTTTGTAATGAAGGGATACAAGTATGACGGCAGAGTGAACATACCGTCCGACAAAAAGGAGATGGCGCGTCTGAATGCCCTGGTTGCGAATACCTACCAGCGAATTCTTAAAGAAGAAAACCCCTGTTTCGGCACGTGGTTCAATCATGGCTACCGGTACGTTGCCCATCACAGACGCCTGGGCAGAGTTGAACATACTCTCGGCAGCGGCCTGGACACGCCGGGCGTTGATGATGTGGGCGATGAAGCGGTACGGGCGCTGACCGGATGGAAAAACGTATCGTGCCTGGAGGAACGACAGGGAACGTTTAGAGGCGGAGAGGGACTCGATTGTTATCCTCACAAGCTCCTCGCGATGCTGCTCGATAACCGTGACTACCTTGTACAAAAGTACGAAGCCAATGTTATCATAGGGTATATCGGCATACCTATTGACCGCAAGGAACCGGGGCCTTCAAAGTGGGGCTGGCCGACAATCAATTACTTTATGGCGGTGATCAACGCTACCCAGCACCACATCGTTACGTGGGGAATGCCCAGTTTTGAACCGGCTTTTCAATTCGTGACGCGTTATTCGCGGTTCTTATGGGCGCCCGACATCAAGGCGGTTCCCGTTGATGTAGTGGAAAAAACAGTTGAGCTTATAAGCCCTGAAAAGCTCTGGTGGAAGCGGCTGGTATATAAGAGAAAAACCAAAGAGGGCTACGACTTGATCATTCACCTTGTCCGCATCCCGCCGACAGAGAAGTGGGATATCAACTGGATAGACGAGCCGGTACCGCTCGAAGGCGTGGAAATCACGGTTGACGTGACTAACGGGAAGCTCAAGACTGCGCAGGCCATGCGGCCGTATCAGTTCGAGGAGGAACAGCAGCCGGTCCGGAAAATGCTCAAGCCGAAAACAGACGGCGGAAAAACGACCGTTACGATTCCTTCCTTCCGTTATCACACGATGGTCGTCTTTCGTGTTACTGAAACAGAGTAGAGTTCTGCAAAATGACCTAAAATCGCGCCCACTCGGTGAGTGGGCCTACAAAAAATAAGGAATTTGTAGGCCACGTGCCCCTTCGGCGGGCTCAGGGCAAGCCTCACGCGGCGCATTTTGCAGAACTCTAGAAACAGAAAGCAATGGGAGGAGATTATTGATGGTTAACAAAAGACTGAATATCATTGTCGTAATAAGCCACGATATGGGGCAACATATGGGCTGTTACGGGGTGCCGAATGTTCGCACCCCGAACTTTGACGCCTTCGCCGAGCAAGGGATACGCTTTGAAAACAACTTCTGCACCGCGCCGTTGTGCAGCCCTTCGCGAGCGGCACTGTGGACCGGCCGTTATCCGCACGCCAACGGGATGGCGGGACTGGCTCATACCACTTTCGGAAATGATCTTCACGATGATGAACGGCATCTCGCCCAGATTCTCGGTGATGAGGGCTATGAAACCCACCTTTTTGGCAGTCAGCACACCTCGCTGAGTTCACAACGTTGCGGCTTCAAAGGGATTCACGCAGGAAAAGGAACGTGTGGTAAGATCGCTTCGGATGCGGTCAAGTTTCTTGAGGAATGGAAAAAGGGGGATGGCCCGCTATTCCTCCAGGCCGCCTTTTTCGAGCCGCATCGTCCGTTCCACCATGAAGATGTAGTGTCGCTGGCTCCGGACACCTTATGGGTTCCTCCTTATCTGCCGGATATTCCCGAGGTGCGGGAGGATTTAGCTGACTTGGAAGCATCCTGCTCTTCCGCCGACCAGGCGTTCGGCGCGATTGTGGCGGCCGTTGACCGGTGCGGCATGGCGGACGACACCATCCTTGTTTTCACAGTTGACCATGGCATCGCTTTTCCCCATGCGAAAATGAGCTTGTACGATCCAGGCATTGAAACCGCCCTGTTGATGCGTGTTCCGGGCATCAAGGGCAGCAAGGTTTACAAGGAAATGATTTCCAATGTGGATTTTGTTCCCACCGTTTTAGATTTGCTGGGCATGGAAATACCCGGGAACGTTCAGGGCCGAAGCTTCCAAGGATTGCTTACCGGCCGAGGATATGAGCCTAACCAGGCCATCTTCGCCGAGCAGACCTATCATGTGTATTACGACCCGATCCGCGCCATCCGCACAGAAAAGTGGAAACTTATCGCCAATTTTGAGATCGCGCCCCAGCAACTGATCGGACCGGTTCAGCGCAGCAACGCTGACGGGAAGAGTTACGTGGAAATCGTTAAAGCAAAGCCGCCGCGTTGGCTCTTCCATGTTCCGTTTGAATTGTACGATCTGGAGGCTGATCCATGGGAACAGAACGATCTTGCCGATAGCCAGACGGAACATGAGAACGTTCGCAACGAGCTTATCCGTCGTTTGCGTCAGTGGATGTGCGCTACGGGGGACCCGTTGATTGAGGGACCCATGGCGCATGGCGCCTACAAAATGCGCATGGAACATTTTTTGAATCTGTGAGATAAAATCACTCGTGTCCAAATTAGAAATGTGATAAGGAGGGCGGTTTTCAATGAAAAAAGGAACAGTGGTAAAGATTGACAAAGTAATGCCGTTTTCTCCGCCGGAATTTAAGGGGGAATACTCGTCAAAGATGCTGATAGATGTGTATAATTCCGGCTCTGAAAAGATGCAGATCAATCATGGTGTTTTAAAAGCCGGATGCAGTACACCCGGGGCAGTGCATAAACCTCCGCACGATGAGATATACATTGTTTTAAGCGGCGCAGCGGTTCTTCACATGGACGGAGTGGATTATGATATTGAGAAAGATTCGGTAGTATTTATTCCCGGGGGAACTTTTCATTCACTTAAAAATAAAAGCGCAACTGAGGATTTCGTCATAATTACAGTCTGGCCGGGCCAGCCGGAACCGGGCGCAAATGAGGTTTATGATAGGCGCAAAAAGGCCTGGGGGAAAACATACAGGGAGGTTTGAAAACAGCTATGACAGATGAGAAGAATAAACCATTCGATTTTAGGAACAAGATTGTAATTGTAACCGGTTCGGCTCAAGGTATCGGCAAATCTATTGCCGGTGTTTTTGCAAAAAACGGCGCAACTGTTGTGCTCTCCGACATCCAGGTTGAGAAAGGCCGGGCAACTGCGGAGGAATTGGGTGCGGCGGCGATTTTCATGCCAGGTGATATCAGCGATGTCAGCCAGGTACGTTCGCTTGTGGATACTGTGGTTCAACGATTCGGACGTCTGGATGTTATGGTAAATAATGCCGGGATCAATTCAGGGCCGGAAGACAGGATGACCATTGACAAGTATCCTGATGAGCTTTGGAATAGAATTATTAATGTTGACCTTAACGGCACATTCTATTGCTGCAAGGCAGCAGCAGCAGTAATGCTCAAGCAGAAATCCGGTGCCATTATTAATATCGCCTCAGTTGCCGGCGTGGTAGCCTTGCGACTGCAGATTGCATTTGTTGCGGCCAAGGCCGCTGTCCTGAAGATGACCGCGGCCATGGCCTGTGAGCTTGGCCCGCATGGGATCCGGGTTAATGCGGTATCGCCCGGCTCTACCCTGACCGAAGGCACTCGTGCCCTTTTCTACGGCCAAGAAGGCGGCGCCCAAAAGACTGGCAAACGAGTTCTATCGTTCATCCCGCAAGGCCGGCCGGGTGATCCGGACGAGATTGCCAATGCTGTGGCTTTTTTGGCCTCAGACCAAGCCTCTTACATCAACGGTCATAATATCGTTGTTGACGGCGGTTGGATATGCGGTTTTAACCGGGATTTCTGACCCATAATGACACACCAGTTTCCATATAACGATTTCCCCGCGCTGGAAATACCTGGTTCATGCGCGGCAGGTTTTTATACCTTGCCGGATAGTTCCGTATCCGCAGAGAAGAGCGATAGGGATATAATTAAAGCAGCTCTGGATGCGCCGGTTGGCTGCGGCAAACTTAGTGATAAAGTCAGACCAGGCATGCGCATCATAATTGCGGTTGATGATAACAGCCGCAGCACCAGAACAGAACTGATGCTGCCGATGGTTCTTGCTGAACTTGAAGATGCCGGGATACCCCCCAAAGACATTTGTATTTTTATCGCATTGGGCACCCATCGCTGTATGACCAGGGAGGAGATGGAATATAAATACACGCCCCAGGTGGCGGCCAATTACAGGTTTGTAAACCCCGATTGGAGAGACGCGGGATCATACATCGATGCAGGGCAATCGGCGCGCGGCTTTGCAGTAAAGATACACACCGAGATACTGAGGTCGGACTTTGTGATAGGAGTAGGCCAGACCATACCTCACATGATAGCGGGCTTTGGCGGCGGCGGTAAGATAATTAATCCCGGATGCGCGGATATTGATACCGTTGGCGAAATGCACTGGCTGTGCAATGAGGCGCCTGAGAACCGGCTTTTCGGCGTCAGAGATAATGTCGTGCGTGAGACCATAGATGAAGTGGCCATTAAATCAGGCCTGCGATTCATATTAAATGAAGTTCCCGGAGGCGATAGCCGTGTTGCCGGCGCGTTTGCCGGGCATCCTGTTCTGGCGCATCGCCAAGCCTGTGATTTTGCCGGGAGTGTATGCGCGGTTAAAATCAAGGAAACGTCCGATATAGTTGTTGCCGACGCTTATCCTTCAGATTTGGATTTCTGGCAGGCGATAAAAGGACTTAATGCCGCATACGGCGCTGTTAAGGCCGGCGGCACAGTGATTTTGGTAACCCCTTGTACAGAGGGAGCGAGCGCTCAGCACCGGGAGCTGACAACTGTAGGATACATTCCGGTTAAACAAATAAAAATGATGGTTATGCGGGGAGAAATCGATAAATGCGTTGCCGCGAATTTGTTGCTGGGCCGCCGGCTGCTTGATAAGGCGCAGGCAATACTTGTAACCAGGGGTATTTCAGAAAAAGACACAAAGGCCATGGGTTTTTGTTGGGCGCCGGATGCGTCTACTGCTCTAAGACAGGCAATCACCCGGCATGGCAATACCGCAAGTATAAATATACTGTACAAAGCGGCTAAAATGATATGTAGAGTTTAATGAATATTGATAAGGATAAAAAGGAGGGTTAAAATGGCAGCTATTAATAAGCGGGTTTTACTTGTATTACTTATGCTGGTGATGAGTCTGTCATTCAGCACGGGCCTTTCAGCGGGCAACGTTCCCAACGGCAGTTTAAACGCGCGCGGCGGGATGTCGGAGGAAAAGATCGCCCAGCTCCGGGAAAACGGCTGGATATGCCCTGATGCCAAGCATTGGCCCAGCAGGTGGGACGGCCAGGGTGACAAGATGAAAATCGAGTGGTTCAGGACCGGCGGGAAAACCGGCGACGGTTACGGCAGGATCAGCGGCGGCAAAACCGGATACGTCAACGGATACTGGGGCAAGTTTTTCAAGGCCAGCCAGATCCTCACCTTCCAGGCGCGCGGAAAAGGGACCATCCGAGTGGGGCTCATGGCTTATAAATTTTCTGACGATCATAAAGAAATCCTTCCCGGCGGCGGCATACCGGGCTTCGATATCAAGGTAAACAGCGATGTATGGGTTCGGTACCGCTACCTCATGAAAAAACCTGATTATGAATTGAACGGCCACCCGCTTTTTCAGGCGCCTGAGGGGGTGATAGATTTTGATGAGGTGGATATCATCGATTCAGACCCCGCTCTCGATTTGATAGTAGAGGAGGAGAACAAGCTCTACGGCAGTGGTGTACTCATCGAGAATATGGATGTTGCCCAGGTTGATGAGACATTCTCGGCCAAGGTGAAGGAATATGAAGCGGCTCTCAGGGCATTTGAGGCCAAAGCCGCCAATCTCAATAAGGAACTGGTAACTGCTCTGGAAGCAGAGATAAAAACTCTTAATCAGTATGTGCTGACAGAAGGCATAAGGACCGTTCAGGTTCCATATTATAACGATATGATAGTAATGACGCGCGTGCTTGGGCGGCTAACAGGCAGGCAGGTTAGCAAGGCTGCCGGAATTAAAGCCAAAGAGGTGAAAACTACGCCTGGGCACTACCCCGGTAAACGCGACGCCCGTCCCGGCAAGCTAACGATAACCAATATCCGCTCCAACAAAGTCCGCTACAATGAGAACGAGTCTGCAAAAACGACGGCCACCATAGTCAATAAAGGTAACGCCACGGTAAGCGGCACGCTTGTCGCCCGGATGGTACTTGATTTGGATACAGTCCGCGAGATTAGGCGTACAGGTTTTTCCATAGCGCCGGGAAAAGAGAAGAAATGGTCCTTTTCTTACAACGTCGGCCCCGAAACCTACGGTCGTGCCATTGAGGTTGAGTTTGTTGATAATGACGGGAAGATTCTCGACAAGTGGCAGGAGTACTATGCCGTCGCCGCCGAGTTTTTCCGCGTGCATCAGCATAGTTACAATACAGCGACAAAGTACTGGCTGGCGGACGTATTCATCTTCTATTTCAATCAATCGCATTATTTCGCCCACGAGCCGACTGATTTGGGTATTCAACCCTTTGATGCCGAGGTCTATTTAAGCGGTCAACCGGGGTACCGCGTCAATGTGCCCACCAGGAAAGCTCAGATAGCCGGTAACAAGAGGACGGGAATTGCAACGACCTTTTACCAGACCGGCGCGTTCTGCGGGCAGATGGGTTACGAGGAAGTACGCAAGCATCCCGAATACGTCCTCTATGAGAAGACCGGCCAGTTTGCTGTTGACCCAATTTATGGCGGCTGGCCTAACCCGATGGAAATTGCTTCGCCTTTGGAGGTAGGTCCTAAGCGAAAAGATTTAAAGACAAAGCCTTACCTTGACCGCATATATACCCCCTGGCAGCATGTCGGGATGAATATGGCCATGGAGGAGGCTGTTGTCTATGCGACGGAGTGTATAAGAGACTATGCCAGGGAATGGGGCTTTGACGGTATCTACTGGGACGGTTGCCTGGGCATCTGGGACGGATACAACTACGACGGGACGCCTAATGTTCCTTCCGGCGAATATGAGGATTACGTGCGGCTTAACGCGCGCAACCACCGCATCTACAACGATATCCTCAAGAAGGACAACCCCCTCTTCGGCACCTGGTACAACTGGGGACTGTCGGGTGTTGATGCCTGGGGGTTGAAAGGGCTTAAACTCTGGCTGGGCACCGGCATTGACAGCGACTTGCTTGACGATGCCGTCCGCGCCGCGACGGACTGGAAGAACGTGATGATTCTGGATGAGATGCAGCGTCTTAAAGGGGATTGTGAGGGAATGTTGGAGCGCTTGCTTCGGGACCGCGATCATTTTGTGCAGAAGTACGGTGCGAATAAAATAATCGGTTATGTGAGTCCCGGAGTTTCTCTTGAAGACCCCGGCCCCACAAAATGGGGCTGGCCGACCTGGAATTACTTCCTTGCACAGCTCATTGCCAGTCAATCACACTTCGCGTCATTCTTTATTCCGAGCTACCGGCCGAGCTTCCAGTTCATGACGCGTTACTCGCGTTTCATCTGGGCGCGTGATATAAAGGTCGTGCCGGTGAACGAAGTGGAGAAGATGATACGGATTGAAAGTCCGGAGAAAATCTGGTGGAAGCGGCTGGTGTATAAGCGTAAGACCGATAGTGGCTACGACCTGATAGTACACCTTGTGCGGATACCTCCTACTGAAAAATTCGATTTAAACTGGGCCGACGAGCCGGAGCCGCTGGCGGGCGTGAAAATTACTGCTGATATAGGTTCAGGGGAATTGCAAACGACGCAGGCCTGCCGTCCGTATTACTTTGAAGAGGAACAGCAGGTGGTGCAACAGGCGTTAAAGGCTGAAGTATCCGACGGCAAGGCAACAGTAGCAGTGCCGCCGTTCCGGTATCATACGATGTTAGTAATGCGGATGGAAAAATAGCCAAAGATAGAGGCATTACATTTTCCCAATATAATTTCCCAATATTCACTGGGATTTTTACATGTATTCACAACCGCGCATCACGATCAAGAAATTGGCCCGGGAAATCGGGCTTTCGGTATGCACAATCAACAAGGCCCTGAACAATAAGCCGCGCATCAGTCCCGAGACGCGGGAACTGGTGATAAAGGCCGCCGCGCGTCTCGGATACCGGCCCAACACGCTGGCCAGAGCGCTTGCCCGTTCGGTTCTCTCAATCGGTTTTGTGTATCCGGACGTGTGGCCAAGTCATACCGGATTGCTCATTCGCGGCGCCAGAGAAAGCCTGGAGCGGCTTCGTGACCATCGCGTCAATTCGCTCTTGCGTCCTCTTCCGGCGGGGAATGAAAATTCTTTCATATCCGCCATCAGGGAATTGGCCGCCAGTGAAGTTTCAGGATTGATTCTCTGTTTATCAGATTACACCACGGAATGTCTGAATGAGGCCCGGCAAATTCTCAAAGAGGCCAAAATTCCATTTGTTCTGCTTGGAAGCGATATTCCGGGAGGACCACAGATTTGTTCCGTATGGCACGATTGCCGCCGGTGCGGACGCATGGCGGCCGAGACGCTTGATTGGATGGTGCCGGGCCATTCTGTTGCGGTTTTCATAGGCCGGAAGGGCGTGCTGGATCACGACTTGAAAATAGATGGATTTCAGAGTTGGCTGAATCAATCCCGGGTAAAACTGGCCGGGATTGGGGAAACGTATGACGATCCCGCGAAAGGATTTCCGGCTGCGCGCGAGGTGTTTGAAAAACACCCTGATATTTCCGGAATCTATATCGGCACCGAGAACGCTTCCGG
>CAYQNY010000085.1:0-12721 GCA_964418925.1 uncultured Verrucomicrobiota bacterium
ACGGGATAGGCCCACTCACCGAGTGGGCGCGATTTTAGACCATTTCGCAGAAGTCTAGTCATGGAATCAGTAAGGAGTCATCGTGGTGGAATTGAAAAAAAACTATATCGCGGCGAGCGTTGAAAAGGAGTGGTATCACCGCTGGCTGGAGACCCATGCTTTTCATACCGACGCGGATCGGGGCGGCAGGCCGTATTGCATTGTGATTCCGCCCCCGAATGTTACCGGCATTCTACACATGGGCCATGCCCTGAATACGACAATTCAGGATATTCTTATTCGCTGGCGGCGCATGCAGGGGCGGAATACGCTTTGGATTCCCGGAACTGACCATGCGGGTATTGCCACCCAGAATGTGGTGGAACGTACCCTGCGCAAGGATGGAAAAACGCGGGATGATCTGGGGCGGGACGCGTTTGTCAAACGGGTATGGGCCTGGCGCGAACAGTACGGCAACACGATTATCCGTCAGCTGAAAACATTGGGCGCGTCCTGCGACTGGGAGCGCGAACGTTTTACCATGGACGAAGGGCTCAGTAATGCGGTCGCGGAGGTATTTATCCGGCTTTATCAGAAGAAGCTGATTTACCGCGGTAATTATATTATCAACTGGTGTCCTCGCTGTCGCACCGCCCTTTCCGATGAGGAAAGTGCGCATGTCGAAACAAAAGGCCGGCTGTATTACATCCGCTATCCCTTGAAAGGCGGCAAAAAAAAGGATGCCGTGGTCGTTGCCACGACCCGTCCGGAAACCCTGCTGGGAGACGTGGCAATTGCCGTGAACCCGCGTGATAAACGCTACACCGCTCTGGCCGGCAAGGAGTTTATGCTGCCTGTGCTCAACCGGGTATTGAGCGTGATCCATGATGATTTTGTAGATCCCGAATTCGGCACCGGCGTGGTCAAGGTTACTCCGGCTCACGATCCCAATGATTTTGAAATGGGTCGGCGCCATGGGCTGGCCCCGGTCAATGTCATGAATGACGATGGGACGATGAATGACGCCGCCGGTCCCTACCGCGGCCTGGACCGTTTCAAATGCCGGAAACGTATCGTGGAAGACCTGACCCAGGCGGGCTTGATCGATAAGACCGAACCCCACATGCATGCCGTCGGTCATTGTTATCGCTGTGACACGGTCATCGAACCACGGCTGTCGCTCCAGTGGTTTGTGAAAATGAAGCCCCTGGCTCGGCCGGCAATTGAAGCGGTCAAGGACGGCCGGATTCAGTTCGTGCCGGAACGCTGGACCAAGGTCTATCTCGAGTGGATGGAAAATATTCGTGACTGGTGTATTTCGCGGCAAATCTGGTGGGGCCACAGGATTCCCGTGTTTTACTGCGATGACTGCCGTCATGAATGGGCGGCCAAAGGATGCCCGGCCGAGTGCCCGGCATGTCATTCCCGGAGGATTCGCCAGGATACCGACGTGCTGGACACGTGGTTTTCATCCTGGCTATGGCCCTTCAGCGTCCTGGGGTGGCCCGCTCAAACCAATGATCTTAAGTTTTATTATCCCACTGATAGTCTCATTACCGCGTCGGAAATCATCTTTTTCTGGGTGGCGCGCATGATCATGGCCGGCCTGGAATTCATGGGCGATATCCCGTTTCGCAAGGTCTATATCCATGGCACTGTGCGGGATGATGCGGGGCGCAAGATGAGCAAGAGCTTGGGTAATTCGATTGATCCCCTGGCTGTTATTGATGATTTCAGCGCTGATGCCCTGCGGTTCAGCCTGATGATGGTGACTGCCGTGGGGCAGGACGTCTTTCTCTCGAACGATAAGTTTGAAATCGGGCGGAACTTTTTAACCAAAATCTGGAATGCCGCCCGGTTCATGCAGATGCATACCCCGTCGGGTGCGGTGGCGGCCATGAGCACGCCGACCTGGGACCCGCGCCGACTGCGGCCCGACGATCAGCACCTGCTTGCCGGCCTGCATGCCGCCATTGCCAACTGCACGGATAATCTGGAACGATTTCGTTTCAACGATGTCGCCAAGGAGTTGTACGAATTTGTCTGGCATCAGTTCTGCGACTGGTACATTGAATACGCCAAGAACGTGTTAAATGGCGGCGATGCCGGCGCCATTGACCAGACGCTCCGCGTTATGCATTACGTGTTTTCCCATGCCCTGCGATTGCTTCATCCCCTGACGCCGTTCATCACCGAGGAACTCTGGCATGGTATGGGATATGGAACCGATACCGAGTCCATTATCGTTGCTTCCTGGCCGAAACCCCAGGAAGATTTATCGGTCCTGGGAGTTTCCAGCCGCATGGTGGCCTATGTGGAGCAAAAACATGACTTGATTCGCATCGGTCGAACCCTGCGCGCTGACTATGGGATTGCCCCCTCCATGAAAATCCAGTATATCGTCAAGCCGGAAACAGAGGAGACTGCGGCCTTGCTGGTTTCTGATCGGGATTCGATCGCCTTTTTGCTCCGGGCGGAATCTCTGGAGATTAACACGGCTTTTGTGTCAACCCGTCTGATGCCCAACAGTCTCAGCAAACTCGGGACCATTTTCATGCCGATCAAAGGGGTGATTGACGTGGCCGTGGAATCCCGCCGCCTGGCCGAACAATTGGACAAGGCCACTGCGGATCTGGCCGGCGTCAATAAGAAGCTTAACAACGTGACATTTGTTCAGAAAGCGCCCCCCGCGGTGGTTGCGATCCAGAAGACTCGTCAGCATGATCTATTGGAGAAGTGTGACAAGTTGAAGCGGCTCATTGCCGTCCTATCCGGCAAGAATTCCTGATCCAGCTGGGACGTTCGAAAAAAATCTCCGCTTGGTAGAGTCGAGTCTGATGCATAGGAATTTCCTGCCCGAGGCGGGTCTTCCGCCTGAAGCGGATCCGCACGGGCGGAGCCTATGGCTGACAAAAATGCCATGAGCAGCATGTATTTGTAGGAGCCGAACCCCTGTTCGGCGAAAGGTGAAGATCGCTGCGTGGGGATGCGGCTCCTACAAAGTATTGCCCTGATTACAGTTGCGGCGATAGCGGCCTAGTTCAATCCCGCGACTTAAAACCGGTTGTCTCCCAGGGTGAATTCCCCACCTAAAGATGCATCCGTTCATTCCTTTCCTGAGGGGTACAATCCAGTATAATGAAAACAATTGCCGCCCGCGCGTCAAAAAAACCATTGAATTATCAGTCACAGGCAGGTATAAAAATGGGTAACCGGGTTTTTTTGCATAGCGAATATTTGCGTGTCATGTAATCCGGATTTAGAAAGGAAACCAAATAATGATTCGTCGCAAGCGGTATGTGCAAGTGGGGGTAGGCGGGCGGGCATGGTGCTATACGGTGGCGCTTGTCAAAACCATGCAAGCCACGTGCGAGCTGGTCGGTATCTGTGACACCAACCGTGGCCGGATGGAACTTTGCAATCGCAAAATAAGGCAGGACTTGCATGGCAAGGCCGTGCCCATGTTCCTGGACACGGCCTTTGATGCCATGATTCGGCGGTTGAAACCGGATGTTGTGGTGGTCACATCGGTGGATTGCTCCCATGACCGGTATATCGTCCGCGCCATGGACCTGGGGTGTGACGTCGTTTCCGAAAAGCCCATGACGACTGACGAGCAGAAATGCCAGCGCATTGTGGATGCCGTTAACCGCACCGGCCGCGACCTGCGGGTTACGTTCAACTGCCGCTATATGCCGGCCATGGTCCAGGTCAAGGACTTGCTCATGACCGGCGTTATCGGCAAGATCCTGTCGGTGGACGCACATTGGATGCTCGATGTTAATCACGGCGCCAGCTATTTCCGGCGCTGGCACGGTGAACTTGGTAAATCAGGGGGCTTACTGCTTCACAAGGCCACCCATCACCTTGACCTGGTCAACTGGTTCATCTCCGCCAATCCGGTGGAAGTATTTGCCATGGGTGCCCGGCGTTTTTACGGCGCGCAAAGCGGGATGGTCAAGCGTTATGGCCTGCAGGGGCACGGGGCGCGTTGCCTGACCTGCCGGCACTCGAAAAAATGCCCGTTTTTCATGGACATCAAGGCTTCTCAGGATCTCAAGGATTTATACCTTAACTGTGAGCAATACGACGGTTATATCCGTGACCGCTGTGTGTTCCATAAGAAGGTGGATATCATGGATACCATGAATCTTGTCGTTAGTTATGATACCGGCGCCTTCCTGTCCTATTCATTGAATGCGTTCATGCCTTACGAAGGATTCCGTTATGCGTTCAACGGCAGCAATGGCCGCCTGGAATTTGAGCATATCAATGCCCCCATGACCCCGCAGGGGAAACCGCTTGCGGCCAAAGGCATGCCCGGCGGCATGAGTATCCGGATTTATCCGCATTTCAAACCAGCTCGATCGGTTCCGCTCAAGAAGTTTAAAGGCGACCACTGGGGTGGGGATGACCGGTTCATGGCCGACGTGTTTGGGACTAAGCTCGTCAAGGATCCTTATCTGCGCGCGGCAAATTACGCCAGCGGCGCCATGAGCATCCTGATCGGCGTGGCCGCCAACAAGAGCATGCGTACCGACAAGCCGATTAAAATCGCTGACCTTGTTAAGCGCTTGCCGCCTGCGCGTCTGCCGAAAATGAAGAAAATGTGAATTCATATATCCCCCTGCGCTTCAACCGCAGGAGTGGGGGGGGTAAATAATAGGGACGATGATTCGATGCCATCTGCTAGACCCTTTCGTCGTGTAGCTATTATCGGCCTGGGACTCATGGGGGGATCCCTGGGGTTGGCCATCAAGCGTAAAAAATTATCCCAGATTGTCGTTGGGTATGCCCGCCGTGCCCGGATGCGGCGTCAGGCGCTGGCCGCCGGTGTCGTGGATGAAGCATTTGCCCGGCCGGAATTGGCGGTTCGGGATGCCGATTTCGTCATATTCTGTGTTCCCGTGGGTGTCATTCCCGGCCTGGTGAAATTGTGTGCGTCCTCATTATCCGACCGTGCCGTGGTAACTGATGTCGGCAGTATTAAAGCGGAGATTGTGGCGCAGGCCGAACCGGTGGTGGAAAATGCCGGCGCCTGGTTTGTTGGCAGTCATCCGATTGCCGGTTCGGAACGACAAGGTCTTAAGGCGGCATCGCCGCGGATTTATGACAATGCCGTTGTCATCCTGACACCAACGCCCCGGACGGCCCGGCGGGCATTGCGCCGGATCAAGACATTCTGGAACGGATTGGGCGCGCGGGTTACGGTTGTTGATCCGCAAGTCCATGATCGCATGCTCGCTCGAACCAGTCATTTGCCGCACCTGGCGGCGGCCTTGCTGGCTTCAACGGTGGGACGGGATCAGCCGCATCGGTTGGGCCGGTTTTGCGGCCCCGGGTTTATGGATGCCACGCGGATTGCCGCCGGGGCTCCTGATCTATGGCAGGATATTGTTGCCGGCAACCGGAAAGCCGTGCTGCAGGAGCTTCAGGCGTTTAACGCCGGGTTGATACAGCTGATGCGCTGGATGAAATTCAACGACCTAAAGGCGGTCAAACGTTTTCTGGGGCAAAGTCGAACCCGGCGGCAGAAACTGGTCCGGGGCAAGCCATGAATGATTCGGCTCAAGTGCATCCCTGCGCGCCATTGTCCGGTGTTTTACGGGTGCCGGGGGATAAAAGCATTTCGCATCGTCTGGCCATACTGGCGGCCTTGGCTGCGGGCCGGTCCGGGATGCGGGGATTTCTGCAAAGTGAAGACAGTCTCAGTACGGTCAGGGCGTTGCAGGCCGTAGGAGCCGGCGCGGAATTTGCCGGCGACACCTTGATAATGGAGGGGATTGGCGGACAACAATGGCGCCAGCCGGATCAGCCCCTGGATGTCGGCAATTCGGGAACCAGTATGCGCCTGCTGTCCGGACTACTGGCTGGCCGGCAGTTGGTCACAGAACTCACGGGCGATGCATCGCTTTGTTCCCGGCCAATGGGCCGGATCAAGGAACCCCTGGAACTCATGGGGGCCAAAGTGGAACTACTGGGTCCGGGCGGCCGCGCCCCGATCCGGATTACCGGCGGGTGTCTGCATGGCATTGATTACGCCATGCCCGTGGCGTCGGCCCAGGTAAAATCATGTATCCTCCTGGCCGCCCTTTTTGCCGAGGGCCGGACAACTATTCGCGAACCCTTGCCGACCCGTGATCATACCGAGCGTCTGTTCCAAATGCTGGGGTTACCCTTGGCGGTTGAAGACAACTGCTTGTCGCTGCAGGGATGCGGTTCGCAGGGGCCGGCCTTGACGGCGCGGGATTGGATGGTGCCGGGTGATTTTTCCTCCGCCGCGTTCTGGCTGGTGGCCGCCGCCGCCAGGCCGGGCGCGCGGGTGACGATTCATGACGTGGGGCTTAACCCGCGGCGAACGGCGTTGCTGGATGTTTTGAAGCGCATGGGGACGGTTATTACGGTGGCGCCATCCAAGCACACATTGAGTCCTGATCCCTGCGGGGAAATTACTGTCAGGGGTGGACATCTTCGGGGCACCCGGATCGGGGGCGGTGAAATCCCCAACCTGATTGATGAATTGCCGCTGGTGGCGGTGGCTGGAGCGCTGGCTGATGGAACCACCGAAATCCGCGATGCCCGGGAACTGCGGGTGAAGGAATCGGATCGCATTGCCGGCATGGCCGCTAATCTTAAAGCCCTGGGCGTTCCGGTCACGGAATATGATGATGGCATGGCGATTCAGGGCGGAGGCCCGATTCGTGGCGGCGTTGCGCTGAACAGCTATGGCGATCATCGCATTGCCATGGCCATGGCCATCCTGGCATTGCGCGCGGATGCTCCGGTGACTATTGCTCCGGTGGCCTGCGTGGATACCTCGTATCCCGGTTTTTGGAATCAGCTGGAAGAGCTTGGTGGTCATGCCATCATTCATCATAACAGTTGATGGTGCTATGAAAAAAGCCTGCTTTGTTGCATGCGTGTTCCTGATGCCTGGTGTTGTCCTGTTTCCGCAAGATGGGGCCGCCTGCGCAATACCGGTTTTCCGCTACGCGCTTGAGTGTTGGGAACCTTATCGCTTATGAAGCGATTGTTTTTCATAAGGAGCCTTTAAACGCTGCCGCCAGGAAGGCTGTTGACGCTCTGGATAATGCATATGTCAATCTTGACCCAGGCTTGCCGATCTGAATGCAACGCTCCCGGATGAACTGCAGCAGCTATGGAAAAGGGAAAAGCCGAAGGCCAGACTGTCTTGGGTTGTGGTCCGCTATCCCTGCGCGTTCCGGGCGGCCATCCAACGCGATACTCTGTGGTCCGGGCCGTTTGACGCCAGGACGCTGGCCATGATTATTGACTCGCCAACGCGCGCTGAAGTGGCCAGGGAAATTCTCCAAGGCGTATCCGCCGTATGGATATTCATTGAGAGCGGCAACAAGAAATAATTACATTACCCGCATTCGCTCTGAGGTTTCGGAACGAGTTCAAGGGTGACCTCGCTTCGTTCGGTAATTCTCTGACCTGCCCGCAATGCTTCGCGTAGCGATGCAGGCGGGGATGGTTGCGCGATAGGGCCCTGCATGCTTTGCAGTTAAACCAACATTATTCTTATGCTTAGTTTCTTTATTTCTTGTCGTTCGTCAATATGTCTGTGGTGAATTTTAATCCGTCACGCGATGGACCGAGACAACGTGTCTGCCATAGCGGGCTTTGCCAAGGCGGGAGTGGTTTTGCGCGGGCAGGCATAGTGCTGCAGACGGGGTTGGCGCATAATGGTGAATGCGAGGGTGTACCCCGTAACTGCCGCCTTGCGAAAATCCTGTTCATCCTGTATGTTTTATCAAAAACAAACTTGAGCAGTCATGTCGTCATTCATCATAGCCATTGATGGCCCCGCGGCTTCGGGTAAATCCACGGTCAGCCGGAACGTGGCGGCAGTCCTGCAGGGTGTGCACGTGGACTCCGGTTCCCTGTATCGCGGTGTCACGTGGGAACTGCTGAAGGAAGGCGTGTCCGTCCGGAATGAGCCGGCGGTTACCCGTTCCTTAACGGCCATGCGCATGGAGTTTTTCCTGGCCGGCGGCAGTGTCCGTTTCACTATTAATGGGGAAGATCCGGGAACGGAAATCCGATCCGAAGGGGTGGGGGAGCAGGTCAGCGTGGTGGCAGCGATGCCGCGGGTGCGGGATTGGATTGTCGAGCGGTTGCGGAGCATGACCCGCTTTGGCAGTCTGGTGGTGGAAGGCCGGGATATCGGTACCGTGGTGTTTCCGGATACGCCGTTCAAGTTCTTTCTGGATGCCGATCCGGAAGAACGGGCGCGGCGCCGGCTGAACGAAATGGCTGATGAAGCGGGCGCCCCCGGTTTCAGCCATGTCAAGACGTCACTGTTACAGCGGGATGCCCGGGACCGTGGGCGGGCCACGGCGCCGTTGGCCCGGGCGGCTAATGCCCATATTATTGACACGACACGGTTGTCTATTGACGAAGTGGTCGCGGTGATTGTGGACACCGTGCGGCATGCCGGCCTTTAAAAGATTTTTTTCGCGCACCGGCGACGGGGCACAGATAAATAACATTTGATTACAAGGCGAGGAATATCGGGGCTATGAACGCGGAACCCATGCCATTTCTTTACTGGTTATGCATATTTTTACTCAAGGTCTGGATGTCCCTGTGGCTTCGCTATGAGACGCGAGGCGAACGGCAAGTGCCGGTGAAGGGCGGGTGCATCCTGGCGTCAAACCATGCAAGTTTCCTGGACCCGCCACTGGTTGGATGCGGTATCGTTTACCGGTTTGTCCGGTTCATGGCCCGGGATACGCTTTTCCAAAACCCGTTGTCTCGCTGGTGGGCTATTCGTGTGGGCGTGGTGATGCTGGACAGGACGAAAGGCGATATTGGGGCCATGAAAACGGCCCTGACAATACTGAAAGCCGGGGGGGCTCTGTGTCTTTTTCCGGAGGGAACGCGTACGCGGGACGGTCGTTTGCAGGCGGCTAAAGGCGGTATTGGGTTTCTGATTGCCAAGGCCAGGGTGCCGGTGTTTCCGGTGTACGTGAACGGCAGTTTTCAGGCTTTTCCCCGGGGAGCCCGCGTGATTCGGCCGCATAAAATCACTGTGCATTTTGGAACACCGTTGAATCCAGAGACCTACTCAGGACTGACAGAGAACAAGAAAGACTATGAACGGATTACAGATCTGGTAATGGAACGCATCGCGGCGCTGGAGCAGGATGTTAATAAAAATGCTTGTATTCCAGCGGGTGATCAATCAATATAACTTCCGATTTTTTAATCGCATCGTTGACGGGAATTAATTTATGGCAGATATGGGAAATCCGAAGGAAGATGTCATACGCGTGGATGGTGTGGTCACCAAAGTCCTGCCGGCGACCATGTACCGTGTCAAGCTGTCCAATGGGGCGGAAATTCTAGCCCACATTTCCGGGAAGATGCGCAAACATTTCATCCGGATTTCCATTGGCGATAAAGTTACGCTGGAAATTTCTTCTTATGATCTGACCAAAGGACGCGTTGTGTTTCGGCAAAAATGATTGGGACCGGCTGTTTGTCTTATGAATTATGCTGTACACTCTGCTCCTAATATCAGCTACCCCAAGATTTCACCACTCGTTAAGAGATCAGCGGCCACGCCTTGGGCGTGGTGAACTTGCTTGCCACGCGGTTCGCGTGGCAAGCCGTCTTGTCCGCCATAGCTCCTGGAGCGACGGTGGAAGTCAGTCGCCCTTCGACTCCGCTCAGGGCCTTGAGCCTGTCGAAAGGCTCAGGGACGAAGGCGGGTCAAAAATTATAAACTTTTTGTAAGCCCTATAGACTTCTGCGAAATGGTCTAAAATCGCGCCCGCTCGGTGAGCGGGCCTACAAAAAACAAGGAATTTGTAGGCCGCGTGACCACGCCGGATGCGTGGCAAGCCCCACGCGGCGCATTTCGCAGAAGTCTATAAGCCCTAGATAAAGGAGGATACCATGCGAAGCCTGGATAAATTATTCGGCGAATCTCCATTCAAGCATGTGGTCGAGCATGCCCGTAAAATTTACGAGTGTGTGGGGTTGATACGCCGGATTGCCGACGGAATCATTGCCGGTGATATGGACCGGGTGAAGGAACTTCAGCACCAGATGTCGAAAACTGAATACGAGGCGGACCAGCTCAAAGACAGAGTTCGTCAGCATTTACCGACGCGTTTTTTTCTGCCGGTGGCGCGTGACGATATCCTGGACATGGTTCGACAGCTCGATCGCATGGCCGACGACGCTGAGGATTTTGCCGTTGTGGCCACCTTCCGTAAAGTGTTTTTACCCCTTGAGATTCAGCCTGAGTTTTTAGCCCTGGTGGACAAGGTGGTTCAAGTCAGCGACATGATGCTCAGTTTGGCCGAGCACCTGGCCCAACTGCAGAAGGATTCCTTTGCGGGATCGGGTGCGGATGACGTGCTGGAAAAGATCCAGCAGGTATGCCACATGGAATGGGAGACCGACAAGCTCAGCCGTGTATTGGCGCGCAAGTATTATTCCATGGAAGGTATGGATGCGGTGTCCATTATATTGCTGGATAAAATGAGTCACGCGCTGACCAGCATTGCGGATCATGCCGAAAACGTCGGTAAGAACCTGCGTCTGATGATTCTTCGAAAATAATCCGGCACAAGGATTACAGGCATAATGGGACAGGTCTTGTTTTTTATTGCCTTGGTGGTCGGTTTCTACATGGCCTGGAATATCGGCGCCAATGATGTGGCCAATGCCTTTGGCACGTCCATTGGCTCAGGAGCATTGACGTTCAGGCGCGCCGTACTGTTAGCGGCTATTTTTGAATTTTCCGGGGCTTATTTCGTTGGTGCCCATGTCTCGCAAACCATCCGGGGTGGCATCGTGTCGCCGGCCATTTTTGTTCACTCACCACGCCTGTTTGTGATCGGCATGCTGGCCGCCCTGTTGGGCGCTGCGATATGGCTTAATATAGCCACGTATTTCAGTCAGCCGGTATCGACTACCCACGCGATCATTGGAGCAGTCATCGGCTTTGGCATGGTTGCCGCCGGTCCTGAATACATCCAATGGACCAAGCTTTTCAGCATTGCCGCCAGCTGGTTTATTTCGCCGGTGGTCGGGGCGCTCCTGGGATTTTTGATCTATGTCTGTATTCGAAAATTTGTCCTACGCAGTTATAATCCGGTCGCCAGCGCCTATGCGGTCGTGCCGCTGGGACTGGGTGCGGTGTTTTTTGTCATAGCCTTTTCCATTATTAAGCATGTGGCATCGAATGTGTATCCATCCCCTGATCAGGCCGCGCGGGGAATGTGGATTGTGCTGTCGGCGAGTCTGCTTATTGCCGTCGTTGGCGGCCTGGCCGGCCGGCTTTTTCTGCGCAGGTATTTTCGTAAGCCCAACCATGATCCGGCGGCGGCCAATACATCCGTGGAGCGCTGGTTCGGATACATGGAAGTCATAACAGCATGCTACATGTCGTTTGCCCATGGTGCCAATGACGTGGCCAATGCCATTGCCCCGGTCGCAGGGGTTTTTCAGGCCCTGCATGGAAATGTGGCGATCCAGGCACCGGTGCCTGCCTGGGTCTTGGCCTATGGGGGGCTGGGCATTGTGCTTGGCCTGGCTATGTATGGCCGGAAAGTTATCGAGGCCGTGGGTTGCAAGATTACCGAAATAACGCCAACCCGGGGATTCTCGGCTGAATTTGCGACCGCCACCACGGTCCTGGCCTGTTCCATGATGGGGTTACCGATCTCTACCACGTTTGTGCTGGTCGGAGCCGTGATGGGCGTGGGGTTTGCGCGCGGATTCGGAGCGATTGATCTGAGCGTGGTCAAACGAATATTTACTTCCTGGGTCATTACCATTCCGGTGTCGGCCTTCCTGACGATGATTATATATTGGAGCATCACCGCCATCTGGAAATAGATTCTACTTCGCCGAATCCATTCATTTTATGTCAGGCTAGACTTTTCTGCGACCGTTTAGGATGGGCGCATGTTGGTCAGCGATGTAACATGGCCAAAGCCTTCTCGATGGACGCGTTTTCATGCACCAGGGCGGCAATCGCCCGCATCATCTTGACCGGCGCCGCGTGGCCAAACGCATTGCGGCCAACCGCCACGCCGCTGCCGCCGGCTTCGAGGGCATCCCGGATCATTCGGAAAACAGCTTTTTCATCGCTGATTTTATCACCTCCGGCAATAACCACTGGAATGGGACAGCCGGCTACCACTTTGGCAAAGGTCTTCGGCGAACCCGTGTAATTGACCTTGACAATATCCGCGCCCAGTTCGGCCGCGATGCGCGCCGCGTGTTTGATGCCTTCAGGATCGGTTTCCGACTGGAATTTCTTGCCGCGCGTGTACATCATGGCCAGAAGCGGCATACCCCATTCAATACACGTGACGGCCACCGTGCCCAGGTCCCCAAGCATTTCCGCTTCGTTCTCGGCGCCGATGTTGATGTGCACGCTGACCCCGTCGGCGCCAAACTTAATGGCGTTTTCCACCGTATTAACCAGCACCTTGGCATTCGGGTCCGGACTCCAGACCGTGCTTCCGGAAAGATGCAGAATCAGGCCGATATCCTTGCCGTGCCGCCGGTGCCCATGCAGGGGCAGGCCAAGATGTCCGAGCACGGCATTGGCGCCGCCTTCTGCCGCGGCATTGACCATGTCCCGCATGTTTTCAATGCCTTTGATGGGTCCCACTGTCACGCCATGATCCATGGGCACAATCACTGTTCGCATCGTTTCCCGGTTGATCAGGCGTTCCAGTCGAATCAGTTT
>CAYQNY010000086.1:0-3779 GCA_964418925.1 uncultured Verrucomicrobiota bacterium
CCGCTATGAATTCGCCGCGGCGAATATTTGTAGGAGCCGAACCCCTGTTCGGCGATACGCAGACAGGAATCGCCGCATAGGGATGCGGCTCCTATAAAGCATTGCCCTGATTACAAGTTGCGGCGAAGCCGCCTAATTTAATGCTAAGGAATTTCAAAATAGCCACAAAGGCCCCGCCTGTGGCGGGGTAAACCCCGCGAAACGCGGGGCAAGCACTAAGTTTATCCCGCGCCGCGCGGGACTTGCCCCGCAAGGCGGGGACACAAAGAAAAAGGATAAGATTTTTTTTTATTCTTCGTGCCTTTGAGTCTTAGTGGCAGAATATTATAAAAGTTTCCCGAGGCGCGAAGCGCGCTCGGGACTAATTCAACAACCATGAAAACACCGTTGTATGATGAGCATGTCGCGCTGGGCGCGCGGATGGTTCCGTTTGCCGGGTGGGACATGCCGCTGTTGTACCAGGGCATTATCCCTGAGCACCTGCAGACGCGCCGTCAGGCCTCGGTCTTTGATATTTTTCACATGGGCGAGTTTGAACTGCAGGGCCCGACCGCCGCGGTGGATCTGGAACGCCTGGTTACCCAGCCGGTGGCAGCATTGCAACGCGGCGCCTGTGCTTACGGCTACCTGCTGGCGGAGAACGGCGGCGTGCTCGACGACCTGATTTGTTATCGGCTGGCGCCTGATCGTTTCTGGCTGGTCGTCAATGCCGGCACTGCCGCCGGCGACGCCGCCTGGATTCAGGCACGGCTGTCGCCGGAGACGATGTTCACGGATCTTTCGCCGCGCACGGCGAAGCTGGATATTCAAGGTCCGCGCTCCCGTGAACTTTTGGAACAGGCGCTGGGCACGGCGCTTCCCGAGCCGGCCTATTTTCATTTCCAGGAAGTGATGCTGGGAGATGTGCCCTGCCTGGTCAGCCGCACCGGCTATACCGGCGAATGGGGTTATGAATTATTTATGCCCGCCAATGAGGTCGTCCGGTTCTGGCAACGGATACTGGCGCCGGGTCGGATTCTACCGGCGGGTCTTGGCGCCCGTGACACCCTGCGCGTGGAGATGGGCTATCCACTCTACGGCCATGAGTTGCATCGCGATCGCACGCCGGCCGGCGCCGCCCAGGGCCGGTTTATTGATATGACCAAGCCGTTTATCGGGCGGGATGCCGTCCGCCGCGAACTGGATTCCGGCGCGTTCCGCGTGTTGGTCGGCCTGCGGCTCGATGGGCGCCGGGCGGCGCGGCCGCCGGATCAGGTGCTTAGTGACGGACAGGGGGTGGGGGAAGTGACCAGCGGATTATTCTCGCCCAGCCTCAACGTGGCGGTGGCCCTCGCCGGCGTGGACCGCGCCGCGAGCCGGCCCGGACAGCAGTTGGAAATCCAGGCGCGCGGCACGCGTCTACCGGCCGTTGTCGTGCCATTGCCGTTTCACACGCAAGGCACTGCGCGGGGAAAAAAGAGGGCTGAAGGCTGAAGTACCTTAGTACCTCATACATCAGGAACTACTACAAAAAACAAGTTAATTTTTGATTGAACGTGTAATGCATTGATTAGTACCTTAACCATTCAGAACCGCGATGTCATGCCAGAGGCCGAGGCTTCGCCGACTCGCCACCGCGAAGCGCTCTGGCGGAGCGTGGAGGCTACGCCCAGGCGAGCAGATCCGCCTCTGGCGGAAAAAACAAGAAGAAGAGAAACTACGAAATACGCGAAACACACGAAAACAGGAAGGAATATTCAGATGCAGATCGTCAACGTTCTTTCCCTTTTGCGAATTTCGCGTATTTCGTAGTTGAAAAACCTGGCGTTTCATAATTGGGTTACGGGCACAGCCCGCGTTGGTTAAATCAAGGGAGGGGAGTGCGATAATGGCGGCGACATTTCATGCCAACAGTCCTGACGACGATCGGGCCATGCTCTCGGAATTGGGACTGAAGGATTTCGACGCGCTGTTTGCCGATATCCCGGCGAGCCTGCAGACCGACGCGTTCCGCATGCCCCCCGGTCTTTCCGAAATGGAAATGGCCCATCGTTTGAACCGGCTGGCGACCCAGAGCGCGGCCCATCTGGTCAACTTCTGCGGCGGCGGGTTCTATGATCACTTTATCCCCGCCGCCGTGGACGCGCTGGCCGGCCGCGCCGAGCTGTACACGGCCTATACACCCTACCAGCCCGAAGTGTCGCAAGGCACCTTGCAGGCGGTTTATGAATATCAGACCGCCATTACACGCCTGACCGATATGGAAGTGGCCAATGCGTCCCTCTATGACGGCGGCACGGCGCTGTTCGAGGCGATCATGATGGCCTTCCGGATCACCCGCCGCCGGCGAGTGCTGATTGATGCCGGTGTGAATCCAATCTATCGCGCCATGCTTAAATGCTATTCCGCCAATTTATCCTTTGAATTTATCGAGGTGCCGATGAAGAACGGTATTGCGGATCGGCCGGCGCTCCGGGCGCAGTGCAACGACCAGGTCGCCGCCGTCATTCTGCAGAATCCCAACTTCTTCGGGTGCCTGGACGACGGCACCGACCTGGTCGAGACAGCGCATCAGGCCGGAGCGCTGGGTATCCTTTCCGTCTATCCGCTCTCGCTGGGGATTCTCAAGACGCCCGGCGCGATGGGCGCCGATATCGTCACGGGTGAGGGACAGAGCCTCGGCCTGCCGCTCTCATTCGGCGGCCCCTATCTGGGGTTCATGGCGACGCGCAGGAAGTATGTCCATAAAATGCCGGGCCGACTGGTCGGCGCCACGCGCGACGCCCGCGGCCGGCGCGGTTTTGTCCTGACGCTCCAGGCGCGGGAACAGCATATCCGCCGCGCCAAAGCCACTTCCAATATCTGCTCCAATGAGGCGCTGTGCGCCCTGCGGGCGCTGATTTACCTGTCCCTGCTCGGCAAGCGCGGCCTGGTGGAGACGGCGGAACTCTGCGCCTCCAATGCCGCCTATGCCTGGGAGCGTCTGATTGCCATCCCGGGCGTGCAAGCCGCGTTCCCGCATTATTTCTTCAATGAGTTCACGGTCTCCCTGCCGGCCGCCGCCGCGGATGTTGTCAGCGCGATGATTGACAAGGGGTTTGCCGCGGGCTTTCCGCTGGGCCGCTACTTTGACGGCATGCAGAATTGCCTGCTCATGGCCTTGACGGAAAAACGGACCAAGGAGGAAATCGACGGCTTTGTCGCCGCCCTGGAAGCCGTTCTGGACGGCTGAAAGAGGAACAACCACGAAGCGCACGAAGGACACGAAGTGAATTTTGATGCATTATCAAATAGAGTTATCGGATGTGCCTTGGAGGTTCATAGGACGTTGGGTCCCGGCCTATTGGAATCTGCTTATGAACAATGCCTGGCGTATGAACTGTCTCAGGCGGATATGCCATTTTAAACTCAGATTCAATGTTGAACTTTTGTAACTATTCAGGTAGCCATGAGTTCCGACAGCCGCACCAGATGTGGGGCGAATATGGAGTGCGGGAGACTGCGCTCCCGCTGTGCTTTCTGCGAAGCCATCGCTTCGCGGTGATCATGCCATAGGCATCCGCCGCGGCGGACGCCTCTGGCGGGAAAAGCGGTAGCGCTGGCTACCGCACTCCAAAGTTGGATGACCTGAATAGTTGCGAACTTTTAAAACAAGGCCTTAAGCGTTTTGTCTTATAAAAAAGATCACTTCGTGATCTTCGTGCCCTTTGTGGTGAAATATTCGGAGAACCTGACTATGCAATTAATTTTTGAAAAGAGCGTGCCCGGCCGGCGCGCGGCGCGTGCGCCGCGCCGCACCG
>CAYQNY010000086.1:3879-12697 GCA_964418925.1 uncultured Verrucomicrobiota bacterium
ATTTTTGAAAAGAGCGTGCCCGGCCGGCGCGCGGCGCGTGCGCCGCGCCGCACCGTGCCGGATAAGGACCTGATCCATAAGAAATTTCTGCGCCAACGTCCCGCCGAACTTCCCGAGACGCCGGAATTGGAAGTGGTCCGTCACTTCACCAATCTCTCGCGGCAGAATTTTTCCGTGGACACGCATTTCTATCCTCTCGGTTCCTGCACCATGAAATATAATCCCAAGGCCTGCGAGGCCGTGGCCGCGCTGCCCGGCTTTCTGCAGATTCACCCCCTCTGGCCCCAATTGCGGGGCGGCGGCCAGTTGACCCAGGGCGTGCTGAGGCTCCTTTACGAGACCGAGCGACTGCTCTCCGAACTGACCGGTATGGCCGAGTTCACGCTCCAGCCGCTGGCCGGCGCTCATGGCGAATTGACCGGCGCCATGATGATGGCCGCGTATCACCGCCACCGCGGGAACAGGAAAACGCATGTCCTGATTCCTGATTCGGCGCACGGCACGAATCCCGCCAGCGCCGCCCTGGCCGGGTTCGAAGTGGAGTCCGTGCCGTCCAATGCCCGCGGCACGCTGGACGTGGACCGCCTGCGCAAGGCGGTCAATGATCAGACCGCCGGCATAATGATGACCAATCCCAATACGCTGGGATTATTCGAGCCGGAAGTCCGGGCGATAGCCGAGATTATTCATGCGGTGGACGGTCTGATGTATTACGACGGCGCCAATTTCAATGCCATCATGGGCCGGTGCAAGCCGGCTGAGATGGGCTTCGACCTCTGCCACCTCAATCTTCACAAGACGTTTGCCACGCCGCATGGCGGCGGCGGCCCCGGCGCCGGCCCGGTGGGCGTGGTGCCGCGCCTGCAACCCTACTTGCCGATTTCCCGGGTCGTCAAAACAAAAGACGGCACCTTCAGCCTGGATTATGATCACCCGCAAAGTATCGGCTACGTGGCGCCGTTCTACGGCAATTTCGGCGTGCTGGTTCGCACCTATGCCTATTGCCTTCTGCTGGGCCGGGATGGACTGCGCGCGGTGAGCAATCACGCCGTGCTGAACGCAAATTACGTTCAGGAGAAACTGCGGCAGCTGTACCCGGCGTCGGCCCGGGGCCGCTGCATGCATGAATGCGTGCTGACGGCCAAGCCGCTGGGTATTCACGGCATCCGGGCCCTGGATATTGCCAAGGGCCTGATCGACCGCGGCATTCATCCGCCGACGATCTATTTCCCGTTGATCGTGCCCGAAGCCATGATGGTGGAGCCCACGGAAACCGAAACGCGTGAGACACTGGATGCTTTTATCCGCGCCATGACGGACCTGGCGCGGGAGGCGCGGGAGCATCCGGAAACACTGAAACAGGCGCCGGTTACGACACCCGTGGGCCGCCTGGACGAAGTGGCCGCCGCCCGGAATATGGATCTGGTTTACAGCGAGCGGCCTGCCCGCCATAGCCAGGCGCAGTGCGCCGGCGAAGGCGGGTGAGCAGTGAGATGAAAATGTAGGGGCGCTGCCACGCCAAAATGGCAATAACTCAAGCGTGGTTCCGCCTTGGCGGATCTGCCAAGGGCATGAAAACCATGCCTCCGGCGTGGTAAACTTGCTTGCCACGCGTTGCGCGTGGCTTGGCGACGTGGCAAAACGGAATACTCGGATAGGATTTTGGACAGGATTGTCTGATCATGGAATATAAGGAACTGACGGAAAAAATGATCGGTTGCGCCATGAAAGTGCATCAAGCGCTTGGGCCGGGTTTCCTGGAATCAGTCTATCAGAAAGCGCTGGCCCATGAACTCTGTAAGGCAGGTCTTGTCGTCGAATGCGAAAAAGCTATAAAGGTTCTCTATGACAACGTGATCGTTGGCGACTTTTCCGCCGACATGCTGGTTGAAGGCACTGTCATGGTGGAGAATAAATCAGTCCAAGCCCTCGTCGCGGGGCACGAAGTGCAATTGGTGAACTATCTGACCGCCACCGGCATCGAAGTGGGTCTCTTGCTGAACTTTGGCTCAGCCAGCTTGGAAATCAAACGCAAGACCCGTATCTACCGTCCGAAATCGCTTTAAATCCTGTAAATCTTGTTAATCCTGTCAAAATTCATGAAACGGTGTCATTAGCATCCTGTGGGATGCTACACCGACAACCATAGTAATTGCAAATAATGTTCGACAACCTCCGTGTATCATGGTATTTTTAATATGTAGAGAATGTTATTTTAAGGTGTTTTTATGAAGTTATTCGGTTGGACACAGCATCCGGGATTAATGATGGCGCGCAGGGGCGGGGCATGTATCGCTGGGTTGCTCATGTTTTTCCTGAGCGCTGGGGGAGCCCTGCCCGCAGTGCCTTTGGCCCAGCCGATGCAGGCGGGCCTCAGGCAATCCGTGCTGAACCATGCCGGCACGGTGCGGATTCCCTTTGTGGCCAATCAAGGCCAGATCCCGGATCCGGCCGTCCGGTTTTATGCCCGTACGTTCGGCGGCACGGTGTATGTCCTGCAGTCCGGCGACGTGGTCTATGTCCTGCCCAAGCATGAAGACAATGCGGAATGCGGAATGCGGATTGCGGAATCTGGAACCAGAAATTTCCCGTCGGCGTCAGGTGTCAAGGGACCACCACGTCTTGGGCGTGATGAACTTGTTTGCCATGCGGAAAAATCGAAAATTAAAAATTATACGTCCGATAATTTGCAATCCGCAATCCGCAATCCGCAATTGTCCGGCTGGGCTGTCCTGCGGGAATCTTTCCTGGATGCCCGGCGACCGGCGCCGGTTGGCGGCCGGCCGGCGGCCAGCGTGGTCCATTGTTTCCTGGGCAATGATCCCGCCCGCTGGCAATCGAACCTGCCGTCGTTTGAAAAAGTCATCCTGGGCGAGATTTATGACGGCATTCAGTTGAGTCTGCGGGCGCATGGCAACAATGTGGAAAAGATTTTCACGGTGGCGCCCGGCGCCGACCCTCGGCAAATCCGGGTGTCCCTGGCGGGCGCCTGCGGCACAGCCGATGCCGCTGGACTGGCGGTCAACGCGCAGGGTGAACTGGAAGTCATGACCGCACTCGGCGTGGTCCGGTTCAGCGCCCCGGTGGCCTGGCAGACCGATGCCGACGGCCGCGATATGCCGGTGTCCATTGCCTACGCGGTGGCTGATGATACTTTCAGCTTCGCGCTCGGCGCCTATGATCCGGCCCGGCCGCTGGTCATTGATCCCATGCTGTCCTCCACCTTCGTCGGCGGGAGCGGCGGGGATAGAGTACTGGCCGTGGCCGTGGAAGGCGGGAGCAGTAACATCCTCGTGGCCGGCTACACCGATTCGCTCAATTTCCCCACTAATGCCGCCGCGTACGGTAGTTTGAGCGGCGGCCGGGATATCTTTGTCTCGAAATTCGATTTCTACATGACCAATCTCCTGGTGTCCACTTATATCGGCGGCGCCAGCAACGATGTGGCCAATGCCATTGCCCTGGACGCGAACAGCAATGTGTTCGTGGCCGGCTATACCTATTCCTCCAATTTCCCCGCGGCCGGCAATACCTACAATGGCGCGATAGATGCCGTGGTGGTAAAATTTGATTCCGACCTCGCTAACCCGGCCTCCACGTACCTGGGTGGCAGTGGGGCCGATGCCGCCCAGGCCCTGGTCGTTGACCTGGCCGACTGTGTTTTTGTGGCCGGCTATACCGAGTCCACCAATTTCCCGGTGACCGGCGCGGGATACTCCACTAATTACAGCGGGGCGCGGGATGGATTTGTGGCCCTGTTTGATAATGTCCTGGCCATCTCGGCCTGCACGTATTTGGGCGGGACCGCGGAGGACGCCATCCAGGCCCTGGCATTGAGCCGGAGCACCAATGTCTATGTGGCGGGCTATACGAAGTCCACTGACTTCCCCGTTGCGGCGACGAACTCAGTCTTTACCAATGCGTTCTGCACTAACCTGACTGGCGTGTGCGACGCGTTTGTTTCCCGGTTGAACGCCACGCTGACGAATCTGGACATTACCTCGTACCTGGGCGGTACCAACCAGGACGTGGCCACCACGCTTGGCCTGGACCCCGCCACCAACGTCTATGTAGCGGGCTACACCTATTCCGGCAATTTCCCGATGACGGCCGCGCAGGCCCAGACCAACTTGGGAGGCAGCTGTGATGCTTTTATCTCCAGTCTGAATGTCACGATGTCCACGTTGCGGGCCTCCACGTATCTGGGCGGCTCGGGCGTGGACCGGGCCAATGGCATGGCCATGGCCGTTAATATCGTCACCAATACCACCAACATCATTATTGTCGGCTACACTGCCTCCACCGATTTCCCGGTCACGGCCAATGCCTACGACCGGACGTATAACGGCGCCGGCGATGCCTTTGTGACTCTCTTGACGTCACCCTTGACCAACTTCTATGCCGCGACCTACCTGGGCGGCACGAGCGAAGACCAGGGCCAGGCCGCGGCCGTGGCCATGGGGAGCAACAGCGTTATCGCCGTCGGTTACACCGCCTCAAGCGACTATCCCATTTCCGACGCCACCTACGGCACCCGTTACAACGGCGGCGCCTATGACGGCTTTGTCTCCCGCCTGGCCGCCTCCCTGACCTATGGCACCAAGAAATGGGAAGTTCCTACGGGGATCATCTATTCATCGCCGTGCATGGGACCGGACGGCACACTGTACATGGGCTCGGGCAATAACTTACTGTACGCGATTAATTCAAAGGGAACGACCAACTGGACATATCCTATGAGGTTTATAGGGACTCAATATGCTTCGCCGATGATTACGACGAACGGTATTGTATATATAGGGGGCGATACCAACTCTTTGCTCGGCCTGAACGCGACGAACGGAGTCGTAATCCATTCCAATAACTTTGGATATGTTGCTTCATGCGCGGCAGTGGATGCTGAGGGTTATATTTACGTGGCTAATTGTGTGGGTGTAGCTGGAGTAAGGACATTTAGTCAATTAACTACTGATTTAATCACTACCAATCGAACCTATTTCATGGGGGGTGATATTTATTCCTCCCCCGCTTTAGGAACGAATGATGATGTTTATATCGGATCGTCAGCTTTAGGCTTTTTATGTTTGAACCGATCATCCGGCGAGACCAATGGATTAGTCACCGATGGCGCGGGTAATTTTCAATCGTCACCCGCGATCGGAACCAATGGCTTGATCTATGTTGGATCGACATTCAGCAATGTTTTTGCTGTTACCCCGAATGGGCATACAAATCAGCAATGGGCTGCGATGGGAGCTGTCTATGGTTCGCCGGTTATTGATACCAATGGGATAGTTTATGTCGGCTCGGCTAATCGTTTTTATGCCTTGGATTCGACCTCCGGGGAAACGCAGAGGGTATGGAATTTAAGCGGGGGCATCGGTCCTGCAAACGCGGCGGCCATTGGCGCCGATGGAACTGTTTATGTGGGATCGGGCAATGTTCTCTATTCGCTTAATCCTGTTGATGGCACGACCAACTGGTCGTTTTCTCTTGAATCATCATGCGGGGCATCCTCCCCGCTGATCGGCATGGATGGAACCATTTACATCGGATCCGCAGCCGGCAGGTTTTATGCGATTTATGGTCCCACCCCAATGGACGTAAATGCTCCCTGGCCGAAGTTTCATCACGATATGATGAATTCCGGCCAGTATGGTTTTGACACCGCCCCCCGGCCACCGGCTTCGGTCACAGCCACAAAAGGCACGGATGCCTATACCAACAGCGTGCTGGTGACCTGGAACTCGGTCCAGTACGCCGCCTGCTATGAGATTTATCGCAGTACGACCAATGCTTCCAGTTCCGCGCCCAAAATCGCCTCCACGTGGCGCACCAATTACCTGGACAATATTGATGTTAACTTGGGCCGGGTCTATTACTACTGGATTAAAACTAAGGCGCCCCTGGGCGTCAGCGGTTTCAGCGATCCGGCCGAAGGCGGCACCCTGCCGCTGGCGCCGACAGGGCTTTCCGCCAGCAAGGGGGAACAGGACGGCTACACGAACCTGGTTCACGTTGCCTGGAGCAATTCAATCGGCGCGGCCGGTTACCAGGTCTGGCGGAGTGAAACCGATGCTACCAATGCCGCCGGCCAAATCGCGCTGACCGCCGTCACCAATTACAACGACGCGGATATCACCCGGAGCGTGGGGTATTATTACTGGATTAAGGCGACCAACACGTTCGGTATCAGCGGTTTCAGTTCCAATGATTACGGCGGCACGCCGCCGCTCCCGCCGGCGACCGTGGCGGCCGGCAAGGGCACGTCGGTTGATTACCTGCCGGTGACCTGGAGCGCGTCGTTTGGCGCTGATATGTACGTGGTCTATTCCAATATCACGGATGATGTTGAATCATCCGGATCGGTGACCAACACGGCCGGGTTGTCGTTTTACCATTATGCCACCGACCCCTCTTTCCATTACTATTACTGGGTCAGGGCCACCAATGAGTTCGGTCACGGCGAATACAGCGCTTCGGACTGGGGTTACCGCGCGCTGTCACCGCCCTTGTCAATTTACGCCAGCGACGGCGTTTATACGACCCAGGTCCATGTCTCGTGGGTAGTCAGCGACACTAATTATACCACCGCGCACCAGGTCTATCGAAGTCGGACCAACGCTACGAATACCGCCGTAATGCTGATCGAAACCGCTTACACGGCCCCCACGATGACCAATTACTATGACCTCGGAATCGTGCGCGGCCCCATCTATTATTACTGGGTCTGCGCCAAAAATGCCTATGGCACCAGCGACTTCAGCCAGGTGGATAGCGGCGGCACCGGGCCGCTCCCGCCGAGCGGCATTGTCGCCAGCGACGGCGACTATACGGACAAGGTCCTGGTGTCCTGGATTGCCTCGCCCTTTGCGAGCACGTATAATATCTATCAGTCGCTGGATAATAATACCGCCAACGCGTCCCTGGTCGGAACGGTAAGCGGGAGCCTCACTACTTTTGACGACACGACCGCCATTCCCGGTGCCATGTGTTACTACTGGGTGCGATCGGTAAGTCCGTATGGCGCCAGTGTCTTCAGCGGGTCCGATTATGGCTGGCGCGCGCTGTCGCCCCCGCTGAGCATCGTGGCCAGTGACGGGACTTCGACCAGTTATGTCTCGATTGTCTGGAGCTTGTCCGCGGGCGCCTCGGCTTACGAACTTTGGCGCGGCACCGATACGAATTCCGCCGGCGCGTCAAAACTGCAAAACAGCGTGGCAACCAACGTCTATCAGGACGCCGGCACGGTCGCGGGCACCGTGTATTATTACTGGGTCAAGGCCCGGACCGCCGAGTTAATCAGCGGGTTGAGCGCGTCTGACAGCGGGTACCGTGCGATTGGCCAGGTGGATATCGGCGTGTCCGATTGTGTATTCCTGCCGCCGGTGATGGCCATTGGCGGGTATCCGGGCGCGGTGTCGTTCCGCCTCGCGAATTACGGCAATCAGGCCATGACGGAACCCTATAATGCCTGGGTCATGAGCGAGTTCTATCTTTCCGCTAATCCGGTCTTTGGCGATGACGATGACGTGTGGATTGGCGTCTACAGCAACAGCGTGCCGCTGAGTGTCAATACGAGCGCCGGTGTTGCCCTGCCGGCCGCCATGCGCCGGAATCTGACGATACCGACTCTGCCGTTGGGCTGTTATTATGTTTTTGTCCATGTCCGCCATTGCCTGCCGTCCGCCTGGGAAGACCCGGTGCCCGGCAACAACACGGCCCTGCGGCTGGGCGAGACGATCACGATCAGCGAGCAGGCCGCCGCGCCGACGGCGCTCAATGATTATGATGGCGATGGCCGGGCCGAGATGGCGGTCTATCACGAAAGCGACGGGCGTTGGTATATCCGGACCGTGGCGGGAACGTACATTGTCTATGGCGATATCTGGGGTGAGCCCGGATACCAGCCGGTGGTCGGGGATTACGATGACAGCGGCAAGGCGGATCTGGCGGTCTATCATGAGGCGTCGGGATACTGGTTTATCCGGTCGGCAACAGGCTTGATCATGGTCTGGCGTCATTGGTGGGGGGCGCCGGGATACCAGCCGGTGCCGGGCGATTACGACGGCGACGGCAAGTCGGACCTGGCGGTCTATAACGAGGACACCGGCTATTGGTTCATCCAGTCGGCCGCGGGTTTGTCCGCTAACTTGTCCGATGAATCCGTTGCGGTGGAGAAAACGGAAGCCTTGGCCAAGGCGGGCAACACGATAGCCTGGGCGGAGTGGTGGGGCGCGCCGGGATATCAGCCGGTATCGGGCGATTACGATGGCGACAGCAAGTCGGATCTGGCGGTCTATCACGCGGCCGATGGGCGCTGGTATATCCGGACCCTGGCCGGTACCACGATTGCCTGGGCGACCTGGTGGGGCGGCGAGGACTACCAGGCGGTGCCGGGCGATTACGACGGCGACGGTATATCGGATATGGCGGTCTATGACAAGCCCAGCGGTTACTGGTTTATTCAGTCGGTATCCGGCGTGCGGATTGCCTGGGGTGAATACTGGGGCCTGCCTGATTATACGCCGGTGCCGGGCGATTACGACGGCGACGGCATCTACGACCTGGCCGTGTATAATGAGGCTGACGGGCTGTGGTATATCCGCACCCTGGCGGGCATCACCATTCTCTATGGTGAAAGCTGGGGCGCTCCCGGCTATAAGCCGGTCAGCAATCTGCCGTGAGCGGCTGAACAGTTAGCAGTAAGCGGTAAGCAGTGAGCGGTAGGATATGGAGAAGCCTTATAAAAAGTTGTTGGCATGGCAGAAGAGCATGGATTTGGTGGTGTTGATCTATGAAATCACAAAATCCTTTC
>CAYQNY010000087.1:0-12658 GCA_964418925.1 uncultured Verrucomicrobiota bacterium
TTGGCCTGAAGTAAATTATTCACGAAAGTATGACTTTCATGAATAATTCAGGCTAACGCAATTTCCGACTTCCATAAACGGTTGGTTTGTGAATACTATTGGCATAAGGAGGTGCCGGCATGTCGGAACTTATGCGATTGAGCGTATCGCTTGACAAACAGCTGGTGGAACAATTCGATCGGAGCATTGCTGAGAAAGGTTGTCCGACCCGCTCCAAAGCCATAGGCGATTTAATCCGTGCAAACCTGATTCACCGGGACTGGATGAAAGGGAAGGAAGTCGCCGGCGCCATTATCCTGGTCTATGACCACCACAAACGCAATTTAACCCGCCAGTTGAATTCGATTCAACATGACACTCACGATCTGGTGATGGCAACTCAGCATTTCCATCTGGATCATGATAACTGTCTGGAAATACTGGCCGTTCGCGGACGGCCCAAAGATATTAGCGCGCTGGAATATCGATTACGAGCTATCAAGGGAATGAAGTTCTGTTCGCTGGCAACAGCGACAACCGGCGAAACCCTGCATTGAATTTGAAAATTAGGCCCCGCCTGTGGCGGAAAGGATCTCGGCCGCATTTATTATCGATACGGCAGAGCCTGCCCGAGGCTGGCCAGGGATTCCTCGCTAAGCCTGTCCTGAGCGGAGCGAAGGGCCTGCTTTGAGCGTGCCGAAGGGTTTGGAATGACAACCCGTGCGGATTGCCGCGTCATCCCGATTTTCACCCATCTTTCACTGGCGGATTTTTAACGGTCCGGTGACACCAATACCCGGCGACACGTTCAAAATCAACGGTATCTTCAACGATTTCCCCGTCATCCAGCACGATAAATCGTCCGCACACCCGGCGCACAAAGTCAACATGATGAGTCGCGATGAACATCGCGGCGTTCAGCGCAGTCAACAATACGGCGAGTTCTTCCTGTCCAAGCGGATCAAGCGCCAGCGAGGGCTCATCAAGTAATAAAAGCGGCGGATCGGCAACCAGCGCTCCGGCCAGGGCAACGCGCTGTAACTGTCCATGCGAGAGCCGATGGGGCGAATCAGAGGCCAGATGCGCGATCCCGAGCCGCTCCATTAGCGGCCGGGACCTCAGCCGCGCCTCAGCGCGCGGCAATCCCCTGCGTTCCAGCGTGAACGCAATGTCATCGATCACGCTCGGGAAAAGAATCTGGTCATCGGGCACGCTAAACAGAAACCCCACATCGTTACGGATTGTACCGGCGGTTTTTTCCGATAAAGGAATATCGCCTACTGTAATAGCGCCGTCAAACGGGATTAGACCTACGCATGCATATAATAGGGTGGTCTTTCCGGATCCGTTAAGACCCAGCAGCGCCACCCGTTCACTCCGTCCGATATCCAGCGAGATGTCCTTGATGATGGCCGGGGCTTCAGGCCCGTATCTTACCGTGACATGTTGACAGGTGAGTATCGGGTTCATGCGCTATTCAGCCATTTAAGTATGATGGCCATTCCCAGCAAAAGCCCTGAGGAAGTGGCGGCGAAAACATCAAGGGGCAACCATGGTTCAGTCTTGGAGTTGCGGGCCGTTGTATCAACCCCCCGTAAATCCATGGCCGCGGCGACACGCTCAGCGCGATGGCTGATGCGCAGGAGCCAAATAGTCGGTAATGAAAAAAAATATCGTATCTGCGGTATGCGTATCGAAGTCATGCCGCGCACCCGCAGCGCACACGATATGCGTTGTGATTCTTGCGCGAGCATGGCGGTTTGATGAATGATTTGCAGGATAAGCGCGACCAGCAGGCGCGGCAGCGGCAGAGCGGTAAGACCACGATGCAATTCAGATAAATCGAGAATAGCAGCGGTGGACACACAAATAAAGACGCTGGCCGTGCCCCGTATGCCTATTTCCAATGGAACTGCCAACGCACTGGCCCAACGGTTGTTGACCGATGCCGGGGTCTCAATCCAGGGAGTCAACAGAAATAACGGCAGAAAAAGAATACCGGCATACAGGAACAGGCCGGCGATGCTTTTCCACGGCATGCCGCCAAGCAACGTCCAGCCGACAACGACACCGGTGAAGAAAATAATACCCACCGGCGTATGCACCGGGGCAACAAAACAGCAGACCAACACCAGGGTTCCGCATATAATTCGCGTGGATGGAGCTAAATGGCGTAAAGGACCTTTTCCACAACCCCAGAAATCAAGGAACGACGTCATGAACTTAAGCTTTCTTGGCGTGTCTGGATGGATGATGTGCCGCGTTTCATTATCGGCCGTACGGGTTTAAGGGCTTCAACATAGAACTCATCCTCCGAGTCGAGCGCGACCACTATTTTGTACCCGGCTTCTTCCAGCATCTTTCTTGTGCCACCCGCACCGGGCATATGATCATGGCGGACCGCTTGCGAAAAGCTCCCATGCCGCCGGTTCAGCCGTGTGCTGCCCTCCAGATTGGCAATGACCAATCGGCCGGCCGGCGCCAAGCAGAGGTGGAATTGCCGGAGAACCAGGGGTTTGTCGTCGAAGTGGGGAAACACGCGAAAACAGATGATTAGGTCCCAGGCAGCGGGCAAAAGGCGGATAGTCTCGAGGGTTCCTTCCACAACATCCACGTTGCCGCGAAGCCCAATGCGCGCCCGGCATTTTTCCACCATACGCGGACTGACGTCAAAGGCCAGGACATGACCAGTCGGTCCGACCCAGTCACTAAGATACTCCGTGAGCGGTCCGGCGCCGCAACCCGGCTCCAATACGCGCAGGCCATCGAGCCGGCCCAAGCGCGACCTTAGAATCTCTATCTTGCAGTGGTCCGACTGTTTAAAAAGCAGGGGATCCTCACTGCACGCCACCTGATCAAAAAAGTCACGCTTATGCAATTACTGCCCTCCTTATGTAAGAATTTCTTCCTTTTGCGTGCCATCTGCTGATAGCTTAATAGATACACGATAACAATGCCAAAACCATAGGCAGTGATATTACAAAATAAACAAGCGTAATAACAGTACCAAAGCCGACAAAAAACGTCAACTCACAACCACTCCTGCCGACGAAACTGAATAATTATTTTTTTTCTTCGTTTACACCGTGGGGAACCCGCGCTAGCCGCACAATGGCGGGAACGGCAACGATCATGATCACCAGTCCGGGCCAGCCGCTCAACAGCGATATGCCCGCGAGAAACGTTGCCGGGAGGTCCATACACCGGGCCCACAGATACAGAAGCATGGCATTAACCACTCTGCCGATCGCCAGGACGGGCATCAATAAAATTAACGTGTTGATCCGGGGGAAAAACGCGCGCGTGGTCCCGATTATCAGCGCCATCAGCGCCAGTTCCAGCGACATTGCCGGCGCCACCGGCGGATAAAACGGCGGCATGCCTGTAGCGACGCCGGACAACAGGGGCACGATAAGTGCCGTCAGCGCCGCCATACCCGGCCGGACGAAAAACGCCAGCGCCACCAGCGGCAAGTACATGGGCATGAAAATATGGCCGAGGTGGATCAAATGAAACAGTACGGGCAGGAGCAGGGCCGCGGCGCCAAAAAGCCCGCAATAAGCTAGTTCGCGATGTTTCATGGTATTCCAGTAGATTGTCGGGCTTAGTTAGCACAAAAATACGGTGACGTATCCAACCGACCCACCCCGCCACGCCTCTGGCGCGGTAAACCTTCGGCTTGCCCCGCTAAAAGCGGGGCACCCCTCCGAAGGAGGGGATTCTCTGCGCAGTTTCCCTCCTTGGAGGGGCTGGGGGTGGGTTCGAAATACATCACCATATTTACGAGCCCGAGCACTTAGCATAACCAGTTGATACAAGAATTTAAAATCTCACGCGCGCGCCCGAGAAGCAGCTTGTCCCGGGCATCGGATAACCGGGCAGGAACTCGTACTTTTCATTGGTCAGATTTTCCACGGAAACATACAACTCGCTCTGGACTTTGGTGTAAGCGGTAAGATCCAGCGTGATCTTGGCGTTGGCCACCAGATACCCGTCAATTTCTTCGAGGTCCTCCGGCGCCGGTGTTCCGGAACGGCCATTATAGGCATATTGATTAGCCACATATTCCGCATCCATATCCAATTTAACATTCGGCAGTACCTTGAGCGAGATGCCGGCGCTAGTGCTCACCTTTGGCGCGCGCGGTGTTTGGTCAAATTCCGAATGCAACAGCGTGAGACCGGCAAAAAAGGACAGCCGCTCCCAGGGCATAAGATGCAACGAGGTCTCCCATCCGTCAACCGCCTTTTTGCCCACGTTCAGCAATCCTTTCGGCGTGACCTCCAGCAGGTTATTCCCATACATGTGAAAAACCGAGGACTGTAAAGCGGCCAGATGGGAAAAGTCCCAGCGGACGCCGCCCTCAGTATTATCAAGCACTTCGGCCTTCAACTGGTCCATCGTTGAAACCGATGTGCCCTTGACATAGACTCCCGGATAGTTGACTCCGCGCGCGTGGAATAGGAACGCCGTCACCGGACCTTTATTAGCCGTGAGGGCGGCACAGGGCGCAAACTCATTGTCAAACTCACTGCTAACATAATACCGACTGCCAATGGAAGGCGTGACCGTTACGTCTTTGACGGGAATGGCATAACGCACGCCGAGATAAGGGGCTATGGTTTTGAAGTGCCCCGTGAACTGGAACGGCACAACGCCGGAAAGCGTCGTGTTTTTGGATTCCCCGCCTTCCGAACCCGCCTCCAATCCGGCTGTCAGGGTTAATTGATCAATCATCACATCATGTGATGAACGGAAACCGTAATTATTCCAGTCCGTATCGGAACTGCCCGCGGGCGACTTGGGGTTGCTGGTCAAATGGTCCTTGTCCCAGCGGATTTTGCCGTCGTCGATATACAGCATGGCATACCCCTGAACGGCGTCATAGCGCGTGTCCAATCGCAAGGCCTGAGTCAGAGTCTCGGTGGCAAATTTGTCGCGGATCGGAGTTGGCTGGTCAATGCGTCCCGGATCGAGCACCCAGTTGTCAGTTCGATTCAGGATATACGCCAGATGGTTTTCGTCCGCAAGGTCTCCGCCCAGTCGCAGATATTGCCCGTCCAGATTCGCGGCCGCATGCGCCCGGTGTCCCTGCGATTCCTTGTGATAGGCGCCGCCGTAGTAATCAAACCAGTCTATTTTGCCGCCGGTCATCAGCGAGCCCATCCAGGTTTGGTAACTGCCGTAACCGAAGTTGCCTTCAGTTTCATACCCCGGAATATTGCGCCGGCGCGACTGGATATCCACCGCGCCAAACGTGCCGGCATAGGACTGCGGCTGAGGACCCTTGGCAACGGAGATGGAATCCGCGAAATCCACCGGCACCATGTCCAGGAGCGGATGGACCCAGACCCCCGACTCGCGCGGAACACCATCGGAATAGATCCTGATTTCACTGCCCGGCCGCCCGGCGCCCTCGCCGCGGATATAAATAGATCCGCCGTTCGCGCCGCCATAGGCGCCCAGCGGGCCGAGTCGCGATATCGTTACGCCCGGCACACTGCGCAGGGCCGTGGATAGCTCACGGGCATCCAGCCGCTCGATTTGTCCGCGGCCCACTACCGACACAACGCCCCCGTCCGGGCAGACCGTTTCATAGGCCGTGATCGGTGAAGCTATCACCAGGATTTCCATGGCATTGCTGCTTGATGCCGGTGCCGCTGTGTTGTTGCTTGACACCTGCGCCGTTGCATTCATGCCGATTAACGCTACCGCTGCCACAAAAAGGCCCCTGGCTTGCATGCATTTTTCCTTTCAGGTTTTTACCGCAGTTTTTCACCCGGGAAGTAAATATCCAGGTAGTATTACGTTTTTCCAATTAGTAATACATATGCGGACAAGCGTGTCAATAAAAAAAGATGATGGTTCGATAAATCAGATGCGTGATCAGATCCTGCTATGCCGGGAAAAAGAGGGATTATCTCACTGAAGGTGCTTGGGGGTGATGACCGGTCGGAATGAACAAGTCTGAGATAAAAATAATATGTTTCCCCGCCCGCTGCAATCATGATAACGCCTGTTTTTGCAAGGAGATACTAGTTTTGGGTTGACTTCGTGATTGATTATTGGAAACTAGCAGCCTGTTGGACTTTCCCGCTTCAAGTCCGACCAACTGCCAGCTATTGAATTTACGGCACATACAAAGGAAACCAAAAATGTGTAGAGCTAAAAAAAGGTTGGTCTTGTCCGCAGTCTTGTTGCTGGCGTTGGTGATACATCATGCACACGCCGTAAAATTAAAGCGGATTGCCCGCGATCCTTATCTGGGTGCTATTGTTATTGATAATGCCAGTGGCAAGGTCCTTTTCGAAGACAATGCCGACAAAAAGGGTTATCCTGCCAGCATGTTAAAGCTGATGAATCTTCTGATTATCCTGGAAAACGTGAAAGAAGGCGCTCTGCGTCTGGACGAAGAAGTTCTTACCACGGCTGAAGCTTCAAGAATGGGAGGAACTCAGGTCTGGCTCAAGGAGAACGAGGTGTTCTCAATCGATGAATTGCTTTACGCGCTCATTGTACAATCAGCCAACGACGTTGCTGTGGCTCTCGCGATCCATATTGCTGGAAGCAAAGATGCTTTTACAGAACTCATGAATAAACGCGCCCGGGAACTGGGTATGAATTCAACTAAATTCCATTCAGTTCACGGACTTCCGCCGGGGCCGGGACAAAAACCTGATGTGACTACTGCGCGGGATATGGCCATTCTAGCACGCGAGCTCCTTAAGCACCCTGAAGCCTTAGGTTACACGTCTACGCGTGAGCGAGGATTTCGAAACAATTCCGTTATCATGCGCTCACACAATCCGCTGCTGAAGACGTTTAAAGGGTGTGACGGATTGAAAACCGGTTATTTTTACGCTGCCGGCTTTGAAATTGCAGCTACTGCCCAACGGCGTGATACGAGGGTCATCGCCGTTATCCTCGGAAGTACGAACAAGAAAACACGCAACGCCAAGGCAGCGGAATTATTAGCCCAAGGATTGTTAACTGCGCCGAAAAAAAAGACTGATGCTCAGAAAACGATTACGAAATAACGGCGGTTGCGCCATAAAAAACACGTCCGCTGGGAACAAGAGAATTATCCTAAACATAACCGGGCGCGTACAGGGGGTCGGGTTCCGTCCAACCGTCTATCGTTATGCAACGGAGCATGGTCTGGCCGGGTATGTAAAGAACACACCGTCGGGAGTTAGCATTGAGGTTGAAGGAGAAGCGGAGCACATTAACCGCTTTTTTGAGGAACTGAAGAAAAACCCGCCGCGCCAAGCCCGAATTAAGGATATCCACACCCAAGACATCACTCCAACGGGATCAACCGGATTCAAGATTACTCCCAGTCAGCATTCCGGCGATATTCTTGTCGGCATGCCGCCCGACCTTGCCACGTGTGAGCAATGCCGCAACGAACTCTTCACTCCCATAGACAGGCACTATCGATATCCGTTCATCAACTGCACTGACTGCGGACCACGATTTACAATCATCAAAGAACTTCCTTACGACCGCGCAAGGACGTCCATGGCTGCGTTTGAAATGTGCGCGCAATGCGCCGCTGAGTATATGGACCCGTCTAATCGCCGATTCGACGCGCAACCGAATGCCTGCGCAAAATGCGGCCCGGCTGTCAGACTCGTAACCCATAACGGCCAAGGAGTTCCTGGCGACACACTGTTGACAGCCGCCAAGCTGCTGAAAAAAGGAGCGATCCTGGCGGTGAAAGGACTCGGCGGATATCATCTGGCATGTGACGCAACCAACGATAAGGCCGTCAGGTTGCTGAGGGAGAGAAAAAAACGGCCGGCAAAATCTCTGGCAGTTATGTTTGCTTCACTGGACGAAATCAGGAAAAACTGCGAAGTCTCCGGAGCGGAACAGACAGAATTATTGTCATTTATGAGGCCGATTGTCATTTTATCGCGCCGTCAGAGTTCGCACCTTTCAGGCCTGATATCCCCCGACACCCGGGATATAGGCGCATTTCTTCCATACACGCCGCTGCATTACTTATTGCTCTCTGAGGTGAGTGCGCTTGTCATGACGAGCGGCAATCTGGCCGAAGAACCGATGGTGAAAGATGAAAATGAACTCAACCGAATTTTAGGAAGAATTGCAGATTATGCGCTTATTCATAATCGTGCTATCATCCGCCGCTGCGACGATTCCGTGCTGAAGCTCGTCAACGGTAAGCGGCTATTCTTGCGCCGGTCAAGAGGATTCGTGCCGGACCACATTCAGCTTTCCTGTGACGGCGCGCAGGTGCTGGCGTGCGGCGCGGACCTGAAAAACACATTTTGCATCACGCGTGGTTCTCAGGCCTTTATGTCTCAGCATATAGGCGACTTAACAGACTATATGAGTTATCGTTTCTTCTGCGAACAAATTGATGACATGACTCGTCTTTTGAAAATCAGGCCGAAGATTATCGTTCACGACATGCATCCCGACTATATCTCCACCCGGTACGCGCTTGAAGCGGATATTGAAAATGTTGTGGCTGTTCAGCACCATCATGCGCATATTGCCGCCTGCATGGCTGAGAACCGGCTACAGGAAAAAGTAATCGGGGTAGCACTGGACGGCACTGGGTATAGTCCGGAAGGAACGGTCTGGGGCGGAGAATTTCTAGTGGCAGACCTCGAGAATTATCGGCGCGTTGCGCATTTCAAGCAATATCGCATGCCGGGCGGAGACGAAGCAGTACGCAAGCCGAGCCGCATGGCGTTGAGCTGTCTAAGCGCTGAAGTCGGCTGCGACCAAGACATGCCGGGCGGATTTCACTTGCCTGACATTTCCGACGAGGAACTTCGAATAGTCCTGCAAATGCTGCCCAAGGGCTTGTATTCACCACCGACTTCAAGTGCCGGACGGCTATTTGATGCTGTAGCAGCGATGCTGGGTATCTGCGGGACAATTTCATACGAAGGCCAGGCAGCAATCCGCGTTCAATCATTAGCCAGGGAAGGGGTTGATGCACGCTACGAGTTCGTCATTGAACCGAATGATGCCTGTGCCGTATTGTCCTTTGGCCCGATGATCCATGAAATCCTGGCGGATATTCAAAAGAAGGTAGAGCGAGAGTTTATTGCGGCCAAGTTTCATAACACGGTAGCAGAAGCAGTAGCGGAAATGTGCGTATTCATCCGCAAGCAGGAACATATCAACAAAACCGCGCTTTCAGGAGGAGTCTTCCAGAACGACTTGCTTCTCCGGCTTGTTACCGATAAATTACTCAGACGCAGTTTTGAGGTCTATTGTCACAGTGTCGTGCCGTCAAACGATGGCGGGCTTGCCCTCGGCCAGGCCGCCGTGGCTTTGGCCAGAGTTTACCCGAAAAAGTCGTAAAAATTCAATTTTGCTTTCCAGGGTGGTTGCCAACAATGTGTCTTGCCGTTCCAGCAAAAATACTTGAAATTGAAGGCGATACCGCGGTCATCGAAATTAATGGTGTCCGCCGATCCGGCAATGTATCGCTGATTCATAACCCTGAAATCGGCGATTACGTCCTGCTCCATGCTGGTTTTGCCATTCAGAAGTGGTCGGAGGAAGATGTCCGGGAATTTAACGCCATAACTGAAGAAATGCAGAAACTGGAGCAGACATAACAACTGAGCGATGAAACAATTTTCCAGCCATATTGAAAATATTCAACGACTGTCCGAAAAAACAGGCCGAGCGGTCAAGCTCATGGAAGTATGCGGGACACACACCATGGCAGCGTTTCGTTCCGGGTTACGCTCGCTCCTGCCCTCCAATGTATTACTGCTTTCAGGACCAGGTTGCCCGGTCTGCGTGACAGCTGGCGACTATATTGATCGCGCCATTGTCATCGCGCATGAGCCGAACACTCTGGTTGCCAGTTTCGGGGATATGATTCGGGTTCCCGGAACGGACTCATCGCTTGAGGAGGCACGTGCACACGGGGCCCGTGTACTTGTGGTCTATTCTCCTCTTGATGCGCTGAACGAAGCTATCCGGCATCCGAAGACTCAAGTCGTGTTTTTAGGTGTCGGTTTCGAGACAACAGCGCCGGCAGTCGCATGGACCATCAGAGAATCAAAACGCCAAGGGGTATCCAACTATTCGGTCCTGTGCGCCCACAAGACAATACCTCCGGCCATGGCAGCGTTATTGCGAAGTGGTGACGTAAAGATAGATGGTTTTATGTGCCCCGGCCATGTCAGTGTTATCATCGGATCACGTCCGTATGAGTTTATCTGCAGAGACTACAATATTCCGTGCGTCGTTGCCGGCTTTGAGACTGCGGATATGGCCGTCTCGATTGGCATATTATTGCAGCAAATACTTAACCACCGCGCCGAGGTCGTTATTCAGTACAGCCGCAGTGTGAATGAGAGCGGCAATGCGGAGGCACAGGCAATCATGAACGAGGTTTTTGAAGAATGCGACGACAGGTGGAGGGGACTTGGAATGATTCCACATAGTGGCTTAAGGATCCGTAAGCAATTTGCTCAACACGACGCCTTGACTATCTTTGGCAATCTCAATATACCGGCGCCAAGGGAACGTCCAGGCTGTATTTGCGGTGCTATCCTTAAGGGGACACAGTTACCAGCAGACTGCCCTTTATTTCGCACGCAGTGCACGCCGGAGACACCTGTTGGAGCTTGCATGGTTTCCAGCGAAGGCACTTGTGCGGCATACTATAAATACGCGAAATACACGGAACATCATGAATCAGCATCAAAAAAAGGATGAAGTCATATTAATGTCTCATGGCGGCGGGGGAACTCGGACCAAGAGCATCATTAACGACATCATTCTCAAGAATCTTGGAAACGCGATCCTCGCCAAGCTCGATGATGCCGCCTGCATAACAGTACCGGAATCCGAACTTGCCCTGACGACTGACTCATATGTGGTCCAACCGATCTTCTTCCCTGGCGGAGATATTGGTAAGCTCGCAGTCTGCGGCACGATCAATGACCTCGCCATGCAGGGCGCTGAACCAAGATATTTATGCCTCGGGCTGATTCTGGAGGAAGGTCTCCCCGTCAGCGACCTCGAGAAAATCATCCAGTCTATGGGAAGAGTATTGAGCGCAACCGGAGTTTCCATTGTCACCGGTGACACCAAAGTTGTGGAACGCGGCCAGAATAATGGGCTATTGATCAACACTTCTGGAATGGGCGTGAGATGTCCGGGCGTTGACGTGCATGTCTCCAACGCTTGCCCGGGCGACGTTATTATCATAACCGGTTCGATCGGTGACCACGGCATAGCCGTCATAAGTTGCCGTGAGGGACTGAAATTCGAATCTGAACTTGTCAGTGATGTGGCTCCGCTCTGGGATTTGACACACAGACTTCTTAAAGTTATACCCAATGTCCACTGCTTACGGGACCCTACGCGGGGCGGACTTGCGGCGGCGCTGTGTGATATCGCCAGGACATCGGATGCGGGCATCCGGATAAACGAAACATCTTTGCCGGTAAAAAGAGAAGTCATCGGCGCATGCCGCATGCTGGGTTTGAATCCGCTTAACGTTGCCAACGAAGGTAAAGCCGTGGTGGTCTGTCAGCAGGAAGATGCTGAAAAAGCTCTAGACGCATTACGATCACATCCGTATGGACGCGATGCATGCGTTATTGGCGTGGTCACTCCGGCTCCAGCCGGGATGGTGCTGCTTGAAACGGAAATGGGCGGAGAACGAATAGTAGAAATTCCCAGCGGCGAGGATTTACCGCGCATCTGTTAATCCCGCCTGTTTCACAGAAAACGCGGTCAGCCTGCCAACCACTCAAGCCATGCCTCCATACCGGAGCCTTGGACGGCGGAGAGACGGAAAACCGGAATAGCGGCATTCACCTGTTGCACATAATTCACGCAGGATTCTATATCGAAGGTGAGATACGGCAATAAATCGATCTTGGTCAACACAACCGCGCCAGCCTCTCGAAAGAGTAACGGATACTTCAACGGCTTATCCTCACCTTCGGCCACACTCAATATCGCGACTTTAGCCGTTTCGCCAATATCAAACTCGGCGGGACAGACCAAGTTGCCCACATTCTCCACAATGACCATGTCAAGCTCGTTAAGCGGAAGGTCCTTTAAAGCATAATGAACCAGCTTGGCTTCAAGATGGCACGCGCCGCCGGTGAGGAGTTGACTGACCGGGATCTTCAGTGCGGCAATCCGCTCGGCATCACGCGTTGTCTCCACATCGCCCTCCAGGACCGCGAAGCGCATTTTGCCGGCAAGCTGGCGTACCATCTCTGCCAGCATGGTTGTTTTTCCTGAACCCGGAGAACCGATAAAATTGAGCATGCGTAAGTTCTTTTCCTTCAGAAGCATACGTGTTTTCTGAGCCCATTCAGCATTAGCTCCCATCAAGTCCCGATATACTCGAATGTTCATACTGCTCATATAAACCCGGTTAACTTTTCACTTAAGGGCTGGTCTGCTCCTCTATTTCCAGATTATCCAGATAAAGTTCTCTACCACCCACAATTTCCGCTCTGACCGATCCGCACGCCTGACAGCCAAATTTTCCCACGGGCATTTCACCGCACCAGCCGCAATCTTCGCACCGGCCTAAAACCGGCAAACATTCAATCTCGAGAGCCGAGTCCGCAGCAATCGTATCCTTTGTAAGAATTTTATACGCCTGCTCCAGAGTTTTAATCGGAGTAACAGAACCTGTTTCCATCTTATA
>CAYQNY010000088.1:0-12572 GCA_964418925.1 uncultured Verrucomicrobiota bacterium
TGAAATCGTGTGGCTGTTCCCAGGTCGTACCCTGCGCCAGTATCTCCCGCACGGTGCCCGTAAGCGTGTAGCCAATATTCCAGATTCCTGCCCCCGCTTGCCATGTTTCTGTCACCTGCCCGGGCGGATAGACATTAAATCCATGCCGCAGGACTGGAACCGCCAGCGGATCTGAAGTGATGGGTAGTGATTTTCTCATTTATTCAACATAAATGCTCGATTTTTAAACATATATATTCTCGTATTGATCTTATTACAAGTCTATTTTAATTGATATGTAAATTTTATCTGCGAAAAAACAAACATGCACTGCCTAATCGCAGCCAACAAAATCAAGGCACAGGAGGAGCGCTAAATGCAAAGACGTAATATGCATTCTTATAAAGAAAACCGTGCCACCCTGAAAGCTAAAATTGAAGGTTGTCTCATCGGCGCGGCGGCTGGCGCGCGCATAGGGTTCGCGCGAATGGTTGAGACTGACGAACGATTCCAGGCCGGGCAACCGGAATCAATGTTCAAAGTGGATCTGGGGACGATCAGGAAGCACAAGCCCACTCCCAACGCGATTAATATCCGTGACACGCTGCCGTTGATTGATGTCGGCGTGCGCGCATTCCTCAAGAGCGGAGGCCGGGTCATGCCCGAACAATTCGCCGAACTTTTCAGGAATGATGCCGGGATCGCTTATCCGGCTTTCTGGTGGGACGGGCTTCATACCGTTCAGGAAATTTTGCGGGAGGGTATGAACCCGCGCATCAGCGGCCTGGGGACATATCCGAACGGCTTGATGTGCGCGGCTATGCCGGCCGTGGGCATTTTTCACTGCGCGCATCCCGATTACGCGTATCTGGATGGCGTGGAGCTGGCGTCGGTGGCGCAGACCAGGATCGGCGCCGACTGGGCCGGACTTTGCGCCGCGGCCATCGCGGCCGCATTTGATCCTGATGCCACCGGCGCGCGCATCGTTGCAACGGTGATGAAAATCGCCTGCCAGCACAACAAGGACCTTTTCTACGAGCTGGATTACTCTCTCCGACGCGCGGAATGTGCCGACGAGAAGGCTTTCCTGAACGCGTGGTATCATACGGGCGGCGCAATGTCCGCCGCCAGGGAGAACACCTGGATTGCGTACAATCCGCTCAACTACATCCTTCCGGTCTTGCGGCGTTACGCCCCGGCGCCGCAAAAAATGATGGCCTTGCTCGTGGTTCCGCCGACACCCCAGTTCGTCTGCACGGTATCCGCCGCCATCGGCGGCGCCATTGCCGGGGCAATGCATGGGCGCGGAGCATTTCCGCAATCCTGGGTCAAATTGGCGGCGCCCGCGGCCAGGCCCTGGTTCAAGATGGCCGCTGTGGTGAACAGACGGATTCGCAAGGAAGCCCAGGTCATCCGCGTCACCGCAAAGCTGGCCGCGCCGCAGGCCATCGGCAAATCCCTGCTACATGAGAAAGTACGTGGATGCATACTCGCGGGCGCGATCGGCAACGCGATGGGATCGCCGGTCGAGGGCATGTTGTACCAGGCTATAGACAAGAAATACCCGCAGGGCATAACCACGATTCTTGACCCGTCCCGACTCGAGAGCGAGGACGATAACCAGATGGCGATGCTGCTCGTGGAGACCTATATCGAGCGCGCCGGCGCGCCGGTCATGGCCCGCCACTTTGGAAAGACGTGGCAGGACAAGCTCAACCGCGATCATTTCTTCCCATTCTGCATGGGGCGGGCTTATGATCTTATATGCCGGGACTGGGACCCCAGGATAACCGGACATTGGAGCGTGGTAACCGGCTCGACCGTCATGTGCCTGGAGCCGGTGGGAATTTATCATATCGGCGATCCAGAGTATGCGGCCATTGACGCCAAGGCCATTGCATATATGTACCAGCGCGGTCTTGATATGGTCGCGGCGACGATGCTTGCGGCAACCGTGGCGGAGGCCTTCAAGCCCGGCGCAACCGTGGAAAGCGTGTGTAACGCCGCGCTGGCGGCGGCGCCAAGGGAGCAGATGCTCACGTTCGACAAGCGTCCATTCAAAAGTTGCCGTGATTACATGGAAAAATGCCTGGCAATCGCGGACAAATACACCGACGTGCGGGCGGCTCGCAAAGAGCTGTACCAAAAATGTTTATTATATCACATGATAGACCCCCTGGAACTATGGGGCTTTGCGCTGGCCATGTTCAAGATCGCCAAAGGCGACGTCCGGCAGGCCGCTATCGGCGGGACCAACATCGGACGCGACGCGGATACGATCGCCGGCCGGGCGGCCATGCTTTCCGGGATACTGCGGGGCGCATCGAATGTTCCGCGTGAGTGGGTAAGCATGTTCAGCCGGGAATCCCTGGACAAAATCGATCGTAACGCGGAACGGCTGGCCGACCTTGTCGTGAAATGCAAACTGCCCATCCTGAAAAAACGGCAGAACATTGGCGCTGAAAATAAATGACGCATGGGGAGACGCGCATGCAGAAGATGACTAAGCTGGAGCGGGTGCTTGCCACCTTCAAGCATCAGGAGACGGATCGGGTTCCCCTTTACGACCTGATGCTCAATGACGACTGCATCGAATACTTCACCGGTGTCTATGCGCCGTATGGTGAAGCGGGCGCTAAAACGCAGGCCCAGGCCGTCGACCGCATGCTGGATATGGCGCGCGGTGTCGGCACCGCGCCACGCCGTCCATCCGTACAGCTTCTGAATTCAACGCCTGACCCGGATTTAATTGAATACGCCCGTTTTTCCGGTACCCGCCACGAGCATGAACCGTTCGCCTCCTATGAGGTTGCGGTGGATTGGTTGCAAGCCCGGAACCGTGGGTTAAGCCAGTGGCCGGCAAATACCGACCTGAAACAGGAAGTTGTGAACATCAGACAAAATTTCGAGCGGTTGTACGGTTGGATGGGCGCAGACCACGTGGTTTGTTGTCTGCGTGAGAGCGGCACAGGGTTGGATTGGATTCGCGCCGAGATCGGTCTTGAATTCTTCAGTTATATTTGCGCCGACCAGCCGGATCTCGTCTCGGAACATGTGGAGTTGTACACGGATCGGGAGGTTGCGATTATCCATGCCATCGCCGACCCGGGCATCTCGCCCTGGGCGCTGACCTATGGCGACATCGCTATGAAAAACACGTTACTGCACTCGCCCGCATGGCTGCGCCGTGAATTTTTCCCGCGCCTGCGGCGGCTCAACGATGCCTACCACGAACACGGGATCACCTGCCTGTTCCATTCGGATGGTTACCTTATGAAGGTGATGCCTGATCTCATTGCCGCGGGAATTGACGGGATCAATCCGCTTGAAACATTGGCTGGCATGGATGTGGGCGAGGTGTACCGTCTTTACGGGAACAAGCTCTTCTTGACCGGCGGGATTGATATGAGCCAGCTTCTCGCGCATGGGACTCCTGACCAGGTCCGCGCAGTCTGCCGCCAGGCTGTCGCGGATGCCCCCAGCGGATATTGTATGGGTTCCACCACGGAGATCGATAACAGTTCGCGCCTGGAAAATGTCCTGGCGATGATGGCGGTAAGTTGGGGCTCTGCTCCCGTGGGGGCGCGCCCGGATATTTTACGGCAGATTGAACGGCGTAAAGCCGGGTTTCGCAAGAACTTTTCACAATGGATTGAACAACAACGCGGAAAGGATGTTGTGTCATGAACCAGCGTCAATTTTTTAACAAGATCATGCGGGGTAAGCGAACCGATTGGGTGCCGAATTATGAACTGGGGTGCTGGGGACAGACGGTTCAACGCTGGCTGGATGAGGGCATTCCCGGCGACCAGGTCTACTGGAATTTCTGGCAGGGCGAGCCGTTCTTCAAAATCGACCGCCATGATTACGCTCCGCTTAATGCGGGCATGCTTCCGACGTTTGAATATCAGGTCATCGCAGAGACCGAGCACGACATTACGGCGCGTCACCCGAGCGGCATTGTCACCAAAGCCCTGAAGGATGGGACAGTCCGGGGCACGCGGATGAGCATGGATCAATACATTGCCCATCCGGTGACTGACCGCGCCAGCTGGCAGGATGTCAAGCGGCGCTATAACCCGCATGCGCCTGTTCGTTACCCCATTCTCTGGGATGAACAGGCGCGCACATGGAAAAAACGGGATTATCCGGTCTGCCTTCTTGGCAACGGAAGTTTCGGGTTGTATTCCCAACTGCGGTCATGGGTAGGCACCGAAAACATCTCCTATCTGTTTTACGACGATCCCGCGCTGGTGGAGGAAATGATTGAGTTTAACACGGATTTCATCCTCCAGATTGTGGAACGGGCGTTGCAGGAGGTGGAGTTTGATTATTTCAACTTTTTTGAAGACTGCGCCGGCAAAGGCGGCCCGCTTTACGGGCCGGAACTGTTCAACCGGTTTTTCCGCAAGCCGTATCAGCGGATTATTGATACCCTCCGCAAAGGCGGGGTAAAATCTATATGGCTGGATTGCGACGGCGATCCAATGCCGTTGATTCCGCTGTGGATGGAGGTGGGCGTCAACTGTCTCTGGCCGCTGGAACAGGCCTCCGGCATGGACCCATTGAAGTTGCGCAAGCAATTCGGCCGTGACCTTATCCTGGCGGGTGGGATTGATAAAATGGAGATTGCCAAAGGCAAGCAGGCCATTGAAAAGGAACTTTACGCGAAAATTCCGCCGCTGTTGGAACAGGGCGGTTATATTCCTTTCCTGGACCATTCGATTCCCCCGGATATTTCCTACCGGGATTTCATGTATTACCTGGAGCTGAAACTCAAACTGATGGGACGCTAACCCCACATTACCAACACAGGAGATGCTCAGTATGAAGACCAAGAACGCAAACTCGATTCATCAGAATCAAACTGCCGAGTGGTCGTTTACATCGAGCAAGGCGTACAAAGACCCTTTTAACGAAGTGGAACTCTCCGTGCGCTTCACCCTCGAGAACGGCGCGGAACAGCTCGTGCCGGCCTTCTGGGCCGGCGGCAAAAACTGGCGGGTGCGGTTTGCATCGCCCCTGACCGGCAAGTACCACTTCCTGACCGTCTGCACAGACCCATCCGACTCCGGACTGCACGGCCAGGCCGGGGATTTTCAGGTAAAACGCTATACCGGCTCAAACCCATTGTTTTGTCACGGCCCTATCCGGGTGGCGGCGGACAAGCGTTATTTCGAGCACGCCGACGGCACGCCGTTTTTCTGGCTGGGCGACACGTGGTGGATGGGATTGTGTAAGCGGCTGACCTGGCCGAAAGGGTTTCAGACGCTGACCAGGGATCGGGTGAAGAAAGGTTTTTCCGTTATCCAGATTGTGGCCGGTTTATATCCCGACATGCCGGCCTTTGACCAGCGCGGCGCCAATGAGGCGGGGTTTCCTTGGGAGCAGGACTATCGCCGGATCAACCCGGCTTATTTTGATAGGGCCGATCGCCGCATCCGGCATTTGGTTAAATCTGGTTTAGCGCCGTGCATCGTCGGTTGCTGGGGATATTTCCTGCCCTGGATGGGCATTGAAAAAATGAAAAAGCATTGGCAAAACCTCGTGGCCCGCTTCGGTTCCTATCCGGTTATATGGTGCCTGGCGGGTGAAGGAACGATGCCCTATTATCTTTCGACCAACAAGGAGGCAGACGCCCAATTCCAGAAGAAAGGCTGGACCGAACTGGCGACCTATGTGCGAAAAATTGATCCTTATCGCCATCCGATCACCATTCATCCCAGCTCCAGCGCCCGGCTTTGTGTGGAAGACCCGTCGGTTCTGGATTTCGACATGCTGCAGACAGGCCACGGATTTCCCAGCGCGCTGCCCAATACAGTTCAGCGGGTGCAAGAGTCTTATCAAAGAAAACCGGTCATGCCGGTTGTTGAGGGCGAGGTTTTATACGAAGGCATAGGCGCTGTTGATTCATCGCAGGCCCAGCGGTGGTTGTTCTGGGCATGTATCTTGAACGGTGTGGCCGGATATACCTATGGCGCCAATGGCATCTGGCAGGTGAATACGCGCGCGCGGCCTTATGGCCCTTCGCCGCATGGCATGTCATGGGGCGATACACCCTGGGAAGATGCCTTCCAGTTGCCGGGTTCCCGTCAACTCGGCCTCGCCAGACGCTTCCTCGAGCGATACCACTGGTGGCAACTTGAGCCGCATCCGGAATGGGTGGAGCCCGGCTGGACCAAAGCACTGTTCGATTTGCCGTTCACCTGCGGCCGGCACGATGTTCCGCTGGCGGCCGGTATTCCCGGCAAGTTCCGCCTCATCTATATTCCCATGGGTACCGGCCTGAAAGTCGTCAAGGGCATTGAGCAAGACGTGCGCTACCGGGTGCGTCTCTTCAACCCGGTCACTGGCGCCGAACGGGATATCGGCGCAGTCAAGCCGGACGCGCAAGGAAACTGGGGATACGGTAAAATTCGCATGCCAATCTATCAGGACTGGCTCTTGATTCTGGAGGCAAAATGAACACGCTGGAACGTTTTCAGGCCTGCATGGCGTATCAACCAATGGATCACACGCCCTTTTGGAACTGGGGCGGATGGCCTGAAACCATTGAACGGTGGCAGAAGGAAGGCTACGATCCAAAATGCAACCAGCCGGCGAAAATTTGCGACCAGCGCCACTGGTATGGCGGCTGGTTTCAACCAAATCCACCCTTCGAACGCCGAGTTATAGAGGAAAACGAGACGACGGTGGTCTACATCAACCACGAAGGCATTTTGATGCGGGAAATGAAGGGCCATGCCTCGAGTTCCATGCCGCAGTTCCTGAAATTCCCCGTTGAAAACCGCCGGGACTTCCGCGCGTTCTGGAAGGAACGCATGCAGCCGGACCTGACCCAGCGCATTGGGCCGGACTGGCAGCAAACGTTACGGGAACAGCGCGCCCAACCATTGCCGTTCATTGTCATTTCGGATCGCTGGGGCGGTTTTTTCGGACCTCTGCGCAACCTGGTGGGCGTGGAAAATCTCTGCCTGCTGTTCCATGATGATCCGGCGTTTATCGAAGAAATGATGGAAGCCAACGCGGATTTCATCATTGCCGTCATGTCCCGGATTCTGGACGTGATTGCGGTTGACGCTTTCGGTTTCTGGGAAGACATGGCCTACAACCATGCGCCGCTCATCTCGCCGGCGATGGTCCGGCGCTACATGTTCCCGCGCTATCGCCAGGTTACGGAATTTCTGCGTCGGCGGGGCGTTAAATACATCGGCTTGGACAGCGATGGTCAGATTGACCCGCTCATCCCGATATGGATGGATGCCGGACTGAATTTTCTCTATCCCTTCGAAGTACAAGCGGGCATGGACGTCCTGAAGGTGCGTCAGAAATATGGCCGGGAATTACGCCTGTGGGGTGGGGTGGATAAGCGGGCGCTGGCCAAAGGGACGGCCGCGATTGATGCCGAATTGACGCGTTTGCAACCATTGATCAGCGCGGGCGGTTACATTCCCCATACGGACCATTCCTGTCCGCCCGATATATCATTTGCCAACTACTGCTACTACTTGCAACAATTGGCGCTAGTTTGCAGCCAACATTGACCCGTTATCGGTTGCGGCCATATTGTTATTTCACGACCCCGACCGGCTCATAGCCTGGCCCGCCAATACTCACGACCGTCTGCCCATATCCGCTGCCCGACAGTAAAATCTTCAATTCACCGGCATCTTCGTGGTACACCACCACATCGCCTTTGCCGTCCCCGTCATAATCATTAAACAAGTGATAGCCCATCTGTCTGCCCCTGGCCGCCCGGATTCCGGCCCCAAAACGCTCCGCCAGTATGAGAGTCACTATGACCAGCTTGTTTCATGGATCAAGGAACAGCACCCGGACGGGCTTCTCATGCGGGACGTGTCAAAGGACATGGCCCGATCATACGCGGAACACCTGACCAAGCGCGGCCTGTCCGCCAATCGCTTCAACAAGCATATCCGTTTTCTTGAACTCATGTTCCGGGTACTCAAGGATAAGGCCCGGCTGACATTAAATCCCTGGGAGAATATCCGGCGTAAGCGGCAGATACCGCAAAGCCGCCGGGAGCTGACCATTGATGAATTGCGCCGGATATGTTCCACGGCCAAGGGGGGAATACGTCTGCTGTTGGCAATCGGCATTTATACCGGCCTGCGCCTGGGAGACGCCGCAACCCTGCGCTGGGGAGAAGTGGACTTGAAACGCGGTATCATCCGGCGGATACCGAATAAGACGGCATGACTGCCCGGAATTGGAGAGCCAAGCGGGATGAGCTGTTGAAAATAATGAAGAAATAGGTATTGATAAATATATCAATTCTGATATAAGGTAAAAACAATGCAAGAAGGAAGAAAGCCGCTTGGCTGGCTGCATGGTGAGATTAAGACACCGCCTTTTTCCAGCGAAGCGCGAATTGAGGCGGGCTGTCTGCTTGGCAGATTGCAACGCGGCGAGTTGTTGGCAATGCCGTATTCTCGGCCTATGCCGGGCATTGGGGCGCGCTGTCATGAACTGCGCGTCAAGGATGCGCGGGCCGAATGGCGAATCATTTATCGGATAGATCCGGATGCAATTCTGGTTATGGAGGTATTTAGACCCCATCCGAAAAGAATATCCAATATCCAACACTCAATTTCCAATATCCAAGGATAAGACTTCGCCGAAAAGGCGCGCAGAAGGAGTGTATTGTCTCGTGCCGCTGATGCCGGCGCTCCGATCTTAGGTTGGATATTCCTTGTTGGACATTGGATATTGAAAATTCATGAGTGAAAATACCTTTTCGAACAGGCGCTATTTAGCAAGAAGACACGGGAAACCCCCGATCAAATTATCAAAACCTGTCGTAGGCGTCTGCGCGAATACGACATGACAACGGGAGAATAAACCATGAATCCGGAAAAACAAAAACGGCTTGAAAAGGCGGGGTGGAAGTTCGGGAATGCGGCCGATTTTCTCAATCTGACCCCTGACGAACAAGCCTATGTTGAAATGAAGCTGGCTTTGGCAAAAACACTGGAGGAAACCAGGAAGCAAAAGGGGCTTACGCAAAAAACACTAGCGGATAAGTTGCACACCAGTCAACCCCGGGTAGCCATGATGGAAAAGGGCGATCCGTCTGTTTCCCTTGACCTGCTGATCCACGCATTACTGGCCCTTGGCATCCCCCCAAGGAAACTGGCCGTAGCGATATGATCGGTCAGGCAGGTTTAACGTATCAGATTCACCCCACCTGCCCCGATCTTTGTCGCGATGTTAACCCGTGCCGTGAATGCGGCAGAGGCCGGATGGAACCGACTGCTACCTTTATGCTATCCCGAATCGTCGGTGCGATGAGTTTTCCCTGCACTGGTGCCGCCAAGGCGGGTGGCCTATTTGACTGGGCGGTGGCGGGAGACGGATTTATCGGAAGGGCAGATGCGGCAGATTGCGCGGCGGATGGAGGGAGTGTTGGAGCAGCTGCCAACGGCTGTTCGGCAAGCGCATGAGCGGATTGTCGGGGGACGGCTGGTGAAAAATAATGAGAAGTTGTTAAGTCTCTATGAGAGGGAATTACACGTGATCGTGAGGGGGAAAGCGAATGCGGAAGTGGAATTTGGGAATACGCTGTTTCTGGCGGAGCAGGTGGATGGAGTGATAGTGGATTGGCGGCTGGTGCGGGAGAAGTCGCCGGGAGATCCGGCGTTGCTGACGACAAGTTTAGAGCGATTGCATAAGGTATTCAGAAGCGAACCGCTGGGGGTGGGAGCGGATCGAGGATTTGACAGCCCAGGGATACGGAAGTATTTGGAGAAACGGAAAATATACAATGGGGTGGCGGCGCGGTCGCTCAAGCGGCTGAAAGCACAATGTCAGGATGAGGGATTTGAGACGTTGCAGGGGCGGAGGAGTCAGACGGAAGGACGGATTGGAATATTGCAAACGAATTTTTGGGACGGCCGATGAGGAGCAAGGGTTTTGACCATCGGGAATTGAATGTGGCGTGGGCGGTACTGATGCACAATTTATGGGTGATCGCTCGACTGCCGCAAGCAGCCGTCAGGAGGAAAAAGAAGGCGGCTTGAAGCCGCTTTTGAAAAACGCTTTCTGAGATAAAAAATTAAGGGATAAGTGTGTCAAAAAACGGTCATTTTGCTGGGTTTTCAAAGGCAATATTTGAAAGCGGAATGTCTGGCCGGAAAATGTTGTCTGCTGGGATTCTGATCGCCAATGGGATGTCTGAAATTATCACCTCACGGGACAGGCTCTAAAGTATGTCCAGCCTAAATTATCTATTTGCCTTACAGTCAATCAATTCAGTGGGATGAAGAATTAGCCCTGGGCTGACCCTAATTCCAAAATTTATACTCATCCTGATACCATCGCTGCCTATTCCTTTAACCCATTTGACGAACAAGAGCATCAAGAGCATGAACTTTGAAATTCCTAAGCATTAAATTAGAGTCCAATTGACTTAATCGTGTAAATGCACTTTTGCTCAGCGGTTGCCGCGGGAAGAAACGATACGCAGGACTTTGGTACCACTGTTAATGCCATTCTCGGGCAGTGTTACAGTAAATGTGCCCTCATTGATCGACGCGACTTTCTGGTCGTTGAACATATCTCGGACCTCGAGGGCTGCGTACGGCAAACCTTCCAATGCAATGGTCACCTGTTGCGTCTTGACGGTCTGGTTGACCAGGAGCAGATAACACTCGCCTTTGTGATTACGTGTGCCGATGCGAACCTCATTGGGATTGCCAACCCTGGCTGCCCATGAAGTCCAGTGTGGGTTGCGAATCAGTGGCAGTAAGATGTCAACTTCCCGTCGCAGATTTGGGAAATCAGGCCACCAGTCCTTCTTGTCCACCGGGCCCACGGAGGGAAATTCCTTTTGCTGATCAGGGCTGAAGCAGTCACGCCAGTACCCGATGGCCTTGGCACCGAGGAGGATCGCGTTGTAGAGCCGCAGCCGCATGTCGCCAGGCCCATTTACTCCGTTGAACTGTGCGAAGGCAGCAGGGCTGGTCTGCCCTTCTATACGGTCGAGGACGAAGAACCCTTCGTGCCCTCCCTGCCCCGCCCCGCCCGTGTCGGCGGTGGTTCCGCCGAAGTAGGCACCCGAAACATCCACTAGTCTCTTTGCCGCATGAACCCGTGCAATATTGAAGGTCCCTTGAAGCGCATAGATGGGGTGAAGCCGCTTGCCTGCTGAATTCACGTCGAGGCCCTTGATAGTGGTGATGACCTTGGCCGGCACCTGCCACTGGTCGTGATGGTTTTCGTTGTCCCAATAGTAGAGCAGGAGGTTGTCACCGAGTCCTTGGTCGAAGAGCTCCCGCAGCCTCGTCCGCAGATCCTTCAGGTTGTTGTAGAGCCCGCTGGATGGGAAGGTGTATTGAGAAATCTGAAAACCGGCCATCATGCCGTCAGGGTTGAACTCACTCACCGCCTCCCTGGCCTGCTTCACCTGATGGGCCGCACCCGCCCAGATCATCGTGTTCCAGCCCTGCCTGGAGTAGACCGACCAATCACGGCGATTGTCCGAGTACATGCAGAGGGGAAAGAAAGGAATCCAACCCGTCTTCTTCCTGACCTCGAAGTTGCCGAGGGTGTCTATACGCACATGTGCTCCGGCAAAGCCCTTCTTGGGTGAAGGGGCTTGCTCCAGACCCAGTCCAACGCCAAGGTAGAAGTCATCCACCCAGACCCGACCACCGGGCTTCGTGTTTTCGGTCTTGTAAGCCTCAACCCTGATGTAGCTCACATTGGCTGGCACGGTAAAGGGAAGGGCAAACTCCTGCCATCCGCCATCTTCCGATGCTCCACCCCTGGCCGATATGTAGTTCCGAATATACCTCTTGTTGCTGTCATGGAGAACGATTTGCACGCCCACATAGGTGGGGCCATTGGCCGTCAGGAGATAGAAGGCACAGGTATATCTCTGCCCACTCTGCACAGGGACGAGATCGGACAGCACCGTGCTTCTCTGTGGATCTGGAATTGGCACGGTAAGTTTGAAGGAACCTGAGCCATCCTTTGTCCGTGATACCGCAGGATCAAACCCTGCACTTCTCATAACACGCCAACCCTTTGTGGTCTTGATTGACGGATTGACGATCAGATTCGCGCCCTGCCGTGGCACGTGCGGGCGCAATGATGTGGCGTCCTGGGGAAGCGCAGTGATGATGCTTGCATACATGCAAAGACAGAAGGCGAAGGCGTACTTCTTCATTGGTTCTCCTCTACGGGACACGTGGGGTATCAACAACATAACATATAGATCATGTATCAGCTAGTAGCAAGGAAAATAGGGTCTGCCCTTGAATTAACAATTAGCACCAGAACTCACCCCTGTAGGGGTTCAGCAAATTTTTTCTGAGGGAAAAGACCGCTACGGCCGGACGCTGGGGGAAGTTATCCTGAAAGACGGACGAAACCTGAATCAGGAACTTGTCCGAGCTGGTCTGGCCTGGTGGTATAAATACTTCGCACCGAAGGACGCCAAACTGGAAGCGCTGGAAAAAGAAGCACGCTTGCCGGCCAGGCCTGAATCTGTGCTTGTTCCACCCCGGCTACCGGAGTATGCTCGCGGCACGGCTGTCACCTTTTTGGTCCAACAACACGCTGATTTTACA
>CAYQNY010000089.1:0-12551 GCA_964418925.1 uncultured Verrucomicrobiota bacterium
GCCTTTTCGGCGAAGTCTTATCCTTGGATATTGGAAATTGAGTGTTGGATATTGGATATTCTTTTCGGATGGGGTCTAAATATGACTGTGGGCTTGAACAAGCAATACGGTGGACTTACCCGCCGAAGCTCCGCTATTAAAAGGAGCGCCACGTCAGCGCCAAAGGCGCTAACCACGTCACTTCGATCGCTGTTGTGGATCGAGGCCACGCGGTTCGCGTGGTCGTTTGGCGGCGACGTAAAAGGCGGGATGCGGCCCGGGCCACGTTAAAATGAAGCAACACCAGCAATTCGAGCGTTTGACAGCTTCGGAGTTGTATTGTCCGCAATGCCGGAAATCCCAACCCGTGCGTGAGCGGCTTTTGCTCGTCCTTCCCCGAGCGGAACTGTACGAATACCGGTGTGTGCAATGCAACGCCTCGCTGGGGTCACGGGAAGTGTCAAGCCCGCCCGGTGTGATTGCCATGCCTCATTAAGCATTATTTTCCCGATTTTCGGTGCGGGAAGTGGTAACTGATGTTGTTTTGGGCCGGTGGCCTTGTTTTTTCCCTGCTATATTATTAATTTATTCTTGCCATACTTGCCGGAGATGCATAAAGTATTTATCTTTCCCGTTTATCCTTACAATAGAAGGATTCCGATGAGGTCTTGGATGAAGCCGCAGTCCGTGTTTAGATAAGGATTCGTGCGTATGCCTGATTTAAATCACCATGAACGCGAGCGTTCGGATCAGCCCCGGGATATTGTTATTCGGGCGCTGGACGTGAAGCGATATTATGGGGGTGGGGAGACAGTAACCCGGGCGCTGGACGGGATTTCTCTGGATGTGTACCGGGGGGAGTATCTCTCGATTATGGGGCCATCGGGTTCGGGGAAATCCACACTGTTCAATATGATCGGAGGCATTGATTCCCCGACGGAAGGGATGGTGTTTATTGATGAAATTGACGTGGCCCAGTTGGACTCGTTCGAATTGGCATGGATGCGTTGTCATAAGATCGGGTATATCTTTCAGACGTACAATATTCTGCCGGTGCTGACGGCGCTGGAGAATGTGACCCTGCCGATGATCTTTGCGGGGCTGACAGCGGATGATGCGATGGCGAAGGGCGTGGAGATTTTGAAGAAGGTGGGGTTGGGTGACCGTGTGTTTCACCGGCCGTATGAGTTATCTGGGGGGCAGCAGCAGCGGGTGGCGGTGGCGCGTGCGATTGCGAATGATCCGGTGATCATTCTGGCGGACGAGCCGACGGCGAACCTGGATGTCAACACGGGCAAGGAAATGATTGAACTGCTGGTGCATTTAAAACAGACGGAAGGTATTACGGTGATCGCGGCAACACATGACATGAAGATGCTGGATGTGTCGGATCGGATATTGTGGGTTCGCGACGGAAAGGTGGACCGTCTGGAAGAGCGGAAGAATCTAAACATTAATGTAGGCGCGATTGATGGCGAGTCCTTATGAAACGAGTGATCATAGGCTTATGGAGTCTGACGGCGCTGGTGACGGCGGCGCTGGCAACGCCCTGGACGACGCCTGAAGAAGCTCAGCAGCTTGGCCTGGAGTTGACTTCCTTTTTCCAGGGCACCGAGGCGCGTCATGCCGGATCGCCGGGTAACCTGGCCTTGGAACAGAAAGTGGCCGCTCTTTTTGCCGACAGCGGTCTGGAGCATGGCAATATCCGGTTTACCGCGCCGTCATTCCTGCCGGGAGATACCACGATCACTGTGCCGGGACAGGAACCGGTGCGTTTGTTTCCCATGCATCCCATGTTGTTCCGTCCGGGCAATTTTACGGAAAAGGAGTTCTCGGCGCCCTTGGTCTATTTGGGGCGCGGGACAGTGGATGATATCGTGGCCGCCGGCGGGAAGGAACTGAATGGCGCGTTGGCGGTCATGGAATTTGATTGCGGCAAGGCGTGGATGCGGTTTTTACGTTATGGTGTCAGGGGATTTGTGTTCCTGGGCGGCCCTGCCGACGCGCGGTTTGACGCCATTGGCAAGCTGGTGATGTCGGAAGTGTCGGTGCCTCGCTTTTATGTTGACGATCCAAAGAGCAAGGACATATTGAAAACCGTGGCCAAAGGCCGGGCGACTGTTCAGGTCCAGGCCGAACCGTCGCGGTGGGAGAATCGCGAACTGCGTGATTTATGGGTATTGATCCCCGGCGCGGACAGGGATTTAGCCCGCGAGATTTGTGTCATCATGGCGCCGATGGACAGCGGTTGCATTGTTCCGGACAAGGCGACCGGCGCCCAGGCCGGCGCCAATCTTTATTTCCTCCTGCAGCTTCTTAATCAGTTCAAGGAAAATCCGCCCGGTCGGTCCGTTCTTTTTGTTGCCGTCAACGGGCATGCCCAGAACTTTCTCGGCGAACGCATGCTGGCCTGGTACCTGCTGTCGGATGGCGTGGAAGAAGTCCGTAACGTATTGAGTCATGATTTCGAAGTCCAGCACATGTTTGAAACCTGGTACAGCCGTTTGAAACTGAACGGCTTTAATCAGGATGATGAAAATCTACTGATTCAATTCCGGTCGCTGACGGACGATTCCACGAGTCAGAATATCACTGTGAAGCAGCCGTTGGTGGCGTTGGCCCGGCGTGATGTCAACAAAATCAAGACGGAACAGCTGATTCTGGCCACGACTCCGAATCTTTCGCCCAAGGAGTTTGAAGCCCGCCGACGTGCGCTGGAGGCGGAGCGCGCCACATTTGTCAATGTACTCATGCTTTTTAATAAAGTTGGGCACAAAACCAAACTGAGCGATTTATCGCCCGAGGAAGTGCGTACCCTGAAGGGATACGTGGATGAAATCATCCGGCATAATCGCCGTTGTGCCGTATTGAACGAGCAGCAATTACAAACGGATTACGACAACAGTCGCATTCGGGAGGCGCTGCGGGGCAAACGGATATCCATGGTGTTCAGCCTGGAAATGGATTGGCAATCCGAAGAAATTGGATTGAATTCGTTCAAGACCCGTGAGGGTATACACCAGTTGGGGGCGCGATGGGGGAATCACATGAGCCGGATTCTGGCGGACTGGGCGCCGGTAACGCAGGCGGGCAAGCCGAATCTGCTGGTGGATACCATGACCGGTATCGGCGGCGCCAGTGAAAAGTTTTATTTTCCGGGTTACCACAACCGTTCCAGTGTTTTGGTTTTTCACGCGGCTCAGCAGACGCCGGCCCTGGCGATCCAGAATGTGTTTACCAGTCATGGTCGCGCGTTTCTGCCTGGCGATACGTTTGACCGTTTGCCCTATGCAACGATTGCTTCTGAGACGGCGTTTCTTGCGGCGATGCTTCAGACGGTATTGTCCGATGCCGCCATTACCGCCTCCGCTGAGATGGATCCCAAACTCCTGCTGGGAAGATATGCGCGCGATACGATCTGGGCCATCCAATCCAAAGCGTACCGTTTTGATGAATTATCAGCCTCGGTGATGCCGGAGATTCCCGTGCCCGGTTCGGTGGTAATATTATATTGCGATACGTTTACTCCGGTTTCAGGCGGTGATGTGCTGAATGCCTGCTTCTCGCTGACGGATGAACGGGCGTCGAGTCTGGAATATGGGCTGATCAATCCGAATCCGAGCCCGTTCGCGCCGTCGAAGGTGATGTATGCGATCTCGGCATTCCATTATGATCCGGATTTTGTGCGTGTGGATTATGCCATCAATGCCGGCGATATCCAGCATAAGATACTGGCGGATACCGAGGGGCCGCTGGATCAAATGCTGGATATCAAGACGCTGGCCTTGTTTGAGTGCCAGGAGTTTCCATTGTTGGTCATGAACGACCCGTCCCTGGTTTCGGCCGGCGTCATTAGCGTGGAAAAACTGATTCCCCTGCTGGCAGTCGGCAATGCGTCGCCGCGAAAATACGGAATATCGGGAGTCGGGTCCGTGCTTTCCGTCAAACAGGTCGTTAATTCGCCATTGGCCGCGATGTATTTCAGTCAGGAGGATCGGATCAAGCTGTTGACGCCCGAGAAACGCGTCGCGCTGAATGCCACGCCGAAAGTGCCGGAGGGGAAGGGATTTGCCTCGGCTCAAGAATTGGGACCCGACATGTTTTTACATGTTGCCAGGGACTTATCGGTGCTTAACCATGCTCGCCTGGCCAAACTGAAGACAGTGGCCGGCGATCTGGCCAAGGAATTTTGCGCCCGTGGCGATCAGGCCCTCAAGAAATTGACGGCTGCCCGACAAGGCCGGGATTATCTGGGATATCTATATGCTTTTTATGAAGCCCTGGGGGCGCATGTCAAGTGTTATGAACAGATCAAGCAGACGAGCGACGATATGCTGAAAGCGGTGGTGGTCTATATGGCCTTGCTGTTGCCCTTCTGCTTTTTTATTCAGAAACTCATGTTCAAATTCGTCAAAATTGAAACGCAGATGGGAGCGTTCGCAGTACTGTTTGTCATTACGTTTCTTATCTTCCGCTGGATCCATCCGGCATTCCGCGTGGCGCAGGCTGCCGAGGCCATCCTCGTTGCCTTTATCATGGGTGCGCTGGGATTGTTTGTCATCAGCATTCTTTACAACCGTTTCCAGGGCGAAATGCAGCTGCTCTTCCAGAATTATCTGGAGGGCGGCCCGGAAGTCGGTTACTCCACCGTGGGGCAGAAAGCCATGCTCATTGGCGTTAATAATATGAAAAAGCGCCGTATTCGGACCACGCTGACAACGGCCACCATTGTCCTGATTGCTTTTACCATGCTTTCGTTTACCAGTATCTCCAAACGGATGAATCCCACCATCGTGGCCAAAGGCAAGGATGTGCCCTATACCGGGTTCATGTATCATTGGCCGGGGATGTATCTGATGGATGAGGCCACGCTGTCGGTCTTCAACGACCTGTTTGAAAAACGGGGTCAGCTGGTTGTTCGCCGCTGGTTGATTCCCAAGCCGGATGCGCCTCTGTATGCTCAAACGAAGACAGGTGGGGCCGGGCGTTTTAATGGTTTGCTCGGTTTACCCGTGGCGGAAAACGGGTTTTTGGCGCCCTTGCCGCTGATCAGCGGCCGCTTTTTTTCGTCCGACCATGCCGCTGAAATAGTGCTGTGTTCCAGCGCCGCTGAAGTCCTGGGCATTGATCCCAAGGCGCCAGCTGAAGCAACGGTCATATTGCAGGGCCAGATGTTGAAGGTGGTGGGTATTCTGGATGATTCCCGGTTTCGGACCTTGAAGGATATTAATGGAGCCCCCCTGGTGCCGATAAAACGTGTTGTCAGAGAACAGGGAGTGCAGAGCGCGGATATGGATTTGCTTCTGAAGCGGGATTTTGGAGAACAAGAAAGCCAGAATTCAGATAATGCCTTTTTTTACATGGATACATCCGCCCTGTTGATCGTGCCGGTGAATCTGGCCCGGCAAATGGGGGCCAGACCATACAGCGTGTCGGTTAAATTAAAGCACGATGAGCCGATCTGGCCCTTCATTGATTTGATTTTGACCGCGACCAAGGCCAAGTTTTTTGTCAGCAGTATGGTGTCGTTTGCGATCGGTAGCGGCCAGAAATCCAGTTCCATTGCACCGGGTATTTATTACGTGGGCTCCAATTATAAAACCTCGATTGGGGGGCTTTCCAAACTGCTGATTCCCCTGTTGATCGCCGCCACGATTATTCTCAATACCATGCTGGGATCGGTGTACGAGCGGAAAAAGGAAATTGCGGTGTATAACGCCATCGGGCTCAACCCGCATCATATCGGCATGTTTTTCCTGGCTGAATCGTTTGTTTATGGAGTGATCGGGTCGGTGGGTGGGTACCTGATCGGGCAAGTCCTCAGCATTGTTCTGAACCGGTTCGGCTGGGTCCAGGATATCAACTTGAATTATTCGTCGCTTAGCGTGGCCTATGTGATTCTTTTTACGATTGTGGTTGTTCTCCTCTCCACCCTGTATCCAGCCATGGTGGCGACCAAGGCGGCCGTGCCGTCGGGAAAACGGAAGTGGTCGTTGCCTCCTCATGACGGACACACCATGCAGGTAATATTCCCCTTTATTTATCACCCGTCCATTGCCCCGGGCGTTCTGGCCTATCTGGACGTCTATTTTTCGCGGTTCACGGAGGCTACTATCGGCGACCTGATTGCCGAGCTGGTGCGCCGGGATCAGGGGCAGGATGCCCAAAAAAGACCGATCTTTGATATGGAGTATCAGTTGGCGTTGGCGCCGTATGACCTGGGCGTGACTCAGCGCGCGCATTTTCACCTGGCATTTGACAATCACGTTGGGGCATATCGCCTGATAATGAATATTACCCGCGTGTCCGGGCAGGACACCAATTGGGTGACGACGAACAAGCCGTTCCTGGAGCGGCTCCGGAAGTATCTCATGCACTGGCGGAATTTGGATGCGTCCGAACATGCCGTGTACAGCGAGCAGGCCCGGGAACTGTTTCAAGAGTAAAGAGAAAGTCTAAGGTCCAAGGTCGAAAGTTGAAGGAAAGAGAATAGTCAAAAGTCGCTTGCAAGTCACAAGTCGAAAGTCTTGACCTGTGACTTTCGACCTTCGACTTTTTGCCTGTGACCGGGCAGCCTTGGTGGCAAATGAACGTATTAGGGTAAAGGCAATTTATGGCTCGATTAACGGAAAATCAGCAAATTGAAGAATATCGGCGGCTGATGGAGCCGCCCGAGGAATATGCCGACGGTTTTAGCTGGAAAACCGTCATCGGTGCGCTGTTCCTGGGGTTCATCATGATGCCGGGCGCCATGTACCTGGCGCTGGTGATGGGACCCGCCACCAGTATCACCTCCTCGGCGCAATGGGTGACGATCATCCTCTTTGCTGAAATTGCCCGCCGTTCCCTGAAAGACCTGAAGATGCAGGAGGTCTATATTCTCTATTACATGGCGGGTCTGACTGTGGTTTCGCCATTTCAGGGCCTGTTGTGGAACCAGTATTTTATCCAATCCGATTATGCTAATGCCATGGGCATAGCCCAGGAAATTCCCCACTGGGTGGCGCCGTCGGCGGATGCCATCAAAGAGGCGGGGCGCACCTTTTTCACCAAGGCCTGGCTGGCGCCGGTCTCTTTCCTCTCCCTGGCCTTAATCGTCAATAAAATTGATAATTTCGGGTTGGGCTATGTTTTGTATCGCATTACCAATGATATCGAGGAACTGCCTTTTCCCATGGCGCCGGTGGCCGCGTCCGGCATTGTTGCTCTGACGGAACGCATGAATGCGAAGGAACCGTGGCGCTGGCGCTGTTTTTCCATTGGCGGCGTTATCGGTATGCTGTACGGAGCGATCTATATTGCGCTGCCGTCCATCACGGGATCGTTCCTGGTTAAACCCCTGATGCTGATACCCATTCCCTTCATAGATTTTACGCAAGCCTTCGGCAATGTGATTCCCGCCACCCCGCTCAACATCACCATTGATGTGGGACTGATCCTGACGGGCATGGTTCTGCCGTTCTGGGTCGTCATTGGCGGCATCATCGGGGCCTTTGCCCCGCTGATTGCCAATCCGATCATGTATCACTATGGCATCCTGACCAACTGGCGGCCTGGTATGGATGTCATTGACACGGTTTTCGTCAACCAGATTGATTTTTATCTCTCGTTCGGCATCGGGCTGACGGTTGCCGTGGCTGTCATTAGTTTGAGCAAGACCATTCGCCCGCTCATGAATGTGTTGCGTTCCTATCGCGGTGCGACCGATCTGAACGCGCCGGTCCGACGCGAAGTCCGGCCCAGCTTATGGCGGAAGCTGGTGACGAATAATGTCAAGCGCGGCGATTTTTCCATCTTCATTGCCCTGGGGATTTATGTGTTTACCAGCGCATTCTGGATTTCGTTCTCCACCTGGTTGATTGAGGGATTCCCCTGGAAGTTTTTCGTTGTCTATGCCGTTGTCTATACGCCGCTGATTTCCTACGCGTGCGCCAAAGTGGAGGGCATGGCCGGTCAGGCCGTGGCGATCCCCCTGGTCCGTGAGGCCACCTATATTCTCAGCGGCTATCGTGGTGTTAAAATCTGGTTTGCGCCGGCCCCATTGCCGAATTACGGCCCGGCCGTTGTCGGGTTCCGCGTGATGGATCTGACCGGTACGAAAATCAAGAGTCTGGTTAAAACGCAATTACTCACTGTCCCCATCATCATTATTGCTTCGCTGGTCTTTTCCCAGTTGCTCTGGAAAATGGCGGAAATTCCATCCGAGGCCTATCCTTTTGCCCAGAAAATGTGGGATTTACAGGCGAAGACCATGTGTCTTACCATGAGTTCCACCATGGAAGGCGGGTCTCTCTTTTTTGAGGCGTGGCGCTGGAAATACTGCGGGGTTGGCCTGGCGTTTGGAACGGGTATCTACATGGTCCTGGCCCTGTTAGGCGGGCCCACGTTAATGGTGTTCGGCCTGCTGCGCGGGTTTGGCCTGGGCACGCCGGCTTACGCGACGTTCGAATTGCTCGGCGCCCTGCTTGGACGGTTCTATTTCCGGAAGAAATTCGGCAACATGTGGATGAAATACACGCCGCTCCTACTCGCGGGATATGCCTGCGGGATGGGACTCGTGGCCATGGTCGGCATGGCATTCGCCATTCTCAATAAAATGATGGCCCCCTTGATCTTTTAACTATGAAACAGGAAAAAACAATATCACTGCGATCCCTGGTGGTTGGGACGCTTTTTGCGATCACGTTCGCGATAGTGACCGTCTATTTCAGCAACCGCAAGGGCATGATAGTCACGGCCACCCAGATCGCCGTCCTTCCCTACATGCTTCTCATTCTGATGGTCCTGCTGCTGAATCCTCTTTGCCGTCTGATTCGCGTGGTGCGGCGCTTTTCCGTTGGCGAGATTATGATCATCTTTATCATGGGCACTGTCTCGGCCGGGTTATCCACGTTCGGGCTGACCGAGCAATTGGTGCCTATTGCCGGCAGTTTGTTCAATGTGGAATGGAATACCAGCCAGGCGGAGTGGAATCGCTATGTCGTGCCGTTCGTCAATGAAAAGTATTTTGTTTCCGAGCCGGGTATCCAGTTGGCGGCAGATCGCTACCGCCGGGCGCTGGAAACGTCGCTGAATACCAAATCCGTTTATGATCTGGCGCTGACATATAAACGGGCTCAGATCAAGCTGGCGGCGGCGGAAGCGATCTTGAAGCAGAAGCAAGCCGAGGCGGATGCAGTACCGGATGATCAGGAAAAAACGGCTCGTATCAGCGCCGCGCGACATGCGGTTGCCAATGCCCGGGATGTACACAATCAGATTACAAGTCAGTGGGCCGCGTGGACCGCTCGGGGGCCGCCCGGGGTGGTGGACGACGTTCTGAAGACACATCCCCGGAAAATTGAGGCCGAAGAACAACAGTTCCAGCAGGAAAAACAGGCGCTTGCTGAACTGGAAAATATTGCCTTTGAGAAGGTCAGAATCTTTCGGCGGGGCCTGCCGCGAGGTTTGCGCGCCTATCCGGGCATCATTCCCATGGCGGATGATGATTTTCATTCCTACGGCCGGCGTTTAAAACGCGCCGCCTGCGGCCGGTCGGCTTTGAATGAACTAAAACAGGCGCGGGCAATGCTCGACGACCGGCCGGAATCGGCAACGATAAGTCATGCCGATGCCGAAACTATTGACCGGCATCTGGCGTCGGCTGTGCGGGCATTACAGCCGGTGGCTAAAACCGAAAACTATGAACAGATACGTAAAGTGTTATCCGACAAGGAAGACGTGGCGGTAGGGCATCTGGCGGAGTTAGATCAGCGTCTCAAGCAATTGAGTGGTGAGCGCCGCAAAGTTGATCGCAGCGAGGTGTCACAGGTAGACAGACAGCTGGCGACCGTGGCCGCGGAACGGGAGCAATGGCAGGATATTCAACGCGTTGCGGCGTCGGCCCGGGAACGGAGCACCCGCCAGCTGGCAATGGCGCGGAAAGTGGCCGAGGTGATGGCTCGTATCGAGGCCATGCGCATTGCACTGCGACAGAAAATTACGGTGTCGGAAATTCAAGCCGGTCTGAATGATTTGACCCGAGCATTTCCTTACATTGAAGGTTCCTGGCGGCAATATTTTGTCGGCGATGTGCCCTGGTCGCATTGGATGCGTCCGGTAGTTCGGTGGGGTTTCGTCATCGTGCTGACCTATATTATATTGATGTCCCTGAATCTTCTGATCTTTCGGCAATGGGCCTATAACGAAAAGCTGACCTATCCGCTGGCGGAACTGCCCAAGGCGTTGGTTGCCGAAGATGGAATTCCGCCGGTGTTTCGCAGTCCGTTGTTCTGGATGGGGGCGCTTTTGTCCGGCTCGGTGCTGGGGTGGAACGTATTCTGCAGGACCAACATTGTGCCGGGTCTTGTTCCGCTAAATTTTAACAATTCGTGGTATCCCTATGTGGTCAATACGACGTTTGATGGGCTGAAGAATAGTTCATGCCCCGTGTTCTTTACGATCATCGGGCTGTCGTTCCTCGTCCCCAAGAATATTTCATTTTCGTTATGGTTTTTTTATGTCATCGGTCTGGTGGAGCTTCAATTGATGGTTTGGACCGGACATGGCGTGGATTCCAGGTCCTTCAAGTCGGACTTTTGGTACCTGATGCATTACGGCACGGCGCAGGGGCAGGGGGCGCTGCTGGTATTCTCCACTGTTGTGCTGTATAAGTGCCGGAAGTATATTCTCTGCGCGTTCATGCCCGCGATGATCAAGGAACTGGAACCGGATGAGCGGAAGGAATTGAAAATTGCCTCGTTCCTGTTTGTGTTCTGTTCGCTGGGGCTCATCCTCATTCTGTGGCGCGATATGGGCGCCAACCTGTTCTACACGCTATTTTTCTACTTGATGGCCCTGGTAATTACCATCGGCCTGGTGCGGGCGGTGACCGAGGGGGGAGTGCTGTCGTTCCAGTGTCAAGGCGGGCCGTTCCATTTCATCCGCTCCTTCTTCGGATTGGACAAGTCGTGGACTTCCACCTCTCTCTTTGCCCCGCTAATGGTGTATTATGCGATGATATTTCTGGATATAAAAACATTTATCGCGCCGGCGTTCGCCAATAGCCTGAAATTGCGGGCTGACTTTAAGATGAATCGCGGGCGGTTTCATCTGGCGGTTATCCTGGCTGTGGTTCTGGCCGCTGTCACGGGGATCGTGACCGCCATTATGATGTGTTACTCCGGCGGCGCCGATATCATGCAGAGCTGGTTTTACACCAGCTTGCCAAAGAATGCCATGTTCGAAGTCGTCCGGTCCATGACCAAGGATGCGCCGGAAGTTTCGCCCGCGCTGAGTCTGTGGATCGGCGGCGGCGCCGTGGCCATGGCCGCCTTGCTGTACTTCCGGCAATTTATATTCTGGTTGCCGCATCCGCTGGGGATGGTTATGTTCATTAATCCCATCATGCGTAGTTTCTGGTTTTCCATTTTACTGGGGTGGATGGCGAATAGCATGGTGACGAAGTTCGGCAACAAGGAGACGTTTCACCGAATCAAGGGGTTCTTTATCGGTTTGATTGTCGGTGAATTGATACTGATCGTGATCTCGATGATTCTCTCGGTTATTCTGGAGACGAACGTGACGGTCACCTTGAATCGGTGACCTGCCGGTGATGATGTTGTTGAATATCGCATGGCGAGGTATGGAATGTTGCTCCGGCATGGGAATTTTCAATCGGAATAGTTTGTCATTCCGAACGGCTTGTCCGCCATAGCTCCTTGAGCGACGGCGGAAGTGAGGAATCTCGTTAGGGTTCAGCACATAGAAGATCCTTCGCTCTGCTCTGGATGACAAGACGCGTCATCAGACATAGTTGCCGCCACAGGTGGCCTAATTAAATGAACATACAATCTAAAGCTTTATCCGCCGTTCCCGACCAGGTTTCGGTGTCGTGGAAGGTGGTGCTGACGGTGAGCTGGGGCAGTCTGCGCTGCCGTTTTTTTCGCTCCATGATTACCATGCTGGGCGTGGTGCTGGCGATCGCGTTTTTGACGTACATGATGGTGACGGACGACGTGGTGAAGATACTGGTCGCGCTGAAGGATGATCAGCTGAACGTGCTCCTGCAAAAGGCGGGCGTGGATATTTTTGCCGCCGGCGGGCGGGACACGATGATGCTGTTGCTGATCGGGTTATCGTTGTTAACCTGCCTGGTGGGGATTGTCAACGCCATGATGATGTCGGTGACGGAACGGATCAAGGAAATCGGGACGCTGAAATGCCTGGGGGCTCGGGATGAGTTTATCGTGCAGACGTATTTTGTGGAGTCATCCATGCAGGGCGTCCTGGGAACGCTGTTGGGGATAGGGGTGGGGCTGGTGATAGGCGTGGGCATAAGTCTCATGACGTATGGGGGAGCGGTGCTGGGGCATTTTCCGGCGGCGGCGGTAGCGCGATCGCTGGGGATGGCGTTGATAATGGGAACGATCATGTCAGTGGCGGCATCCATTCTGCCGGCCTACTGGGCGGCGAAAAAACAGCCGGTGGACGCCATGCGAGTGGAGGAATAAATTTAGGTATAGGAATTTTAATCACATGCAGTTCTGGCGAACTGCCGCTACACCATTCGTTCTCATGGCATGGGTTGTGTA
>CAYQNY010000090.1:0-12373 GCA_964418925.1 uncultured Verrucomicrobiota bacterium
GTCTTACTCCGCACCACATATTCAGGCATGACGCAACACTTTCTAATTGTGCGTATTACAAAGAATGTCGCAATAAAACCCCTTTATAAATCTTTAAAATATGAAATTTTAATTATCGCAAAATGTTGATTTCCATCGGTTTGCGCCCAAAGTGGTGACCCGGGTCACCACTTTGGGCGTATCTTGCTGGTTTTCAAGGTGTTATGCTTTTGCAAATTTCACGGATTACATTCCCTGTGAGTGTAGGTGTCCAGTATGGGGGTTCAGGGATATTTGGTGATGGGTTGGAGTCGTGGTTCAACCACAATGCAAATGCATCCTGCTTTCAACGCGCTAAACTATTACACAAACAGAAACTGAACACGTGATCCCGCCAGGAGCGGGACAAGTCTTGGCTTTGCCAACCGCTTATGCGGCCAACAAATCCTGTTTCATCCTGTAATCCTGTCAAAAACTCTTCCTGCCACCCAGAGCCTTTTTGCGTTCCTGCCCCACCACCCGGTAATACTTGTCCATGCCAAAGGGAAAATCATGCAGTTTGACGTTTTTCACCCAGGCTTGCTGCAGCCCGTAGGCCCGCGGCAGATGGGTGAAAATCCAGGGGCAATCCGCAATGACCATAGCCGCCATCCGCCGGTACAAGGCCGTCCGCGCGGGTGAATCCGGCATGAGCCGGGCTTGTTCATACAGGCGGTCAAACGCCGGATTGGAATAATTCGTGCGATTCGGACCGGGCGACGCGTTGGGGCTGTAAAATAACTGCAGGAAATTCTGCGCGTCGGGATAATCGGCCGACCAGCTTAAACGGAATAACTGCGCCTGCCGCCGCTCGATTTTGTCAAAAAATGTCGGCTTGTTATTGTACACCGGCCGCAGCACCACGCCAATGCTGTCCATGAAACCCACCAGCAGTTCCGTGGACTGGCGTAGTTCGGCGCTGTCCGCCGCCGCCAACTCCAGGGTCAACTGCAGACGCCGGCCGGTACGGGGATCAATCCCCCGGGGATACCCGGCTGCCACCAGTAATTGCCGGGCCCGCGTCAAATCAAACGGAAAACGGGCCGGACCCGCATACGCCCCGGCCAATCCCGGTGGAACAGGCCCCAGCGGCCGAATGACACGCTCGTTGTTGAAGCGCAGCCAATGCCCGGTATTAAAGGCGCAGGTCAGTGCCTGGCGCAATTTACGATTGGCGCCGACCACGGGATCGTCCATGTTGAACCCGATATAATAAATTTCCAGCGTCGGGCGCGACATCAGGCGAATGCCGCGGGCTTCCAGGTCGCGGTTCAAACGCCGATCGGGTGTCATGATGGTTTCCCAGTTATCACGCGCAATGGCGCCAAACCGATCCAGCTGGCCGTCAAGGAACAGCATCCACTTCGTGGTGTCGTCGGCAATAACATAATCTACCAGGCGATCCAGCAACGGCAAAGGACGTCCCGCGTCGGCCAACAAGCCCGCCGCGCGATCTGCGGCGGAACCGGCGGCGGGATAACGTTCCAGCCGGCCGGTCGCGGACCATTGCGGATTACGCGCGTATTCCACACGGTAGTTACGCCGCCAGGATTTAAGGATGAAAGGCCCGGTTCCGACCGGATGATTGACAAACTCCCGGCCGTAGAACTCCACTGCTTCGCGCGGCACGGCGCAGGCATAGGGCATGGTCAGTACCCAGAGGATCTGGGGATAAGGCCGTTTCAGAACAATCGTCAGCGTGGCGCGATCGGTGGCGCGCAGGCCTGTAACGGGACGCGCGTAATCGGTGGGCGTTGCCGTTCCCGAAACCGCGCGAAATTCATCCAGGCCCACGATGCGATCATGAAACGCCCAGTAGCCGGTCGAGGCGTTCTTCTGGTCCGCCACGCGCATAATCGCATAAACGAAATCATCAGCGGTCAACGCGCGCCCCTTGCCACCCGTGGCCTGGAAGCAGGGATCATCCTGGAAATAGATACCACGGCGGATTTTGAACGTATAAGTCAATCCGTCCGCCGAGACTTTTGGCAAGGCCTTGGCCAGCAGGGGTTCCACGCGATAAGGCCGATCGAGGTATGCGTACTGCAGAAGACCTTCGTAAATCCGGCTGACAGCCAGGGCCGAGGCAAAATCGCCAGCCTTGACCGGATCAAATCCGCGCATGCGGGTGGTTTCACCGAACAACACGGATGGGGAGCGGTCAGCGTCGGAACGCGCCCGGCCGCATCCGACCAGGCCGGCGCAGACCGCCAGGACCGGCAGAACAAAGGATCCATAACGCATAATGCCCGGGATGAAAGCCATGGTTGACAGGATAACAGGATTATCAGGCTGGAAAAGTCTTTCCTGTTCATTGTTCACGCCGACACAAGATCGGGGACGGTTGCCCGAATCCGAGATGCTTTCCGCCAAATCTTGTTTTTCGATGTGGGTAACACGCCACCAATTTTCATCCATTCATTCTGAAACCAAACATAACACTTTATGCTTGGCTTTAATCCGCCGCGCCCGCCGCCGTATCGCCTCACGGAGCCATTGGGTCAAGCCACTTGCCAGCAATATTTATCACCCGTATGGACCCGGTCATGGCCTTCCGTTTCTACCCTCCACCCGACCGGCAAGGCAAGCTTGCCGGCCCTGCCTACCCGCCGTCGTCCCGCCTCTGTGCAATCGGGATGAAGGAGTAATTGCTTGCCACGCACCGGTGTGTGGTCGTGCCCCCTATCCCCCTCTTTACCGCCGAATATCCGGAATTGAGGAGACGCAGGACTGCTAATCGTTATTTGAAGGTTTGACCCCAATTAAAATCAAAATTCAAAAATAATAGGCCAGCCAAAGAAACACATTGTTCGCCGGTTTGTTGAGCAAACCAGTGTTGGGGATTGGAAACCCGCCGTATTCCGTCCCTTCGCGGCCATAATAGATATTACCACCCAGGGTCAGCTGAAAATCTTCCACGACATCCCAGACCACCCGCGGTTGAAGTATTCCGGACGGATCGGCCAGGTTATTAATAACGGTCAAATAGATATTGAGCAAAGGATGAACTTCCGCCTTGATATTCCCGCTTAAATAATTGCGACCCAGGGTAAACAGTTCGCCACGCACTAACCGTTCAACAATAGCCGGATCGGTATACTCAGCTGAATAATGGTTGTCACATAAACCGTTATAATAAAACTCAAGGAATCCGTAGAAGTTTTTATCCCACCACACCCATGAGTAATCGATATTTGCCACCAAGGCCAGGTAACCATCCGCGCCTTCATCCCTGTTCAGAAATGTCCATACTCCGTCCAGTCGCCAGGCCGCATCAAGCAGATACCCGCAGCTACCCAAGCTGGCAATTACATCGCCATAATTTCTGGCGGCCATAACATCAAATTCGGTATCACCTTTGGCAAAGTGCAGTTTGCCGGCAACAGCGGACTGATCCCACTCTACTTTATTATATGACGGATTACGACGCGGCACATAAAGCAGCTGGCAGCTGCCTACCTGGGGGATTGGAAACTGGGTTAACAGCATATCGTCACCGATTTTGTAATCCCGGTCGATTTGCGACGGTGAAAATGGATTAAAAAGGTCCATCGGGTTAAACAGCAGGCCGTTCCCCCAGGTAACAGCCTGCCGGCCAACACGGATTACGCCATAGGGCGGGAGAAGAGTCAGGCAAAAACGATCAAGGTAATTATACAGGATGAGATCGTTGTTTTCTTCAATGATCCAGGTCAAGTTCATTAAACGCTGGCGGTCGTCACGAGTTTGTCCCGGGATAATGCCGTTATCGAAAATGGCGGGGTATTCATCCTCCAGTTTTCTTATTTTTTGCCAGATCTCTCCGCCTACAATGGCAGCCACATAATGGGTCTCAAAATAGGTCCAGTCTTCGAAAAAAAGTTTATTTTTGAGTCGGAATACACTGTTACCGTCATAAAAGGGAGGCACACCATCAGGCCGAAGAAATGATTTTGTATCCGGCCAGGCCGCGTTTCCGCGGACTTTGACATGCCCGCCCCACTGCGCGTCAAATTTTTCATATGCGGGCCAAGCGGGACTGGCCTGGGGATCGGCGGCCAGATATGTCGACTGATTTAAAGCGTTCGACCCGGCTCCAGCGGGGAAAGGAAAAGAAGATACCAACAGCAACACCAATAAAAGGCAAACGCCAAGGGGAAAAGCTGGGTTGTAATATCGAATTATTTTATCTCTCCCTAACATGGTCATCCGCGATCTTGCCGTCCCGGATATGGACCAGCCGGCGCGCGTAATCCATCACCATTTGATCGTGGGTGGAAAAGATAAAAGTGACATTTTTTTGTTCATTCATTTGTTTCATCATTTCCAGCAGTCCTTTTCCGGCTTTGGAATCAAGATTGGCTGTCGGTTCGTCAGCCAATACAATAGACGGATTGGAGACAATGGCCCGGGCAACAGCAACCCGCTGTTGTTGTCCGCCGGACAGTTCGGCCGGCCGGCGATCATATTTTCCCGCGAGCCCCACATCATCCAGAATGGTCTTAGCGCGTTGGCGCCGTTCGGTCATTGTTATTCCCTGGAGCAGCATGATAAATTCCACGTTTTCCACAGCGGAGAGTACCGGAATAAGGTTATAGGCCTGAAAGACAAAACCGATGTTGTGCAGGCGCAAAGTCGCCAGCCCGGATTGATTCATTGTTTCGACGGATTTTCCGTCCAGGATAATGCTCCCGGAATCGGCTTTGTCCAGACCGCCGATGATATTGAGCAGGGTGGTTTTGCCTGAACCTGACGGTCCGGCCAGGGCAACAAAAGCGCCCTTGGCGATGGACAAACTTACGCTATCAAGCGCTGTGATCTGAACGTTGCCTTGTTGATATGTTTTGCTAACATCAATGCATTCCACAATATTCATCGGTATCTCCCTAACAGGACCTGTATTCTAAATTGTTTCCGAGCCTTCAGTCAGCATTTCCTCACGTATGCGTCATAGCCTCTACGGCGGTAAACCGGGCGGCTTTAGCGGCGGGATAAATGCTGACCAGGAGTCCCAGGAAAAAAACAACCGCATTAGCCAACAGCACGTCTTTAGCGCACACCGCAGGATAGATCACACGGGCCATTCCAAAAAATTCCAATCCGGCGGCAAAAGCGGAAAGATTAATTCCGCAGTTGGACAACGCGAAAACACTTAAAAAAGCCAAAAGATTGCCAATGGCCATCCCGATAATCAGAATAAAAAACGATTCGGAGAGAACCTCCTTAATAATCCATCCCGGCCTCATACCCAAGGCCTTGAACAGACCGAATTCCTTCATTCGTTCGAAAACCGCCATAAGTGTGGTGTTAACAATACCAAAGCCCATGGCAATAAAGACAACGATATACCACAGGAAGACAAAGTTATCAAAAATCTTCAAGTAGGCCGTAAGCAACGGCAAGAGATCCTGCCATGTTTGAACTTCATACTCAGTGGCGGACAACGCGGTCCGCAGTTGCGCCGCAATGTTCTCAACATTATCCTGATCAGGCAATAAAATGGATACCGCTGAAATTCCATTGGTTAATTTCAACATGTCCTGCGCGGCCGATAAAGTGACAAAAACATACTGTTTTTCGGTGGCCTCCATTTCCGTTCTGAATATCCCGACAATACGAAAAGCCCTGGAAGCAATATTCTTGCCGGTATCCTGGGACATCATGATAAGTTTATGGCCCAGCCGGGTGTCGAATTTTTCCGCCAGGGCCCGGCCGATGATAATCCCGCGCTTTTCAGCGGGCTTAAGATAACGCCCATGGGTAACGGCCGGGCCGATAAAGGAGACGCGGGATTCCGGAACAGGATCAATACCCACCAAGGTCACACCCCCTGAATGGCGCGCATTATTCGCTACGGCACTGACGCTGATCCTGGGCGTCCACACAGCACCGGCAGGGAGAATTTCCTTCAATAATGACGCCAGCATGTCAGGATCGGTTATACTGTTTTCGATAACCGGGTCATTCCGATAGCCTTGATGATGTATCTGAATATGGCCGGTCAAAGTCGCAATGCCGTTTTGAACCATTTCATCCATAATTCCGCGCATGAGCGCCCCCAAAAAGATCATACTCCATACGCCAATAACCACCGCAGTCATGATGACCGCAGTTCGCCGCGGATTGCGCCATATATTGCGCCAGGCTAATTGCAGATTCATCAGGCAATCCTTTGCTTACACATAGGTCAAGGCTTCCACCGGCCGGAGGCGCCGGATTTTAAGAGCGGGAATCAAAGCGGTAAAAACAGTGATGACAAATACAACCGCCGGGCCGGCAAAAACGGACAGCCAAGAAAGTCGTGGATACAATCGTTCGGGCAGTCCGTATTGGCTCATCATTTCGGACGGGCCGGCAATGAGGATTCCATGTGCCTGGAAGTACCAGGTGATCAAACATCCGCCAATAACGCCAACGATAATTCCCACCAGGATCATGGTCACCGACTCAAGCATGACCAGCCGGGTTAGCCGCATGGGAGTTGTTCCCATGGCCATCAGAACACCGAATTCTCTGGTGCGCTCGAAAATAGCCATTAAAAAGGTATTCAAAATGCTGAAAGCCACCACGACGACAAGTATGAAATAGAAGATCAGTCCGCTGACTAAGTCGACCTTAATACCCTGGATCAAACCGGGCATGAGTTCTTGCCAGTCTAAAGCTACTAACGGATATTTGCTTTTGATGTTGCTCAGACCGGCCGCAACAGCCTTTTTTATCAAGGGCACTGTTTTTAAGGTCTTGCCCAGCACCACGACTTCATGAACGGCTCCGCGCATGGCATAAACATCATTAAAGGTTTTTAACGGGATATGTATAAAGGAGCGGTCAAAATCATCCTGCCCGGAACTATATATCCCTTTGACTTTCACGACCGTAGCCGCGATAGAGCCGTCACGCCCCTGTCCCAGGACGGTCAATTCATCACCCGGGCCGACTTGCAGATTGCCGGCCAGCAGGTCACCAATCAGAGCCTGGTTGTCATCATTTTCGGAAAAATAACTGCCGGCGCGGACTGATGACTTGAGCGTGGATACCCGGGATTCCGCGGCGGGGTCAACGCCAATTACCATCACCCCATAGGTGCGTTCGGTAGATGACACCAGGGAGAAAGCATTGGCCCTGAACGTGTAGGTTTCAACCGCGGGGATTTTATCAAGCAGGGCCCCCACCACCCTGGGACTGGTTACGACCCGCCGGATGTTCATGTCATCATGATATCCGCTTGCTTGTACCTGCAGATTGCCGGTATGAATCATGATAGCGGATTTAATCATGGCATCGTAAGAGCCAAACTGGAATGACAGCATGAACACCAGCAATATACAGGCGAACGTAATAGCCGCGATGGTTAATATGGATCGCCGGGGGTTCCTCCAGATATTCCGCCATGCCATTTTAGTATCAATCGACACAGTCTTTCACCGCCGTCTGAAGGATTTTAGGGATGAGAGTGTAAAAAGATTGTCAGACAGATGCTGATCAAAGGCAATTTTCTGATATTCCAGTTGCGTGTATTCATCCTGGGTATCGGCTTTTTGCATAGTCCACACTGTGGGATACAGCTTGCCGCCTATCATGCGGATTTTGGCATTGCTCATTGTTTTGACCAGTTCAAGATCTTCATCATAAAATGACTCTTGCAACAGAATATTATCCGCTCTGATTTTAAGCTTCAGCAGCCCCCACACAACCGGCGCGTCCGGTTTGGGCATGGACTTAATCAGGTACACCTTTTTCCCGTCCTGAGTCTCCGTGCCTGTCAACGTGTGAATATAATCATCGATCAAACTATCCGTTTTGGACAGATCATTATTGGAGAAATCCGAGCCCATCCAGGCCTGGCACATCATCGAAGGAGGGATTTTTATAACCCGGTTAATCTTAGGATTATACATCCACATCTCATGCTTTTTCTTGAGGGTTCCATTTCCATTGTCCTTGGGAGGAGCAACGATCCGGAAAACGCAGTCGCTCTGCCCCTTGGTCCACGTCTTAATGGTCATATGCCGTTCCCAGTCCGGGCGATGGATGGTCATCTTAACCGTGGATACAGAAGAATTTCCGCGCATATAGTTGAAACTGGATTCAACTATATCCTGCGCGTTCCGCGTTTTTGCGCCAGAAGCAACAACAGCCAACAACGACAACAAAAAAATAACCGGTATCTTAATAGCCATAAATGTCCTCCACCTATATATCAGCATAGTGCTCCGGTGAAATCAACAATAAGAATAAACTGGGGACCAGGTCTACATTTTATACATTCCAACATTCTGCAGAATGTTGGAATGTCCCCACTCGGGCTTTGCCACGGAATTAAGAATATCAACTGGCATCCCTTGTGTTTGATGGTATAGTACTGATCAAGCGTTTATATGTTGTGTGGTATCTAAAAAAAAGGAGGCTACCATGGCTAAAGCCGCCGCGCGTCATATCCTGGTTCGCACCCAGCAAGAATGCGAAGATCTCAAGAAACAGATTGAAGCCGGAGCGGATTTCACCGACTTGGCCGGCAAGTACTCGCAGTGTCCTTCCGGAAAACAGGGCGGCAGTTTGGGTACATTTTCACAGGGCCAGATGGTCAAGGAATTCGATCAGATTGTCTTCAACGAAGCCCTGCGTAAGGTTCATGGCCCGGTAAAGACCCAGTTTGGCTTCCATCTAATTGAAATCACCAGCCGAACCGAGGATTAGTGGGGCGGTCCTTGAATCTCAGGATTGCGGGCCGCGGGTTAGCCGCGCCAGTGAAAAAGTGGTCAGTCTGATAATCCGGGAATGAGGGCCACGACAGCCGGGATTCATCCAGCGGGATATTCAATGGGATCGGTCCGTGCTTGGCAGAATTTTACTGCCATCGTCAGCCGGCCAATTCATGACGAACCGGTAATTAGTCCGACGCAGGCGATCATTTTTTCGTAATTGGCCAGGGAACGGGCTGACAGGATACGGCCGTAGGGACAGGCGGATGGCATCAGGACAAACCCGCGGCCCTGACCCGCGGTGCCCTCATGAATGGCTTGCATGATTTTCTGCTCGAACGCCGGCGGCTCCAGATTCTCGATGTCACTGGCCTCCAGATTGCCGAACAGCGTCATCTGACGGCCAACCTTTTTCCGAACAGCGATCAGTTCCATGTCGCCCTGCGGCGGCGGCTCGATTGGATCCAGGCCGACACATCCCGTGGCCGCGATATGATCCAGGATGGATGTCAGCCGGCCATGGCAATGAATACGGGCGAAGCCGCCATAGCGCTGGATGGACTCTACCATGGGCTTGTCGTAAGGCACCACGTAGTCCCGAAACAGATGCGGCGGCAGATAGGGTTCCGACGCGTATTCCGGACCATAAATACGCCAGAGCCGGCCCGGCAAAGCCCTGGCAATCGCCTCGGTACGATACCAGTACGTCCGGGCAAACCGGTCCATGATCCGGCGGAACAACTCCGGTTCAGTCATGGCTGTAATCGTAAACTGACCCATCTCGAAAAGCTCGGCGGCGCTACACAGGGGATCGCCGCTGTCAAGCATGACAATGCCGGCATTACCCAAATCTTTTTCGATCTTCAGTATCTCGCCCGCGTCCGGCTCGCCGCCCAGCGGAGATTCCGGCAGGGCCAGCCAGGCTTTAATATCCTCCGTGTCTTTGAGAAAAGGTTCCAAAACCCAGGTTGTATCAATATCCGGATTCCGGCGATGGCGAGTGGTCAGCATTCGTTTACCCGCCTTAATAGTAGTCGTCGTAAAACGGCTGCCCTGCGCATCAATCTGCGACTCAGAGCGGGTCAGTTCGGCAACCGGATCGGGCGGGATGTTTTTGAAAGGCACAGATTTCATGATAATGCGATCGGATTTATCGCGGGCGAGCTCAATCAGCGGCTTCCAGGAAGGATGCGAATAGATATTGAACGGATCGGGATTATCAGTGTCCTGTGATCCATCAATCTCATAAAAGCTTACCGGCGGCCGGTCCACCGGTTCGCCGCGGATGGAAGCCATCAATCGTTCGCGTCGGTTCATTATGCTTGCACTCCAGAAAATTACAAAAGCAGTCATCCATCAGACATAAAATTCTCCAAGACAGTAGAGAAACGACATGGCCATGTCAAACAAACGGGCATAAAATAACGATTGCGCAACTGATCATTATTCTGTACAGTAATGTTCAGAAAGCGAGGTGGGTTATGCAAAGGGTATCGTTCACTGAATTCCGCCGCCACGCATCGGGACTTTTTTCTCGTGTGCAAGAGGGAGAGACGCTTGTTGTCCTGCGCCATGGTCGGCCAATTGCGGAGATTAATCCGGTGTCAGAGGATGAAGCGCCTTCCTGGAAACGTCCCGGGTTGAGGCTGGTTGCTAAAGGCGCTCGACTCTCGACGGCCATATTGGAGGGACGCAAACGTGAAGGCCTTCTTTGATTCCTCTGCGTTTGCGAAGCGTTACATCGAGGAACCCGGCAGTGCTGTTGCCGACGAGATTTGCATGGCGATTGATCACTTGGGGTTGAGCGTAATCTGCCTGCCGGAAATTATCTCGGCGCTGAATCGTCGTCTGCGGGAGAAAACCATTGCGCGCGAGCAATATAGTTTGACGAAGCAACGGCTATTCGAAGACATCCGTGACGCTGACATTATCAATCTTACTCCGGAAGTCGTTACCCAGGCAATTATGATGCTGGAGGTTTTGCCACTGCGGGCTATGGATGCCCTGCACCTGGCTTGCGCCTGCGTTTGGGGCGCAGAGATATTCGTCTCAGCAGATAAATTACAGGTAAAGGGCGCAAAACGATTTAGATTGAAAGCAAAACTGATCTAACGGCCAACTGGCGCAGGGAACATAATTATCATCATGATGAATCCAACTTATGTTATCCGTCAGCAATGGGGCGCGATGGGCTTGACCATCGCCCTTGCCATCATATTAGCAAGCGGCTTGCACCCCGCCCAGGCTAGGCCATGGACCTTCGCTGTTGTGGGCGATACCCGCGGGAACAACGATTCGCCCGGAGTTAACACCCAAATTGTTCACAAAATCGCCCTGGATATCGCCGGCACCGCCTGCCGGTTCGTGCTGGTGCCCGGCGACCTGATCCAGGGCGGGGGCAGTAATATTCCGGCCCAGTATGACGCGTGGAAGAACGCCTTGGCGCCGATCTATCAGGCCGGCATCGCCATTTATCCTGTCCGCGGCAACCACGAGTGCGGTCAGGATCCTACCGGCGCCGTGTGGCGGACAACGTTTCCCCATCTGCCGACCAACGGACCGGCGGGTGAGGTTGGCCTGACCTATAGTTTCGCTTTCAGCAACGCGTTCTGCATCGCATTGGACCAATACGTCCGCCGGCATCGCATAAACCAGGCCTGGCTGACCGCTCAATTCAAGCGCAACACGCGACCGCATATTTTCGTCTATGGCCACGAACCTGCGTTCCGCGTTATGCACTCCGACTGCCTGGCCGTACACGCCGCGGAACGGGATATTTTCTGGGCCAGTCTCCGGCGCGCCGGCGGGCGGATATATTTCTGCGGCCACGATCACCTGTATAATCGCGCGGCAGTCGTTGAGGGCAGACGCCCCGTTGTTTTCCAGATCGTCACCGGAACGGGGGGCGCGCCATTGCGGACCTGGAAGGGCCAATATTTCGATCCACGCGTTAAACTGCAGTACGGCAACACGACGTTATTCGGCTATAACCTGGTAACCGTGGAGAACGAACGGACAGTCACGGTTGAGTGGCGAGCACTCCTGCCCGGCGAGCGCTGGAAGGTTCTGGATGCATTGACGGTTACCCAGCCGGTACGGGCGTTGCCACAGCCCTAACTTAGCCAAAAAATCTTCATTGGCCGGCAATCCAATTCAATGCCAGGCAACTTCGGTCCCGGCAGGGCGCGGTCAATGCCCCCAGCAATGGACGCCCGGCTCAAAACCACCGCCGCCAAGCAGCTGAGCGCGTTCTACCAGCCATGCTTATTCCAGATCGGTGCGCGGCTTGAAGAACCGTTCCTGAATTCTATCCATATAGAGGAAGATACCGGGCGTCACAAACAGCGTGATGATCTGGGCAAAGATCATGCCGCCGACCACTACCAGGCCGAGCGGGATACGGGAGGAGGCATCCGCGCCGTAGCCCAGGGCAATGGGCATGGTTCCCAATATGGCGCATAGACCGGTCATCAGGATTGGGCGAAAGCGAACGATACAGGCGTCATAGATTGCGTCGTAACTGTTCATGCCCTCTGCCCGGCGCTGTTCGGCAAAGTCCACCATCAGAATGCCGTTTTTGGTGATCAGCCCGATGAGCACGAACATGCCGATATAGCCGTAAATCGAAAGCTCACTGCCAAACGCCAGCAAAGTCAACAGACCGCCAAAGACCG
>CAYQNY010000091.1:0-12312 GCA_964418925.1 uncultured Verrucomicrobiota bacterium
GTTTATTCTGCTCTGGGCAGGCATCATCCTGATCATGCTGTCACTCAATCCCAACAAACAGCCGCACTATGCCCTGCTGCTCTCCCCACCCATGGCGCTGTTGACCGGCCGGTTGGCCGACCGACTTCGTCCGCGCCTTCGCTGGAGTCATATAGTAGTGATCGTGCTGGTGGGACTGGTGGCCATCGGCACTTTGCTGGATACGTTTGTCCTGCATGCCCGCACCACGCCCAAGTCGCAGTATGCCCGGCAAATGGCGCAGGCCATCAACCGGCATATCCCCGCTACCGCTCCCCTTTACAGTTATGGCTTTCCTGCCGGAGCTATCGCCTTTCACACCGGCCGAAGCATTCCCATCATCACCACCCCGGACGCCCTGGCGGTGAAGAAGACAGAAGGTCATCCATTCTTTGTGATCGTGGAAGCCGAAGATATGCACACGATGCTTACCGAGGCCAACACCATTATTCCGGCACTCGCGCCAAAATACCCCTATATGGTAAAAATCATCACCTCGGAGCCCACCCGCTAACAACCCTTGAAATTGTTCTCAATTTTTAAAATTTAATAAACCAGCACGAAGGTCAATTGGGCATCTAACCGCCTTTAAATCCGGAATCTTTACCCATATTTCATGCAAGGCAAAAAAATACCCCATCATAAGTCGTGGCTTCGCCGTCCTCGGTTCCCAAATAACAAAGTAAAACTCCTAAGAGTCTCATTGTTACCAGCGATGGGGATGAGTGTTTAGGCTCGCAGCACGAACCAGACAGGGTATTTTATTTTACGTACTTGCTTATCAAAGAACTTTGCTTCATTTTATCTATCTATTGTAAAAGCATATTCCATGCCAAGGCTGGATTCCATGAAATAGAATCCAGCTTTGGCCCATGCCGGCAATGAAAAAGCCGCAGAACGGACCATACCCGCTTCAGATCCGGCTACTCAGGATTTTGAATCCAACCCCTTCAATAAAGTGAAAATAAGACGGACAGACGATATGGGCGTCAAAATGACCGGGCAGATTGGACAAATAGACGTTATCGTCCTTTCATCTCGGGACGGCGTCATGCTCGCGGCAGAGCCTGTCCGCCGTAGCCACAAAGGGCGAAGGCGGGCCGTTGCCCGAGAATAACGCCGTCCTGAACAATAATACCTAGATTTTTTCCTGTTTGACATTTTCCGGTTTCTAACGGATAAAACACCCTTGCATTACAGAAAGAAGCGCCATGACACGACTGGAAATCAAAGCTCCGGCCAAGATCAATGTGTATCTGGACGTGCTGGGAAAACGGACCGACGGTTACCATCAGATCAAGAGCCTACTTTTGCCGATCTCCCTTTTTGATCGGCTCATCCTGGAAGACATACCGGCAGGCATTGAAACGATCGGAAAAATTCGGACGCATTTTAAAGGCATTCCCTGGCCGATCTCGATGGGCCCGTTGAAAGACAACCTGACAACCCGGGCCGCCCATTTGCTGAAAGAAATCACCGGCTACCGGCGCGGGGCAAGGATTGTGCTGGAAAAGCAAATTCCGATTGCCGGCGGTATGGGTGGTGGAAGTTCCGACGCCGCCGCCGTCCTGAAAGGTTTGAACACGCTTTGGAACACAGGCTTGTCACGGGAAGAGATTATGGCCCTCGGGTCCCGGCTGGGAAGCGACATTCCCGCCCTGATCCATGGCGGCGCTATTGAAATGAACGGACGCGGAGAACATATCCGGCCCATCCGCTGGACCATCCCGCCTGACCTATGGCTGGTCCTGGTCAATCCGGGGCTCGGCATATCTACCGGCGATATTTATTCCCGCTATACACCAGACTTGACTCCCCCTGCGACCCAAGGTATATTCCAATCAATTTTGTTCGGCTTAGAGGACGGGTCCTTAGACCAGATTGCCGCTGGGTTATTCAACGCCCTGCAGAAAACGGTCTTTCAAAAATACCCTCTGCTTGAGATCATTCACAATGAACTTGAGAAATCAAACGCAAAAGGCGTACTGTTGTCCGGCACCGGATCAACGGTATTTGCTTTAGTGGCAAACCGCACACAAGGACACGACTTGGAAACACAGATTCGCGAAACTTTGGATTGTCCGCTGTGGACAAGTGTCGTTCAAGCCATTGAGGAATAAGACAGGATAGTCGCAAGTCAAAGGTCAAAGGAAAGAGGATAAGGAATAGTCAAAAGTCGTTCGCCGCGAATAGCAGTTGCCCCGCCTTGCGGGGCCTGACCTGCGACCTTCGACTCCTTATTTGTTACCTGCGACCTTTGACTTTCGACCTGCGACTTCTTGTCGGCGGGATTGCCCGATGGTGTAACGGCAGCACATGGCCCTTTGGAGGCTAGAGTCCAGGTTCAAATCCTGGTCGGGCAGTTTTTTTATAAAGGAAAACATGCAGCGTGAAAATATTTACCGGCAACGCTAATCCCAAGCTGGCTGAGGGCATCGCAAACAACCTGGACATTCCCCTGGGAGATATCCAGATCACACGTTTCCCCGACGGTGAAATTTCCGTCAAGGTTGTCGAGAACATCCGGGGTAGTGACGTGTTTATGATTCAGCCCATCTGTTATCCTCCCAACGAGCATCTGATGGAACTGCTGATAGTCATTGACGCCCTGCGCCGCGCGTCGGCGGCGCGGATCACCGCCGTCATGCCCTTCTACGGCTACGGGCGTCAGGACCGCAAGGATCAACCGCGCGTCCCGATCACGGCCAAGCTGGTCGCCAACCTGCTGGTGGCGGCCGGGGCCAGCCGCGTGCTGACCATGGACCTGCACACCCAGCAGATTCAAGGATTTTTCGACATCCCGGTGGATCATCTCTGCGCGGCGCCGGTCATGGTGAAACACCTGCGGGAAAAACAATTCAAAAACATTGTGATCGTGTCGCCCGATCCTGGCGGCATGAAAACGGCCTATGCCTATTCACAGATGATGAATTCCGAACTGGCCATCGTCGCCAAACAGCGGACCAGCCCCCGTTCCGTCGAAACCTATCAGATCGTCGGCGAAGTTGCCGAACATACTGCCATTATAGTGGATGACCTGGTCACAACCGGCGGCACCCTATGCGCCGCCGCCAACCTTCTGAAGAAAAAAGGCGCTCATGACATTTACGCAGTCGTCACACACGCCGTCATGATTCCGGAAGCATTCGAAGATCTGGGCCGTTCCGCCATCAAGGAATTCATCGTTACCGACAGCGTTCCACTGAGAGTGCCCACCAGTTCCGCCCCCATTCAGGTGCTGACGGTGGCAGACCTGCTGGCGGAAGCCATTCGCCGTATTCACAGTAACCAGTCGGTATCGTCATTATTCAATATCTAATGATTCGAGAGTCAGCCGAAAGGCAGAACTGCCATAAGGAAGATAATAATTGCCTCAATGAAATCCGGATTATGCTGTTTACTTTTGGGATTCATGGTCACAAGCTGTTGTTTTGCGGCTCAACCTGTTGCCAACCAGTCCCCCGCTTCGCGGGACAAGCCCTCCACCAGCGCCCGACCCGAAGATATTCTCTGGAGTTCCGCCCAGGAATGCCTCCAGAAAGCGCAATATCAGGAAACGCGCCGGAAATTTGAGCAGTTCAGCCGGAAGTATCGGACGGATTCGCGCTTCAAGGAGGCGATATTTTATCAGGGCCTGTGCGAGTTGAAGCTGGGGCAGGAGATTCGGGCACTGAGCCGGTGGGATCAGATGCTGAAACGGGAAATGCTGGAGCAGACCAGGAGCCGGGCGTTGTTGCTGACGCTGGAACAGCTGGCGGGCTATTACACGCGCAAAGGCCAGGCCGCCAAATTGGAGAAGACACTGATCCGGTTGCGGACTGACTTTCCGGACGCGGAAGCGACGGTTACCATGCACGCGCAGGCGGCGGAGGCGCGGATGAAGATATCGGATTATGCCGGGGCGCTGGAACTTTATCGGGCCGTGGAAAAGAAGCTGGCGGCAAATGACCTGAAAAACATGGACTTGGCGGTGACGATGACGACGAAAGGCGCCGGCAATCCCCGGAAGCTGCTGACGTCGGCCAACGAGAGTTTTGAAAACAACAATGTGGACCAGGCGATCACCTTGTATCAAATCGTCTTGAAACAGAATCCCGATGCGCCGGTGGCGGCGGAAGCCATGACGAGGCTGGGGTGGTGTTATTATGTGCAGGGGAAATGGCAGGAAGCCGTGCCGTTATGGAAGGAAGTAATCAGAAAATCGCCGGCGCGGAATGAATGGGTGGGGAAAAGTCGCTGGCATTTGATTCAGGTGTGGGCGGGGCCGGCGGGGAAAGTGGAGAAGGCGATCAAGTTGTGCGAGATACAAGCGGAAGAATTTGCGGGCGATATGTATGGGGAACGGGGCTTATTTTCCAAGGCATGGCTGTATTGGACGCGGCAGGATTGGGTGAAGGCCAAGTCGGCGTTCGATGAGCTGCTGGCGGCTTACCCGGCCAATGCCAACGATCCGCCGGTGCAGGAATATATCCGGGATTGCGAGGAAGGAATTCAGAAGCGCGGGGGAAGGAAATAGCCATGGCGGACATTTATTTCAAGTGCGCCTGCGGAAAAAGTCTGGCGGTTGATGAGAACGGCGTGGGACGGACCGTCTTATGCGCGGATTGCGGACAGCCGGTCAAGGTGCCCGAGTTTGATATTGAGTTTGCTTGTGAAGCCTGCCAGGCCACGCTTCTGGCGCCGGTTACGGTCGGCGGCGACCGGATTGAATGCGTGCAGTGCGGCCATCGCATGACGGTGCCGGTCATGGACAAAGACCAGCGTGGGGTTTTTTCAGACAACGGGGCGCTTGCGGATGACAGCGTTGAGGGTGCGCGCGCCGTTAAGGAGGCCTCTCTGGAGCCTGCCACGAAACGATGTATGGATACACTGATGAATAGGCACTCCGAGTTTCTAGCGCGGCGCAGGCCTGAGCCGATGCGGTCAGGTTGGCTGTTTCGGGCAGCGCTCCTGGTGTTGGCGCTTGCCGCGGGAGCATATCTGGCACAGCGGTTTATCTCGGAGCGCCCGTCGGTTTTGGTCAATGAAGACCCGGTCCGGACAGCGCTTGCGCAAGGCGCCGTGGATAAACCATCGGCGCCGCCGGCCGCGGAAGACCAGCCGGCGAGCCAGACCGCCAAGCTGATTGAGAAGCCGGATGAGGCTGTGCCGGTATTTTCCGCGAAAACCCGCCTTGCGGGAAGAAGCTCGGCAATATCCAAGCCGGCGATTAAAGAACCGGGCCGGAGTAGCGAGGCAGTAAAGGCGGCGGCATCCCCCGCCATATCGCGGCCGACGCAGGTCATGCCGGCGAGAGCCTCCGCTGACGCGTCGGCGGTCAAGAGCGTTATTCATCCGGCTAAACAGTTGCTGGACGAGTGCAATGAGGTTAAGGCGGTCTTACAGCAAAACCCGACGGACAAGAAAAATGCCGTGTTGATTGGAAAGATCAAAAAATGCCGGGAGCATGTGCTGGATTATACTCGGACACATACGGGCAAAGACCTGGATGGGTGGTGTTGGAGGAATGCGGTTGTTGGAACTTTATGGCTGTCGAGTTACAGGGAATGGAATTCATTTGAAGAAGCCGACCGAGCCATCCGCGAGGCAGTGGACATCCTGGCGGAAGCGGAACCGGAAAAGTCAGGGTTGAATATTCAAGCCATGTTCCACGCGATTCTCTTGCATGAACAGGTGTGGTATCGGCAGGCGCCGGAAAGATGCGCGGAATGGCTGGACAAAGCCCGCGCACTGGCATTTGAGAAAGGGGACGCCGCGCTGAGGAAAAGTTGGGAATTTTTCGCGCCGAGCCGCGAGATCAATCTTATCTTCGCGGCTTCAATCCTGCCGCCTGAACGACGCAAAAAGTTTCAGGATAAGCGGGAGAGGAATCTGACGGGGTATCTGCGGAACGAGGGGATTCCGCTGGAATGGCGGACCAAGGCTTTGTGGTGGTGGGCGGTGAACCTGAAGACCGTGGGAAAGATGGAAAAGGCGGCGCGCCTGCTGGATGCCTGGCAGAAGAAATACGACCGGCAAATTGAGACGCCCTTGTTTTTCGAGATCCGGATGCTGATTGCGGTGCATGGGGACGGGGATTGGGGAAAAGCGCGGGAGATGGTGGGACGGATGAGGAAACTGGTGAAGAAAGGGATTGTGCCGGAAGACAACTGGTCGTGGAACAACATGACCAGCAAGTACTACAAGTACATATTGGTTCCGGAATATGAGATCAAGCGGCAGTACCGGCTAGAAATGGCTAAGGAGCAAAGAAGAACCTGAAACAGGAATCGTGTTTATGAGAACCAGAAGAATGATGAGCGGATTGATGTTGGGGCTGATTGCCTTTGCGGTTGATTTCGGGCATGCCGCAAATTACAGTGGCAATGTGACGATTCGTCCCATGTCTCCAACGGCGTTATGGTCATGCACGTTACAACCCAAGGATACCGCCGCTTTTTCAGTAACAGTCATCCATACGGAATCGGGGTACCGACTGAAAAGCGGACCAACCGCTCAGATTACGGGACAGGATGTGTTGTGGACGGGCGGGCCGACGACGTTTCACGTGGTGAACGAGTCGCCGGAAGTCGCGTCCACAGTGGCGAAGGTGACGTGTGTGTGGGAACCATACGGGGGAGGGCCGGGCCCCGGACCGCGGCCGCCAGATATTTATGGGGAAGCCACTGGCACAGCGCAATTAAAAGTGGGGCATATTGAATGGTCATTGATGCCGACGATACAGGCGGTGGATAACGCGATCAACTGGGACGTAAAACTGGTCAATGATTATGGCGCATTGGTGAGCGGCATGACGGTGAATTTTACTTTGAGCGCGGTGAACGTGTCGCCGGCCGCCAGCTGGACGATTCAGCCGGAGGGCGGCCCTGGGCCGGCGTTGAGCGGGACAGTGTCGTCTTCAGGCGGCTCGCGCGGCAACCTGAAAGTGAATTACACGTATTTCGGGAAAGCGAAAAGTTCCACCAGCGGCCAGATTACATTTGTTGAAGTGGAGTCCCTTTTGCCGGATGTTGGACAGGAAATCGATGATGGCGACGGCGATCCAGATACGAAAACTTTTGTTGTTGATATTTCGATCAATGCCGGTGACGTTGTTACTGTCACAGCAACACCAAATCCGAGCGTGGATGAGTCTGATCTTCCGGATTGCTGGACTCTGACAGGGGGAATCGGATCAAGTAAGTTGGAAAGGACTATTGATAGGACAACGCCTAGTGGTCCGAACGTATTAACCTGTACGTGTGGTACATCTGAAAAGATCACAACAGTCTGGGTTGTTCATTGCACTTACACTGCTTATGCCGACAAGACCGTCCTCAGTGAATACGAAATAGGACATGGTTGGTGGCGTTTTGGTATCGAACCGGCTAATGCTACGACCTTGATTCAGCCACCGAACGTCAGAATCTGGGCAAACCAAGAAGCTGGGTATTTTCCAAAAACTGCAGGATCTCCTCATGGACCTGGCAAACTTGTAATGGGCGATCAAGGACACGCCCCCACGAGCCAGCATACATGGAACATTCCTTTTATTCTGATCGATAATGGACTGACATTCTGTCGTGACTTGGCAGCATCGCCCGGAATCTACGATCTGTACTATAACAACTGTTGCGACCAAGTCATTGCTTCGTCATGCACCTGTGGAGTAAATATTCCTGGCGACAAGGACACGCCAACAAAACTTCATGATTATCTAAGTGGATTATAAAAAGGAGGTTAGAATGAAAAAGGGAGTCGTAGTAACAGTGTTAATTCTGACAGGTATGGCATCGGCCAGCACAGCAAATACGAATCAAATGAGTGCGAATCAAACGAGCGATGTGCCTTTGCTTACAGCTTTACAGAACGAGACGGCGGTAGATCATATGAGTATCAAGCATCCTGAAGTCAAAGAATTACTAAAAAATGTCTTTCGAAAAATGGAGGCATCAGATGCGGAAATCAAAGCCTTTGCTGATAGAAAGGGTGCCCAAAAGGTCAAATCAGGGTTTTGGACTGTTTCAGAGGAATGCGAAACAAATGGTGTTATTGTATGTATGAAGGTGGATTTTTTCACTGAGACCGGTCCCATTCGCTTTGGAGCAAAGGTTGTATATCAAGACAAGACTTACCGGAAGGACTTGAAAACTCAAAGGTATAAAATCTATTATCATGAGAACGGCAAGGTTCAAACTTTCTTAACTGCAGATCCTGTTGTAACTTTGCAGTTCTACCCGTCAGGTCGGGTCAAGCAATTCTGTCTTTCAGCGGCCGATAATAGTATGATTGCGGCGTTTGATGGCGGTGATGATGACTCGATTAAGCACGAAGTTTACAACGGTTTTAAGACCGACAAAGACAAGGTGGGCAAGCCATGATGCTCCCCCGTGGGATTGTGGGATTGGGGTCAAACCTAAAAAATAAAAATAAAGTTTACACGGTTGGATGAGATGTAGCATATTGAATTCATGTCAAGGCATCTGAGAGTTGAATATCCTGGTGCGATCTACCATGCGACTATACGGGGCAATGCTCGGCAGGAAATATTTGTCGACGACCATGATCGGTAGTGGGGAACAAGGGTCAGCCCTTAGAATAAAGAATAAAGTTTGCGTGTTAGTAAGAATTAGGGTCACATCTATACAATACACAATAGGCTTGACGCGCGAGGGAATTGGCAGAAATGGGGTCGGGGTGGCAGCATAAGGGTCACGTCTCGACATACGACAATTAAATGTTGACGATGGTAATATCATAAGTGAAGTCCATGGAAGAACAACGCATACGCTTGAAATCGTTTGATTATCGGGCGTTGATTCAGGGAGCAAAAAAATTATGGTGGAAGAAATGGAAAGCATAAAATTACCGGCATCGCCCCGCGACGAAGTCGGATCAATCCAGGTGAACCGGTTACGCCAGCAGGGCTGGCTGCCTTGCGTCGTCTATGACGCCCAGGGGCAAGCCCAGTCGCTTAAGATCAACCGCCATAATTTTGAACTCCTGATTCGCCATCACGGCTCCCAGAACCTGATACTGGATATCGATATTGAAAACGGCAGCGCCCGCAAAGTCCTGCTGAAGGAAATCCAGCGGGACCGCATCCGGGATTGCGTAATTCATGCCGACTTCCAGGTAATTTCCATGACGCGAAAACTGCGCGTGTCCGTGGCCATTACGCTCATAGGCGAACCGGCCGGCGTAACTCAGCAAGGCGGCATACTCGAACATCTCCTCCGCACCGTGGAGGTGGAATGTCTGCCAACCGATATCGTGAAAACATTTCCGCTGAACGTCACCGCGCTGAATATCGGTGACAACCTGTTCGTGCGCGACTTGAAGCTTGATCCAAAATTCACCCTGTTGACTCCCGGTGACATTGCGGTCGTAACCATCCAACTGCCGCCTGCTGAAGAAGAAGTAAAACCTGAAGCCGAAGCCGCCGAGGCGGCCGAAGGTCCTGAAGTCATCGGCAAAGAGGAGCAGGAAGCCGCCGAGACCGGTGAAGAGGGCAAAGAAAAAGGCGCCGCGGAAGACAAGGGCAAAGAGAAGGAAACCGGCGCCAAGGAAAAAGGCAAAGAGACCAAGGACAAGACAAAAACAAAGGCCTAATCTGGCGGTTGGATTCGTGGCTATGAAGGTGATTGTGGGACTGGGAAATCCGGGCAGGGAATATACCCATACCCCGCATAATGTCGGGTTTGAGGTGATTGACGCCCTGGCAATGAGGCATCACTGCACCCTGAGACGCAGTTTTCGTTTCCGGGCGCGAACCGGCAAGGGTTTAATTTCCGACCAGGCGGTCATGTTGGTCAAGCCCATCGCGTTCATGAACAACAGCGGTCCGGTGACGGCCGCCATAACAAGAAAAATGGGGACGGCAATCCAGGACCTGATCGTCATCGCGGACGATGCCGATCTTCCTGCAGGCCGGTTACGAATCCGGGCCCAGGGGGGCAGCGGAGGGCATAAGGGCATGCAGTCGCTGCTGGATCACCTGGGTGAGGATGTGTTCACCCGCATCCGACTGGGCATCGGCCGTAGTGAATATCCGGCGGATCTGGCAACCTATGTGCTGACCCCGTTGTCAGCAACGGCCTGGAAGGATATGGAGCAAACGATTCAATCGGCGGCTGACACGGTTGGTTTTATTCTGGAACACGGCGTGACTGCGGCCATGAATGCATTCAATACACGTTAGGAGGAATGATTGAGAAAATATCAAAGCATGATTATCTTATTCCCGCCGGCGGATGAAGCGGCGCTGGAAACGAAACTGGAAACGATTCACGCTGACATCACCAAACTGGGCGGCATGGTGGACGCAACGACCCGCATGGGCCGTAACACGTTCGCCCGGATGCTGCGCAAGAAAGAATCCGGTTTCTATGTGCTGATCGCGTTTTCGCTGGAGCCGTCCAAGCTGACGGCGCTGCGGGAGCGCCTGAAGCTCAACGAGGACATTCTGCGGGCACAGATCGTTCTCGCGGCATCTACGCGGGAACCATCCAAGCCGGCGGAAAAACCAGCAGCAACAGCAACCTGAAAAGGAGTTAGGTCATGGCTAATCTGAATCGTGTATTTCTGGCCGGGAATTTAACCCGCGACCCTGAAGTCCGCTATATTCCCTCCGGCAAGGCCGTGGCGGACTTACAAATGGCGATCAATCGAAAATACAAAACTGCCACCGGCGAGAACAAGGAAGACACATGTTTTGTAGGCGTGGTGGTTTGGGGACGCCAGGCGGAAACCGCGGGCGAATATTTAAAAAAAGGCTCGGGGGTACTGATTGAAGGCTCCCTGCGATATGACCAGTGGGAAACCAACGGTGAAAAACGGAATCGGCTTCGCGTCACTGCTGATCGGATCCAGTTTCTGGATCGTGCCAAACGGAGTGAGGCCGCCGCCGCATCCGTCACATCCGCCGATCCCGGACACCAGGAGGAAGCGCCGGCAGTCGACCAGGCCGAGATCCCGGCTGACAGTAAAACAGACGCCGACGATCTTCCTTTTTAACACAACGGCCGTAACGTCCCATCGTTTGCGGCCTTATGACAGATTGTTCCGTTGTTAAAATATAACACCTGAATATTGCACACTTCCGTGCAATTTCCAGGTAACAGAAGAGCCAGAAATAACATTAGGTTGCGGCCCAGCGCCGCGTTGGGAGTGTCATGTGAAACCCAGAAAATCAGAAAAAGGAAAACCTGCCAATACCAGATCCAACCGGGAGAGCTTCGGTTTCTTCACGGAAGAAAAACGTTGCCGGTACCTGGAAGGCATTACTCATATTGACTTCAAGGACCATGAATTGCTCAAGAAGTTCATGACCGAACAGGGGAAAATAATGCCAAGCCGGATTACCGGCACTTCGGCGAAACAGCAGCGTCAACTCAAACAGGCAATTCATCGGGCCCGAATATTGGGGTTGGTCCGCTAGATTATTCTTCCGAATAATCTATAGCATTATGAATCCTGTTTTTGATTCTAAAATCTCCCGCTTGGCGGGAGAACAACTAACGCGGCGGGGCAATCTCGTTGGCGGGTGGTTATACCATGTCCATGCATCATAAATCTGGATCGCGGCAAGCGCCGCGTTAGGAGGATATCAGTAATGTCACAAGAACTTATTTTAATGGCCGATGTCGAAGGACTGGGACTTGAGGGGGGTAAAGTTAAGGTGTCAGACGGTTACGCCCGTAATTTTCTCATTCCCCGCAAACTGGCGGCGCCAATCAGCCATGCCGCGTTGAAGCGGCTGGAAAAAAACCGTTTGGCCCGTGAATTGCGCCAGCAGAAGGATCGGGAATCAGCCCAGACGCTGGCAGTTTCCTTCGAAAAAATATCATGCACCATCGCCGTCAAGGTTGGTGACAACGAAAAACTTTTCGGTTCGGTAACGGTCCAGGATATCGCGGATAATCTGAAGACCCAGGGCCTTGAACTGGACAAACGGAAGATACATCTGCCCGAACCAATCCGTGAACTGGGAGTGTATTCCGTCAAGGTCAAACTGCATCCTGAAGTGGAGACCGCGCTCAAGGTTTGGGTAGTCGGAGAATAATATTATGCCCCCAGAGATCAGTGCTTCCGGGCTGGCGGCACGAAACGAACGTAAGCCGCTGTTCAACGATGACGCCGAACGGGGAGTACTAGGCTCCATTCTGCTCGATTGGCAGAAAGTGCTGGATTTCTGCATCGAGAAGCAAATTCGGCCGGAGTCGTTTTACCTGCGCACCCATCAGACCATATACACGGCCATGCTGGAGATGTCCGACGCCCGGCGGCCGATCGACATCCTGACCCTCGCCGACC
>CAYQNY010000092.1:0-12279 GCA_964418925.1 uncultured Verrucomicrobiota bacterium
GGTTTCCCCGCCAGCGGAACCCTCCACGCGTCTTCAAACTTCTTCTTGATCGCTTGATCGTCCACCTTCTGGTACCCGGCATACACATTGGGCAGTGCGCCAAGGTCGCAGGCTCCCTGGACGTTGTTCTGACCGCGGAGCGGATTAACCCCCGTGGACTCTTTGCCAATGTTACCGGTCATCATAGCCAGATTTGCCAGGGCGAGCACGTTGTCTGTGCCCGTCGTGTGTTGGGTGATTCCCATACTATAGATAATTGACGCCCGTTGGGCCTGGGCATACATCCTGGCTGCCTGGCGGATCAGGTCCGCTGGAACGCCCGTGATCTCTGCGGCACGTTCGGGAGTGGCATCCGCAACACTTTTTTTGAATTCCTCAAATCCCTCCGTCCGTGACGCAATGAAATCCTTGTCGCCAAGACCTTCTGAAATGATAACGTTCATCATCGCATTCAAGAGGGCAACATCCGTACCAGACCGCTGGCGGAGATGAAGAGTGGCAAAGCGCGCGAGATCAATACGCCGCGGGTCAGCAAGGATCAGATTGGCCCCATGTTTCTGCACCGCCGCTTTGATCTTCAACGCAATGACGGGGTGCGCTTCGGTGGTGTTGGATCCCGTGACAAAAATGCAGTCCGCGTGCTCGATCTCGTCGATAGAGTTCGTCATCGCGCCGCTGCCAAAGGCGCGTGCGAGGCCCGCCACCGTCGAGGCATGACAGAGGCGGGCACAGTGGTCTACGTTGTTCGTTCCCAGCACGGCGCGCATGAACTTCTGGAAAACATAATTCTCCTCGTTGGTGCACTTGGCAGATGAAAATCCGGCCAGGGCGTCAGGGCCATCCTTGTCTTTGATCTCCCTGAATCTGGAAGCAACCCATTCAAGTACTTCGTCCCAGCTCGCTTTTTCCAGTTTCCCGTTGCGCCGGATGAGCGGCGCAGTAAGCCGGTCATGGGCACCCACGAAATCAAGTCCGAATCGTCCCTTAACGCAAAGACTTCCCTTGTTGACCACGTTGTCAGTATCCCCGCGAACGCTTACTATGCGCCCGCCCCGCATACCCAGCACCAGACCGCACCCGCAGCCTCAATAGGGACAGAGAGTCTTTACTTCTCGCGTTGGAGGCAGCACTTCTTTCTTCACTGACAGTGCACCCACGGGACAACGAGCCACACACTCGCCGCAGGACTCGCAGACAGATTCGCTTATAGGAACATCGGCTATGGTTGCAACGTAACTCTCGTAGCCGCGTCCCGCAATGTCTATGGCACCTACACCTCGAATCTCCTGACAGGCGCGCACGCACCGGCCGCACAAAATACATTTGGAAAGATCACGCACAAAGAACGGATTACTGTTGTCTAGAATTGATTTTCGTTTTGTCTTTTCAAGACGCTGTTGAGTCACCCCGAGATAGGATGCTACCTTTTGTAACTCACACTTCTGGTTGGATGAACACGAGAGGCAATCGGAGGGATGGTCGGCAATCAGCATTTCGCAGATTATACGGCGCACATTGTTCACCTCTTCCGTGTCGGTACTCACCACCATCCCATCGCGAACAGCCGTCGTACAGGAGGTAGGAAGTCCCTTTATCCCTTCGATTGCAACAATACACATTCGGCAGGCGCCATACGGTTCAAGATCATCATCGAAACAGAGTGTCGGTATGTAGATCTCCGCCAACCGTGCCGCTTCAAGGACCGTAGTTCCCTGGGGCACTTTAATCGGCTGGCCGTCAATCGTTAATGAAATCTCGCTCATAACCTCTTAACCCCAAAATCATTTATTCCCGCATGTCTTCCAGGTCACACCGTAAACAGCGACCGGCCTCGGCAACAGCCGCTTCTTCTACGTAGCCAAGTTCTACCAGACCGCCGTCGGCAATACGTTCGATCGTTGGGCGCTTTGGAATCTCCACTCGATGTTGGGCTTCCTGTTCCTCAAGCATGCCACCGGTCTGACCCTCTTCCAAAGGCGCAAGCACCTCCTCGATCTTGCCCTCACCGCCAAGAGATCGGTCGATGGCCCTGGCAGCCTCTCGTCCGGCGGCAATGGCTTCTATCACAGAGGCGGGGCCCGTCACAACGTCTCCGGCTGCAAACACACCCTGACAACTCGTCTCAAGAGTCATCTCGTCCACCTTGATGCGCCCCTGGCCATCCACTTCGTATCCCGCATTCACCATGTGCTCCGGCGTCTGACCGACAGCCATAATAACCGCGTCGACCTCCCTGTCGAATTCAGTGCCTACGGTTGGGACCGGACGGCGGCGCCCGCTGGTGTCGACAGGCCCCTGCCGCATGCGGACACATTTGAGCACCAGCCCACGCTGCCCTTGTTCAATCCGCACCGGCGAGACAAGAAAATCCATCTTTACTCCTTCAGCCAGCGCCTCCTCAACCTCCTCGTCTGCCGCCGGCATCTCATTACGTGTCCGGCGATAAACAACAATCACCTGCTTCGCGCCTTGTCGAAGGGCAATGCGGGCCGAGTCCATTGCCGAACTCCCCCCGCCGATCACTGCGACCGTGTTGCCGAACTCAACCCGTTCGCCGGAGTTAACCCGTTTCAGGAGATTGAGGCAGTCAAAAACGCCAGGGGCATCCTCTCCGTCGATACCCATCTTTAACCCCTGCTGAGCGCCGTACGCCAAAAGCACGGCGTCGTATCCTTTCTTGAGTAGTTTGTTAACTGAACCCACACTTACATTTCTTCTGATGCGAATTCCCCCGGCCTTCTTGATCGCATTGATTTCTCGATCTATCATCGCACGCGGAAGCCTGAACGACGGGATACCCGTGCGTAGCATTCCACCCAGTTCCGGGTTTCTTTCAAACACCGTAATCTGATGACCCAGTTTCCCCAGGTAGTATGCCGCCGTCAAACCCGCCGGTCCCGATCCCACCACGGCTATATGCTTGCCCGTTGGCTTTGCTCGGGGTGTCCGTTTCTTACGCCGTCTCATGCCGTGCTCCGCAGCGAAACGCTTGAGGGCACGCACCGCAATGGGATCGTCAATCTGTCCGCGCCGACATTTTGCTTCGCACGGATGGAAACAAATGTAGCCACATACCGATGGGAACGGTATTTTCTCTCTGATGACATCCAGCGCGTTTGCGTAGTGTCCGGCTGCTATGTAACGCACATAACGCGGAACGTCTATGCCCGCCGGGCAGGTGTGACTGCACGGAGCTTTCACAAGTCCACGGCACACCACCGCGGGACACTTGCCGCGCTTGATATGCGCTTCGTACTCGTCACGGAAGTAACGGATAGTCGTAAGAACGGGATTAGGCGCAGTCTGCCCCAATCCGCAAAGAGCCCCCTTTTTCATTGCCGAGCCCAGTTCGCCTAGAAGGTCAATATCCCCAGGCTTTCCTTGACCTCCCGTTATCCGGTTGAGAATGCTGAGCATTTGCTTCGTACCCAGGCGGCAGGGGACACACTTGCCGCATGATTCATTCTGGGTGAACTCCACGAAATACCTGGCGATGTCCACCATGCATATGTCTTCGTCCATGACCACCATGCCGCCCGAACCCATAATCGATCCGGCTTCAGCCAGTTTTTCGTAATCCACCGGCATATCGAGCAATTTCGCCGGGATACAGCCGCCTGAAGGTCCACCTGTCTGAACCGCCTTTATCCGCTTGTCTCCGGGAATACCGCCCCCGATATCGAAAACAATCTCGCGGAGAGAGATGCCCATTGGGACTTCAACAAGACCACAGTTCCTCACTTTGCCTACGAGGCTGAACACCTTGGTGCCGCTACTTGTGGACGTACCAATACCGGCGTACCATTCCGGGCCGTGATCCACGATTGCGGGTACGTTAACCCACGTTTCGACATTATTTATGTTAGACGGCTTTCCGAAAAGACCGCTATTGGCGGGAAACGGAGGCCTGGAACGGGGCATGCCTCTTTTGCCCTCAATAGAAGCCATGAGTGCCGTTTCCTCGCCGCAGACAAAGGCGCCAGCGCCTTCTTTCACCTTAATGTGGAAACTGAAATCCGTTCCCAGGATGTCATCACCAAGTATGCCCATGGCTTCAGCCTGCTTGATTGCGTGGCGGACATTATCCACTGCCAGGGGATACTCGGCGCGGATGTAGATATAGCCCTCTGCCGAACAGATGCCGTGGGACATGGCATATGCGCCGATCGTCATGCCTTCAAGGACGGAAAGAGGATCGCCTTCCATGATCGACCGGTCCATGAAAGCTCCCGGGTCACCTTCGTCTGCGTTACAGATTATGTAGCGCATTGAACGGTCTGTTGCATTCCTGCACAATCTCCACTTCTTGCCTGTAGGAAAGCCTCCTCCTCCGCGGCCTCGGAGTCCCGACCGGCTAATCCAGTCAATCACCTCATCCGGATGCGCGCTGAGTACCTTGGACAGCGCGGCATAGCCGTCAGCAGCAATGTAGTCTTCGATGCTGTTCGGGTCTATCTTCCCATTGTTGCGAAGCGCGATTCGCGTCTGCCTGGCGTAGAACGGTATTTCATCGTAACGCGCAATCTTCTTGCCGCTCTGAGGATCGTCGTAGAGGAGGCGGTCCACCGGCCGGTGGTGTATAATGGTTGCCTCAATAATGTCGCGTATGTCTCGGTCCCGGTCTTCCAGTCCCACCTTCCGATAGAATATTCCCTGCGGGTCTATCACCACCACGGGGCCTTGCTGGCAGAAGCCATGGCATCCGCTGAGTTTCAGTTCGACCCGCTCCTTCAACCCCCGTGTGGCGAGCTCGTTAGCTAGAGCCTGTGCCAGTTCGAAACTACCGTTTGCGCGGCAACCCGTGCCGCCGCAGACTGTGATCCGGAGCTGGTTAGGGTCGCGTGACGAGCAGATCTCGCGGCGAAGTTCTTCAAGCTGATCTATTGACGTTATCTTCCGCAACGCTTACTCCTCTGTCCCATCCCCATCGTGGTTCGTTGCTTCTTCAGGGCTGTTTGAGCTGCACAGTCTGTCCAACAGTTCCTTGGCCTTGGCAGTTATCATTAAACCGTGCACTTTATCGTCAATCACCATCACTGGCGCCAACGCGCACGAGCCGAGGCAGGCCACCCGTTCCAATGTAAACTCGTAGTCCGCGGTTGTCTCGCCCGGATTGATTCCGAGCTTCTTTCCCACGGCCTGCATTATCCGCTTGCCTCCACGCACATGGCAGGCTGTTCCTTGACAAACACGTATCTTGTGCTTGCCCTGACGCGTGCGGTAAAACTGCGCATAGAATGTGACCACACCGTACACGGAACTTTCGGGTATATTAAGGAAGTGCGCAATTTTCGTCATAGCTTCTCGTGGCACGTAGCTAAAAGCCTCTTGTACATCTTGGAGGATAGGAATCAACTCGTTCCGTTGCCCCTGATAGCCGGAGAAGATCTGCTGGATGGTTTCCTGATCGTTGGACTGCACTGTTCTTGCCTCCATCAATGGAAAAGATCATTTATAAAGAAAAGTCGATAAAAAGCAAGAGCGTTTCGTAAATTTCGAATCGTTGGATTGCGTCCGGCCTGGCCATGTGCTACGATTGCCGGACCTGAAATGAAACAGACTGTTTCCATATTGCCGTCCTTGCTGGCTGGAGATTTCGGCCGTCTCGAGGAATCGGCGTTGCAGGCCCAGGCCGCGGGTGGGGATGCCTTGCATCTGGATATCATGGACGGCCATTTTGTGCCGAATATCAGTATGGGACCGGACGTCGTCCGTATGGCGCATCGCTGTGTCCGGATACCGCTCAGCGTGCATCTCATGCTGACCCGGCCCGACCATTTTGTGGATCAGTTTATCGAGGCCGGGGCAGATACGCTCCTGATCCATGTCGAATTGCAATGCGACGTGGCCAACACTTTGCGCCGTATCCGCGCGAAAGGCGTGCGGCCCGGACTGGCTCTGAATCCGGAAACCCCGGCCCGGGCCCTTGATCCCTACTGGGGGGCGTTTGACGAAGTATTGTGCATGACCGTACATCCCGGGTTCGGCGGCCAGGTGTTCATGGAGGAAGTCCTGCCAAAGATCACGGAAATTTTTCATCAGGCGCAGCGTCATTCCGAACAGGGCAGGGGAGGGACATTGCCAGTGGATATTGGAGTGGATGGCGGTATTGACATGGAAACCGTCAAGCGGGCCGCCGGCGCCGGCGCCAATATCATCATTGCCGGCAATTCCCTGTATAAGGCGGTGGATATGGGTCATGATATTACCGCCATGAGGACGCTGGCGGAAAAAGCATGGCGAGCCGCCACCACCAAAAGCGGCCAATAGAAATATTCTCTGAAATGGACATGGACATATCCCGCATTCGCAATTTCTGCATCATTGCCCACATCGACCACGGCAAATCCACGCTGGCGGATCGCATGCTGCAAATCACCCATACCGTCGCGGCCCGGGATTTCCGCGACCAGGTTTTGGACAGCATGGACCTGGAGCGGGAACGGGGCATTACGATAAAATCCCATCCGGTCACGATGTATTACCAGGCCGCAGATGGACACACCTACGAGTTTAATCTTCTGGACACGCCTGGGCATGTGGATTTCTCGTATGAGGTATCCCGCAGTATGGCGGCCAGCGAGGGAGCGCTCCTGGTAGTGGATGCCGCCCAGGGCGTGGAGGCCCAGACAGTGGCCAACACGTACCTGGCCATGGAGAACAATTTAAAAATCATACCTGTCCTCAATAAAATTGACTTGCCGACAGCCAACGTCGAAGATATTTCCCGGCAGATTGAGGACATCCTGGGTATCAGCATGGAGGATGGGTGTTTGATCAGCGCCAAGACAGGACAGGGCGTCCCGGAACTGATGGAACTGATCGTGCGCTTTATCCCACCGCCCCGGCCGGCAACCGACGCGAATATCACCCGTGCTCTTGTTTTCGATTCGGTCTATGATACGTTTCGGGGCGTTGTGTCTTATATTCGCGTGATGGACGGCCAGGTGAAAGCCGGGGATAAAGTTCGGTTCATGGGAACCGCGTGCGGCACCGAAGTCAAGGAAACGGGTATTTTTTCGCCCCAGCTGACCCCGGTTCCGGTCCTGAATGCCGGGCAAGTCGGCTATCTGATCGGCACAACCAAAAACCCCCGCGACATCCGCACCGGCGATACGATCACCAGGATGGACCGGCCGGCCCGGGAGCCATTGCCAGGGTTCAAAACCGTATTACCCATGGTATTCAGCGGCATCTATCCCGTCAACACGGCCGACTATGAAAAACTGAAATCAAGCCTGGACCGGTTGAGTCTGAATGACAGCGCGTTCACGTATCAATCGGAATCTTCCATTGCCCTGGGATTCGGATTCCGGTGCGGCTTTCTGGGGTTACTGCACTTGGAGATTGTCCAGGAACGGCTGCGCCGGGAACACGATATTGACATCATCAGCACGTATCCGGCCGTTGTGTACCATGTGTTCTTGAGGGACGGCACGCTGGTGAACGTGGATAATCCGGTGCATATGCCGGAACAGACCAGGATTGATCATATTGAGGAACCTCTTATTCGAGCCTATATTATCTGCCAGAATGCCAACATCAGCGACTTGATGAAACTCATCATGGATCGCCGGGGCACGGTGGAAAAAACCGATTCACTGGATACACGGCGGGTTATGATGACCTGCGCGATGCCGCTCAATGAAATTCTCATTGATTTTTACGATTTTTTGAAGAGCATCAGCCATGGGTATGCATCCATGGATTATGAGCATATGGGATACATGGCGAGCGATCTGGTCAAACTGGATATCGTATTGAACGGCGAGCCGGTTGACGCTTTTTCATGTCTGATCCATCGGGAAAAAGCCGAAGCCCGGGGACGCCAGATGTGCAAGGCGCTGAAAGAAGTCATTCCCCAGCATATGTTTGCCATTCCCGTCCAGGCGGCGATCAACAAGACGATTATCGCCCGGGAGACGATCCGTCCGCTGCGTAAGGATGTGACCGCCAAATGCTATGGCGGCGATATCACGCGTAAACGCAAACTGCTGGAACGGCAAAAAGAAGGTAAAAAACGGATGAAGCAGTTCGGAAAAGTGAATGTCCCCCAGCAAGCGTTTGTCACCATATTAAAAACCGGGGGGTAGGGGGGGGCGCATATCATTTCTGGCAAAGTGCTGTACATTGGTCTGGATGGCACATTGCCAGAGTGGTAGGCTTCAATGACGAATGACGTCATGCCGGAGGCAAATCCGCTTGGGCGGATCGTGCCTTAGGCAGACCCGCCTCTGGCGGGAAATACCCACGCGTCAGGGCGTAGCTCAAAGAGTGAAGACCCAAGCATGAATGAATGATGAAATATCGTCATAAAATCCTGTAAATCTTGTTAATCCTGTCAAAATTTATGAGTGTAATGTGCCCGGGGTAGGGGAAGTGGAATATCCATGCGTATGCTTACTTATTTCCAGCACCGACGTCTGCTGAACGCTCTGCGGCAAGTTATCCGGGATGCTCAACACATCCGTAATCTGAAGGAAGACATCGCCGAGCCCCGATTGTTGCGTCAATTGGATGCCGCGCGCCAGAAAGCCGTCCACCTGGCTGAAGCCCGGGATTGGCCGGCAATGGAAGCCGCCGGGCATGAACTGGAAAATACTATCCATCAAATGTGTCCGCCGCGCCCGCACAACGTGTTGCGCGAAAATATTGAAATTATTCTCGTGGCCGTGGCCGTGGCCATGGCATTCCGGACGTATTTTATTCAGCCCTTTAAAATCCCCACGTCCTCCATGTCGCCAACACTGTCCGGTATCCACTATACGGCCAAAGAACGGCCGGACATCTCCGATCGGCTGCCGATCAATCTCGTGAAATGGCTGATCTGGGGTAAATGGTATGTTGAAGTCAGGGCTAAAACATCCGGCCTGATGAAAATCGAGCCCGGTCATAACGGGCGGGTTTTTGTGATCAACGGAGTGTATCATCAGGTAAATAAGGGCATGTCGGATCACGTCGCCGACGGCGAGCTGGTGATCAAGGGGCAATTACTGGCCTCCGGTATTCGCATTACCGGGGATCATATCTTTGTTGATAAGGTGAGTTGGAATTTCCGGAAACCCGGGCGTGGGGAAATCATGGTATTCAAAACGACGGGAATAAACCATCCGCAGATCAAAACCAACGAGCATTATGTCAAAAGGATGGTTGGACTCCCCGATGAGATTTTACAAATTCAGCCGCCTTATCTGCTAATTAACGGTGAAAAAACCATGGATTCCCGTTTTGTAACGCGAGTTGCAAGCCAGCAAGACGGATATGATGGCTATCAATTGGGCGGGCGTGATTATCGCGTGGCCGACTATCTGGCCCGGTATTCGAACAATGTGACGCTGGGAAAAGACAGGTATTTTGCCTGCGGAGACAATCAATTTAACAGCCTGGACAGCCGCTATTGGGGATCTGTTCCCAAAAAGAATCTTGTCGGACCTGCCATCTTCGTTTATTGGCCGTTTTCCCGTCATTGGGGGCTTGCCAAGTAGGGCGCCTTGTTTTTCCCATAAATCATCTCAATCCAGTGAAACTCTGAATTAGGCTGCCTGGGCCTTAAATTAGAAGCATTTTAAGGGATACACCAACGTCGCATAATATATCTGGGGTTTTCTAAACTCCTGTCCGGAACACATCATAGAGCATAACTTTCTCGCTTGTGGAATTAACCATACAAGGGGGAAAAGTTATGTCTCAAGTTTCGTTTCGCTCTCCACTGGTCGGTTCGTCGGCAACTGCTCACGTCGAACGGATCGGCAAGTTTCAATATCTCGCTGTTGTTTCCTGCGTTCAAAATTCTCGGCGTCATTCTTTCGAGTTTGATACTCGTGATCCTTTTGAAGCGCAAGCTCTCGCTATTGAATTTTGTCAAAGTAATTTTATTACTCTGACACCTTTTTCAATTCCTTCCGATATTCGATTTTTGCATGAAAAAGATTCTGGCATTGATCGGGTTCCTGCTCGTCGTGTTGTTTCTCAACCGTTCTACAAGAAGGGGATTGCTGTATGAAAAAAGAGCGTTTCAAAAAAGCGGTGATTGTTCAAATCCAGTCTGATGCAAGGCGGGGTTTTTCTGCAATGGTTATTTTCTCCGAATTTGTAATGTTGCAAACTGAATATTTTGATTCGGTCGAAGCCGCTGTCAAAAATGCTGTCAAGTTGGTTCGGTCGGTTGTTTTTAATCCGGTCGTAAAAATTCGTTCTGAACAAGAAGTTTTTTTTAAGAATGATGGGAGGTGATGAAAGTTCGTATGTCGGAATTGTGTCGGAAATTTTATTTCTTAAAAGTGGAAGGGTGGAATTATGAAGTTATTGAAAGATTTATGGAATAAAGGTCTTGCGGTGATTCCTGCGGAAGTCCGTGGAGCAAAAGTTGATCAGTTTGATTATGTTTCAAAACGAACTGGAAAGCAGATGCACGTTGATCTTGTCCGGATCTCGCTGGAAGTGGAAGTCGGCGGTTCTTATGAATCGTTTGAAGGTTCGGTCAACGATATTAAAGTTGTTCCGCTTTGGGCTGTTCGTGGGAATAAAGTGTTTCTCGGATGCTCGGAGGTTAAGCGGGAAAATCGTCGTATGGCGGTTCGGATCGTGGAAGCGATACCTGTAAAAGATATTAAAGAATAATCTTGCGCCGGGGGAGGCCGTCCTCCCCTTTTTTTGGGGGTGTTATGAGTTCAGCCAGAGTTAAATCAAAGTTAGCGTTGCAATGGTCGATTGATACGTTATCGGAGCAAGGTAAATTGCGAATGTGGACGTTTACTTTGCCGGTTTGTCTGCCTGTACCTGTCGCTTGCCGCCGCTGGTCGGAATTTTCTAGAGCGTTGGTTAAGGAATTGAATTTTCAAGGTGTTCGAGTATTTGAGTTGCATGAATTACACGGATTGCATGTGCATTGTGTCGTTAATAATTTTTATCCGGTCGCACGTTTACGGGCGATTGCCCAGGCGCATGGGTGGGGCCGGATACACGTTCAACGGTGTCAACGTGCTCCTTATTATGTGGCTAAATATGTCAGCAAGGGTCAGCGGGATGGGGCTTTTAAGGGTCGGCGTCTGTGGGCGTCCTTTGGGGCTGTCAGGATGGTGCTGGATCGTGTCAAAGACGTTGTTGGTCATTCTGGTCGGGGTGAGTGCTTTCAACGTGTGGAGAAGCATCCTTGGCTGATTAAACACCGTCAAGAGTGCGGAAAGTTACGGGGGTTGGCTTGGAGTCTGTATATTCGGGAGTGCTATGAAGAATTGCATGCATGGGTTCGGGATGAATCGCCGGGCGTGTGCCGGCGCCACGCTTGCGGGGCGGTGGCATACGCCGGAATCTAACCTTGTCTATAATGAAACAATTATTTTAAGGGGTTTTCATGGCTGTAATGGGTGATTATTTAGGCGATTGGCTAAGGGATGCAAAAAGCGGAAGTAATGATTGGGTGTGGTGTTTGCATTGCCAAAGATGTTCACAGTTAAAGGAATGGAAAAATATAGAGGGTTTACATTATTGCCCGTATGAAGGTTGTAATGGGAGTTTAGGACTGGATGGCACTTTAATTTGTGGAACTGTAGATGAGCGTAAAGAAGAAGAAACTGGATTCGCTTCTGTTGTGACTGATGATATTCCGATTAAAGGAAAGGTTTATTCTTTATGAAATTTGATCAAGTAAAATCTTTGAGAGAATCAGCTATGAAATACGGTGGGCAATTAAGGATGCGTCTGATTCATGGTGGCGAATGGGTGCTTTTTGTAGATGGGAAACAAAGTCCGATAGATGAACTTGAAGCCTATTGGTGGCTTTTTGACGGGTGTAAAAATGAAAATGATAAACAAGCCTGTTAGAAAATTCAGGGTGTGTTCTTGGAAGAATTTAACTCGGATGCAACGTGACCGGGCTTTTGAGTTATTTTCCGATCATGGTTTGAATTATGCCCTGCGGCATGAAGTTGTTTTTCTTTTTGATCGGGGCGTTATGGTTGGTAAGCGTGTTCAATTACATTTTTTGTGGGTGTAAATATGGAAGTTAATATTCTATCTGAAATTTTATTTGGATTTGGGTTGTGTCTGGCGTTGGGTTTGTTGGTCGGTGGCCTGCGGGTTGTCATGCGTAGTTTTGCGCTGGTGGCTGATAATGCTTAGGGTTTGATTAGGCTGATTGGGGGTTGAGGTATGGGATGATTGGCTTGATCAATGTTTGGTGTAAAAGGTGTGAAAGGGGGTGAGAAGATATGAACATGATTAAAAAGTTGTTTTGGGCTGGTGTGACTGTTGCGGCTCCTGTGGTGGCAATGGCGCAAT
>CAYQNY010000093.1:0-12269 GCA_964418925.1 uncultured Verrucomicrobiota bacterium
TTCTTGCGTTCATTGACCGGCCGCGCAAGAAGGGTATGAGTTGGCGCAACGAATTCCAGCGGTTTATGAAAAAGGGCACAGCCACTTGGACATGCAAGTACTGTGTGGATGAATACCTGCGTGGACTAGACCTGAAATAAGCGGGCTTATTTTAGAAAGTATGGATCAGCAGGCCTGACCTGACCTTCGGCTCGAACCAGGTGCTTTTTGGCGGCATGCTTTGTCCCGCGTCCGCTATTGCCATCAGCTGAGGAACCGTGACGGGAAACATGGAGAAAGCGACGGCGGCTTGTCCGGAATCCACCCGCTGTTCCAGTTCCGACGTGCCGCGTATGCCGCCGATGAAATCAATGCGCTTGTCAGTCCGCGGATCGATAATGCCCAGAATCGGGCCCAGCAGACGGGATTGCAGCAGGCTGACATCCAGCGTGGCGACAGGATCCGCGGATGCTTCCGGCGTCAGGGCGAGATCATGCCATTGCCCGGCACAATACATGCTCACATGGCCGGCGCTGACGGGCGTTGGCCCGGCGGGAGATATCAGTGGGGTGAGCGCGTTCACTACGTCCAGAAATTTAGCTTCCGATCTGCCGTTCAAGTCCCGCACACAGCGGTTATAGGGAAGAATTTTAAGCTGGCCGGCTGGAAATAAAACGGCTGGAAACCAGTTGTATTCCTCCATTCCGTTATGACCGGGGTTGGCGGCGCGCCGTTCTTTGGCCACGCGCGCGGCGCTGGCGGCGCGATGATGGCCATCCGCGATATAGCAGACGGGCACGTCTTGGAAAGCATTCGTCAGCGATTCCGTTTTTCGGATACGCCAGATCGCATGCTCGACGCCGTCCGGCGCGGTGAAGCTATAAAGCGGGGAGGTTGTTTCAATTGCCACCACTTGTGCATCAATACCGGCGTGATCACGATACGTTAGAAACACCAGACCGCCATGCGCGTTGATGGTGGTCATGTGGCGTGTCCGGTCGTTTTCCTTGTCTTTTCGCGTTTTTTCATGTTTCTTGATTATGTCGTTGTCATAGTCATCGGCATGACAGCCGGTCACCAGTCCCCGTTGGGTATGGTTATTTTGTTTCAGGCGGTAAAGGTACAGGCAGGGCGATGATTCCCTGAGGAATACCCGTTGCTTCATCAAGGTTTCAAAATTATGGGCGGCTTGTGCATACACTTCAGCGGCATACGGATTGACAGATTCCGGCAGATCAATTTCAGCGCGTGAGACATGCAGAAAGCTGAGTGCGTTACCCTGGGCCAGTGCCGCCGCTTCCGTGCGGTCAACCACATCATAGGGGGCGCTGGATACTTCAGTTACAAGCCGCTTGAGCGGCCGCAAGGCTTTGAATGGATGAATGTGTATCATTATAGTGATTCCATAGAGTGATCTTCCACACCGGCGCATTTTTTCATATCTATGAATCTTAGCACATTCATTGGATTAATGTAAATTCCGTTTTGACGGACTAAGTGATGGGGCAGGGAGGGGTGATACCGGCTGATCCTGTAGCGTGTCATGCCTTCCCGCCGGAGCTACCTGAGCGAAGGCGTGGGGGTGGCGCGTTTGCCGCACCCCGTCTCTGGCCATGCCCCTGGCTTGGTAAACGTGGCAAGCACCGTTTACCCCGCTTAGAGCGGGGTGCGGCGCTACAATAAAGATTATCCTCTTCCATAACCTATGACCGGATTGAGCAATCTGAAATATTTTCCAACATGGTGAACAATAGATTGACTGAAATTTTTCCTGTGCTATTAAATATCCACATGAAAGCAAAATATCCTTTTGATGAAATCGAGCCGAAATGGCAGGCCTTCTGGAAAGAGCAGGGGGCCTTCAAGGCGGATGTCGCCCGTGCCGATCGGAAATATTACTGCCTGGTCATGTTTCCGTATCCCTCGGCCGCTCTGCATGTGGGGCATGGCCGGAATTACATTATCGGCGATGCGGTGGCCCGCTATAAGAAGATGCAGGGGTTCAATGTCCTGACGCCCATGGGTTGGGATGCCTTCGGATTTCCCGCGGAAAACGCGGCGATCAAAACCGGTACCCATCCGCGGATAACGACCCTGGATAATATTGCGACTATGAAACGGCAATTGAATGCCTGGGGTGTCTGTTATGATTGGGATCGCGAAGTAACGGCCTGCCTTCCGGATTATTACCGCTGGACCCAGTGGTTGTTTCTGCAGTTGTTCCAGCGGGGGCTGGCGTATAAGGCCAAGGCGCCGGTCAACTGGTGTCCGTCCTGCGCGGCAGTACTGGCCAACGAACAGGTCATTGACGGCCAATGCTGGCGTTGTGAGTCCGTGGTCACGGAAAAACATCTGGAACAGTGGTTTTTCAAAATCACGGACTATGCCCAGCGTCTGCTGGACGACCTGGCGAAGCTGCCCGGATGGCCGGAACGTGTCAAAACAATGCAGAAAAATTGGATCGGGCGCAGTGAAGGCGCCTTGGTTGAGTTTTCCCTGGTGCCGCGTCCGGATGGAACATCCGATCCTCACACCATGGTCCACTGCTTCACGACCCGTGTTGACACGATTTTCGGATGTACTTATATGGTGGCGGCGCCTGAATATCCCGGTCTGGCCGCAATGGTCAGGGGCTTGCCTGAGGAGCCTGCGGTCCGGGCATTTATCGCGGCGGCCCACAAGATCGCTTCTATGGATCGCGCCGCCGAGGATCGCGAAAAAAACGGCGTGTTTACCGGGCGTTATGTCATCAATCCTTATAACGGCGCCAAGATTCCTCTGTGGGTCGGTGATTATGTTCTTATGAATTATGGCGCCGGGGCGGTTATGGCCGTGCCGGCCCATGACACGCGCGATTGGGCGTTTGCAAAAAAATATGGATTGCCTATCACATTATCCATCCAAAATGCTGAACAGTCGCTGAAGATTGAATCCATGGACATGGCGTTTTGCGATGATGGGGTGACCGTTGATTCCGGCGTGTTTTCTGCCTTGCCGAGCGCGGAAGCCCGCCGGCGCATGACGGCTTATGCCGAGGAAAAACAATTCGGCCGCGGCATGGTGCAGTACCGCTTGCGCGACTGGCTCATCAGCCGTCAACGCTATTGGGGGGCCCCGATCCCGATCATTTATTGTCCGGCGTGCGGCATTGTTCCGGTCCCGGAAAAGGACCTGCCCGTAATTCTGCCCGATAACGTGGAATTTCAACCGACGGGTGAATCGCCTTTGTCCCGCTGCCCTGAATTCATGAATGTGGCCTGCCCGAAGTGCGGCAAACCGGCCCGGCGCGAGAGTGACACGATGGATACGTTTGTGGATTCGAGCTGGTATTATCTCCGGTTTTTGTCTTCGCAAGATACGCGGCACGCGATAGATTCCGCGGCCTGCAACCGGTGGCTGCCGGTGGATCAATATATCGGGGGCATTGAACATGCCATTCTGCATCTGATGTATGCCCGTTTTTTTACCAAAGCCTTGTCCGACATGGGCTGGCTGAAGTTTGACGAGCCGTTTGCCAGGCTTTTCACGCAGGGGATGATCTGCAAGCGCAGTGAAAAGGACGGCCAGCTCTATAAAATGTCCAAGTCGAAAGGTAATGTTGTCAGTCCCGATGAGTTGATCGAACAGTATGGAGCGGATACCGTGCGGTTGTACACGCTGTTCATCGGGCCGCCGGAAAAGGATGCCGAATGGAACGATGACGGCATTGAAGGCGCCTATCGTTTTCTGCGGCGCGTGTGGCGGCGCGTGTATGATCGGCGGGAGTTACTGTCAGCCAGCCGGTCGCTCAAACCCGATCAATCCGTCATGCGGGCGCCGGAACGCGATCTTTTCCGGAAAACCCATGAAACGATTCATCGGGTGACGAAGGACCTTGAGGGCGATTTTCATTTCAATACCGCTGTCGCGCAGATCATGGAATTGATGAATGCGATAGACGCGTTTCCGCTGGATGGAAAGGTGTCTGATCAGAGTAAAGCGGTGTTCCGGTATGCGATGGAAACCGTGGTGCTGTTGCTGGCGCCGTTTGCCCCGCACATGGCGGAAGAGTTGTGGGTGGAACTCGGGTATCCGGCGGGACTACTGAAGGTGCCGTGGCCGGTTGCGGACCCGGCGGCCCTGGCGCGTGACCAGGTTGAGATTGCCGTTCAAGTCAACGGAAAATTACGCGGAACGATTCTGTTGCCGGTCGGTCTGGACAAAACAGCGGTGGAATCAGCGGCACTGGCTCATTCGCCCGTAGCCAAATGGGCGCGGCGGGAATGCCTGGTGAAGAGCATTCTTATTCCGGATAAATTACTGAATCTGGTGGTTCGCAAGCATTAAGCCGCTGGAAGAGATGTGAACCTGATAACCGGAGTAGTTACAAAAAATGAGATCGCCCGCTCCATGGAAATCCTCAGGGGCATTCCGCTTCTTGGTTAAGGGTTGGTTCAGCCTGAGAACTCAGGAGCGGTTGGCCGTCCTGATAGTACTGGGTTTATTTTTACTGGGGCTGGGGGCGCGTTATTGGCATCTGACTCATGAACACAGCGACACTCATCAGAAACGAGAGGTCGCAGGTCAAAGGTCGCAGGTCAAATAGAAGAGCCCCAGAGATCAGAGCCTCAGTCCCTTTCTCCGCCGCGGCGGATACGGCGGGTCAGAGAAACCAGTTTCTTACTGATTGCTGACCTCCGCCTGCAACGCCTGTGGCGTAGCCACTGCGGGCAGGTCTGACCCTCTTCTTAAAAGACTTACGTTCGACTATCCTCTGTCCTTCGACTTGTGACTGGGCGGTCCTGCCCTTTGGGTTGCCACGCCGCTTATGGAGCACAAACGGAGTGACGTGACGGGCATAGCCCGTATTAGCCCGCGCCCCTGGCCGGAGGGGTTCCCTTTTCAGTCCGATCGTTGATCGGAACGTAATGGCGTTTTGTGTTGCCGATATACACCTGACGGGGTCGGGCGATTTTGAAGGGTTGCATGTGTACCATTTCACGCCAGTGGGCCAGCCAGCCGGGCATCCGACCGATAGCAAACAAGACGGTAAACATTTCGTAGGGAATACCCACGGCTTTCAAGATCAATCCTGAATAAAAATCAACATTCGGGTATAGCTTGCGCGACAGGAAATAATCGTCTGACAACGCCAGCTCCTCCAGCCGGAGGGCAATGTCGAACAGGGGGTTGTTCATCCCGGGTTTCTTCAGCAGTTTATGGCAGGCCTGTTTCAGTATCTTGGCGCGCGGATCGAAATTCTTATACACACGATGGCCGAATCCCATCAGGCGTTCAGGGCTGTTCTTTGATTTAGCCCGTTCTACGAATTCCTTGCCGTCACCGCCGGAGGCCAGGATACGCTCCAACATCTTGATGACTGCCTGATTGGCGCCGCCGTGCCGTGTTCCCCATAGCGCGGAAATACCGGCTGAAATAACAGCATAAATGTTTCCCATGCTGGAACCGACCATTCGGACGGTGGAGGTGCTGCAGTTCTGTTCATGATCGGCGTGCAGGATCAGGAAAAGATCCACCGCTTTTATAATATCGGAGTCCTGGTGATAATCCTTGACCGGCGATGAAAACATCATATTCAAAAAATTCTCAATGTATTTCAGTTTAAAGGATGGATAAACCTCCGGTTCGCCTATGGACTTTTTATAGGAAAATGCGGCGATCGTGCGTACTTGTGAAATCAGGTTGGCCATAAACTGCTCTTCGGCATTCGAATTCAGGACATCGGGTAACGGATAAAACGTGGATAGCGAAGCCACCATGGTGGAGAGAATGCCCATGGGGTGGGCGTATTGCGGAAAGGCCAGAAAGAAATGGCGCATATCCTCGTGAATTAACGAGGAATCGTTCAAGCGGTTGGAAAACAGGGACAGTTCCTTCCGGGTCGGCAGGTTCCCATGAATCAGGAGATACGCAATCTCCGTAAAGGTTGATTTATCAGCCAATTCCTCAATCGGATATCCCCGATACAGCAAAACACCTTTATCACCGTTAATATACGTGATGTGACTTTGACATGTCGCGGTATTTCCCAAACTGTTGTCAAGGGTGATCAGGCCCGTCTGCTCCCGCAGTCGAGAAATATCAATGGCCGGTTCATTTTGAGTGCCCTTGACGAGCGGGAATAGATGCTCGTTGTTGCCAATAATTAATTTGATCTGATCGGTCATACGTCCAATTCCCTTACGCGCATGATTGATTCATGTCAACTTGGTTCCCATTAATACCAACCAAGATAGCCTTGTCCCGTAATCAAAGTCAACGGAAAAAACCACTCTGGTTACGTCTTTACGTGACTGGCGATAAAATCGTCATCGTCCTCAATCAAAAACCGCTCAATAAAGACCTACCACGTAAGCTTGATATTATCGATATAAAACAAAATGGCGGTCAAGGTAATTGAAGGAATAATAATTCAGTACGCGCAGTCGCGGATATCCGTGCGGGATTGTACCCGCCTGGTCACGGGTGATTATTGGGTATTTTTTTATGCTTGTCTGGCCGCGGGATTTCAGCATAATATGCTTGCAACTGTAATGGTGGGTGGTTTGTTTGATTTCAGTGAACGCTATTTGAAAGGATGGGCCATATGAATAGATTCGGGTTTTTAATGGGATTGGGAATGACCGCACTCTTGTTATTCACAACGGCTTGCGGGGGTGAAAAAGGCGCCGGTAATCAGACGGCAGCACCAGCGCCGTCCAAGCCGCCGGAGGTCGCGACCGCCGCCAAAACTGCCCTGGCAGCAAAACCAAGTTCGGCGGCGACGGCGGCGCCCAAGCAGTCCCCTTTTTCCGCGGAGATGAGCGCCGAGTTCATGCGCAAGGTGATGGAAACCAGCGCCCGTATTGAGGCGGTGAAAAAGGAGATCGCGGAAAGACAAAAAGTCATTTTCGAAACCAATCCGGAAGTCAAAGCCTATCGTACCCGGTTGATTAAAATGCAGAAGAAGATCAACAAAATTATGGCCAAGGATACCGAACTGGCTGAATTAAAATTGAACCGCGATATCCTGTGGTCAACAATGCCGACTCTACCCCGCGGAAATGTTCGGCCCGGTACTGTGCGCGGCTTTGGTCCAATGAAATAGATACCGGTTTTGTGAGGAGTGCGGGTGCGGGCATGCTTGGCCGGCATCAAAACATTAAATCGTACGATGGTTGAAGAGTCCCGGGATAAAGATATTCAACGTGACTCGCCTACGCCGGAGCGTTTCAAGCGGGCAAGCTCCGCTGCTGAGAGATAAATACAAACTTGGGTTGCCACGGCGCCAATCAAGTGGTAAGTATAGAAAAGGAGAAAAAGGAGATTATACCATGCCGGATATGGAAGCCGTAAAAGAGGGTAAGCAGTTTCATGTGCAGGTTCCCGTGGATACCCACGGTTTTTTTCTGAAGGGCGCCTCAGCGCTGGATTGGGGGATGAAGAATCGTTTATCCCGAATTTTTAATCCGCAGAGCGGACGCACCGTCATGCTGGCCGTTGATCACGGTTATTTCCAGGGTCCGACGACCGGTTTGGAACGGATGGACCTGAACATCGTGCCGCTGGTGCCGGATGCCGATGCTTTGATGTTGACGCGCGGTATTCTGCGCACCACTATTCCGCCGGTTTATTCCAAACCTATCGTCATGCGGGCCAGCGGCGGGCCGAGTATCCTGAAGGAGCTTTCCAACGAGGAAATTGCCGTGGATATCGAGGATGCCATCCGCATGAATGTATCCATGCTGGCTATCCAGGTGTTTATTGGCGGGGAATATGAAACCCGGTCGGTTCATAACATGACCCGCCTGGTTGACCAGGGGCTTCGCTACGGAATTCCCGTCATGGCTGTGACGGCAGTGGGCAAGGACATGGTTCGGGATGCCAGGTATTTCCGGCTGGCCTGTCGTATTTGCGCGGAATTGGGCGCCCACGTGGTCAAAACCTATTATGTGGCTCAGGGATTTGATACAATCGCATCTTCTTGCCCGGTACCACTGGTGATGGCGGGCGGCAAAAAACTTCCGGAACTGGAAGCCCTGACCATGGCGTATAACGCGATTCAGGAAGGCGCCGCCGGCGTGGACATGGGACGGAATATCTTTCAAAGCGATGCGCCCGCGGCAATGATTAAAACGGTTAGTGAAGTGGTCCACCATAATCTCAAGCCGGCGGACGCACTGAAGTTGTATCAGTCCCGCAGGGCCAAGGTGTCTGATTCATAAATGTGGTGTCATTCAGAGAAGCCTGGCGATGCAGAAACTCCTGGATGTCACTGTATTTATGCACTCATGTACTATCCGATGTTGTAGCGGCCGTTCGACTTGTCCGCCGTAGTTCGCCGCGGCGAACTACGGCGGATAGAACGACAAAGTTACTTCGATGCTCCAGAGGAATATCGTTATGCATAGCCACAAGCCGAAACCGAGCACGATTTGTCGTTTATCCCAGGTAACAGCCATCCTGCGCGGTCTTTTGGCCACGCCATCGGGGAATGATGATGATCCCTTTCAGCGCGTAATGCTCAAATGCCTTCCCGGCGTGGCCTCTATGAATAACGGGGCTGATACGCAAAAACCGCCGCTATTGGTGAAGACATTGGATGCCGATATGGAATTGGATAAGCTTCGCGATCGTCTGTGCCAGGTCTTGAAGCAGTATGCCGATCAGCATGGCGGTCCGCCCGCGGCCGTCATACTGGAGGGAATGGGGTCGTTGCATGTAGACTATCCGGAGACATCGGAATATCATCCGTTGAAAAACAAGGTGGCGCTGGTTACGGGCGCGGCCGGCGCCATTGGCGCCGGGATATGCAAGGGCTTGCTAAGCGGAGGATGCCGCGTGGCCGCCACCGATCTGACACAGGCAACGCTCGACACATTGGTTAATGAACTGAGTGTCACGGCGCCGGATCGAGTTATTGGTGTGCGGATGGACGTGACGGACCGGCATGATGTGGCTGACGGCTTTGCCGCCGTGGGCCGGATCTGGGGTGGCGTGGATATTGTCATTGTGAATGCGGGCATTGCCATGGTGTCTTCATTGATAGCCATGGAACTGGAGGCCTTTCAGAAACTGGAAAAAGTGAACGTGGAGGGAACGCTATTAACTATTGCCGAAGCAGGGCGGTGGATGACAATGCAGGGAACCGGCGGTGATATTGTCGTTATTTCAACAAAAAATGTCTTCGCACCCGGCGCCCAGTTCGGTGCTTACAGCGCCACCAAGGCCGCCAGTCATCAATTGGCGCGGATAGCCGCGCTGGAATTGGCGCCGGTGGGTGTGCGGGTCAATATGGTGGCGCCGGACGCTGTTTTTTCCGACGGCAGCCGCAAATCGGGACTATGGGCTGAAGTTGGTCCATCCCGCATGCATGCCCGCGGCTTGGATGAACAGGGGTTGGAAGACTATTACCGCAATCGAAATCTGTTGAAAGCGCGGATTATGCCGGCGCATGTGGCTAATGCCGTTCTTTTCTTTGTGACCCGCCAGACTCCGACCACGGGGGCTACGCTTCCTGTGGACGGCGGTCTGCCGGACGCCACGCCCCGCTAAGATTGACGAATGACGAGCCAAAGATTATTTTCCGGCCTGCATCATCTTAAGACGATGCTGGGGGCCATCCTGGGCCATCAGTTCATGTCCCTGGGCAGGTGTCAAAAACCGGGGTTTTCCCACGATAGTAGCCGCAACCAGCGACTTGGCCGCATCTTCCACCACGACGCACCGGTAGTAAGCCTGCTTCATATTCACGCCCACCGCCAGGACGCCATGGTTTACCATGAAAATAGTGTCACAGTTTTTAGCTTTACCGGCCATGGCATCGGCCAGCTTCCGGGTCGTCGGGGTGATGTAACGAAGTGTGCCCGTACGCCCCAGATCGTTGATGAATTCCGCGAACATAGGCTTGAATTGAATCCCCGCGCTGATGACCCCGGAAGCCCAGGGCGAGTGGGTATGGAACACGGCGGCAACATCCGGACGTATCCGGTAAATAGCCAGGTGCATGTTGTATTCGGAGGTGGGTTTATGCTTGCCGCGAACCTGGCGGCCCGTGGCCAGGTCCAGTCCGCATAAGTCGGCGGGCGTCATTTCATCCATGGCAAATCCGCTGGGCTTCATCCAGATCATCTTGCCGTCCCGGACGCTGATATTGCCGCCGGCGCCGGCAACCAGATTGGCCTGAACGATTTTGACTCCGTATTGAACCAGTTCTGCACATATTCGATGCATGGCTTCTCCTTTTTTGCTGTTGTTAAAAGCCTTGGCGGCAGTGAGAGCTCACTGCCCTGATATCTCCATATTTCTATGGTAAGACAAAAAATCTGCCGGCACATGCGCCAGGTCGGGCGCCACCATCCCCGCGCCGGATTGACTCAGCGTATCGGACGAAAAACTGGTTGTCAACCCCAGGGATGCCATCCCGGCCCGGGTGGCCGCCTCAATGCCGCTGGGAGCATCCTCGATGACCAGGCAATACGCGGGAGCAATTTTCAATTTGCGCGCGGCCGCCAGGAACAGATCCGGATGCGGTTTTTTACGCTCGACCTCACTGCCGGTCACCGTGGCGTCAAACATGTGCATTGGAATCCGGATTTCATCCAAATTACCTTTAAGCTTGATGAGGTCCGTGCTGGTGGCCACGGCCAGTTTCATTCCATGGCGCCGGCACGCGGCAATGAAATCGGCAACTCCGGGCAAAGGCTTCAGCCTGCCCTTGATAATCTCCAGGTAGAGGGCATAGGTTGTTGCTTTGTCGGATTCCAGCGAAAGATGAATGTTATATTTATCGGCAACCCCGGAAAGATAGCGGTTTTCGCCCATACCCACGAACGACTTGAAATCTTCGGGGCACACCTTGCGTTGATGACGTTCTGCAAACATTCGGCAGGCGGCCTCGCAAATAAACGGCTCGGAATCGCATAACACCCCGTCCATGTCCATGATGATGCCTTGCAGTGATGCTGTATTCATAAGACTATTTATAGCAGGGTAGGGTGTCAAATTCAAAGCAGAATACATTATGAATTGACAGCCGGATTTTTCGGGGGTATCCTATATTCAAAGTAATAAAGTAATAATAATCATTTTGTGAATGAGAGGACCCCGTGTCTATGTCCGAGAAAAAAAATGATGCCAATGATATTAAATTGCCGAAGGATCCTTTTGCCTATATCGCATTCTGGCAATTTTTAACCTTTATCATGCTCTTATTGATGATCTGGCTGAACGAACTCAGAGACATGCAGTCGTTTTTCTTCAATTCCCAGCCGGAGGGAATCAACTATTTCAGAGGTTTTCTGCTGACGGCGGGGGTTTTCCTGACAGCAATGATCACTATCGGCAATACGTATGTTCAGCAGAAGCGAGTGCTGCGGTCTCTGGTTTCAGTATGTGCCAAGTGTCATCGGGTTCAAATCCACCCCAATTTATGGGCGCAGATGGAGGATTACATCAGTGATAAGTCGCTGTTAACGTTCACCCACGGGCTGTGTCCCATCTGCATGGCTGAGACGATGCACGAAATTGAAACGCGTCCTGGGAAAAAGGTTCCGGATCACGAAGGTAAACCAGATACGGCCTGACATAAAGCGTCGAAGGTCGAAGGTGCCCGCCATAGGCGGGTCCGCCTCAGGCGGAAAAAGTCGAAGGTCATACAGACTTTCAACCTGTGACTTACGACCTTTGACTGGGTATCCGTGTTGTTCGTGTAAACAGCCTGCAATCCGGCGACCGCCGGAAACGTTGCCTGCCCACAGCGTTACACGCAGTGTTGCGGGCGGGCAGGTCAGTTGTTGATTTTTTTGGTTGCGGGCAAAAGCCCGCTTTGGAATGGGGGCGATTGGTTTCGACGTGCAGGTCGAAGCTTTCGTCGCGCGCCGAGGACCCCGGTTGGCCTCGTAAAACACCCGGGAACAAAACTCAAACGCCAATACAGAATTGGCTCTCGCGGCTTAATAGCGCCGTGACGTCTGCCGGTTGACTGCCTGCTAGGCCGGTTAGGCGACGACAGCGGGTTGGGTTTTCCTGCCGGGCGACCGGGCAGGAAAGCGAGATATGACGTGGACGCTGGTTGCGGCATCGGCCTGTCTGTCGGCGGATGTTGCGGCGAGAATTAAATAGACGGAACACGCGCGTAGATGCGGAAGTGGCGCCTATACGGACGGGGGTTCGATTCCCCCCGCCTCCATTCCTCGCATGGCATATATCAATCCGGAGTTGCTTTCAAATTCAACAGGTGAAAGCCGGAGTCCGGGTCGCGTTCGCGGCGGGCCGTGAATCCGGTGAGTTCCAGAATGATGATCTCGCCG
>CAYQNY010000094.1:0-12145 GCA_964418925.1 uncultured Verrucomicrobiota bacterium
CGGGCATGCGCCGGTTGCTGTTCGTGGGGCAGGAACGCAAGGCGAAGACGTTGTTATTTGCATTGAAACTTTCTTCCGAACAACCAAAATCTTGCATCGCAACTCTTTTAAACTACAACTGCCCTACCCCCCGCTCATCAACCACTCGTCGCATTGTTTGGAGCGTCCTCTTTCCGTCCGCCGTACCGTCGTCATGCCGTAGCCATGGATTTCCATACCGCGTGGTCCACTGCGTCCAATCGAAGAGACGGCGCCGGAGCTCTTCCCGGATCTTGCAATAGCGCGGGTCGTCATAAAGATTTGCCATCTCCCAGGGGTCTTCGGTAACATGATATAGCTCACCGGCATCATCCTTTTCCTTAAACATTCCGCGTGGCCGATGACAGAGCTTCCATTCCTTTGTGCGGATGACACGGCTAAAGGGAAACTCAGTAACGACAAAGTCACGCAGCGGGCGTGCGCGTCCAAAAAGCATGTCGCGGATATTTTTGCCGTCTATTGAATCGGGCGGTTCTATACCGGCGAGCGTACAGAGTGTGGGAAAAACGTCCACACTTTCGACGAGTTCATCCACAGTGCCGGAAGTAAATCTGCCTGTCGGCCAGCTCCAGATGAACGGAACCCGGGTAACCGCGTCGTAACTGATACCCGGCGCCTTTTCGAGCAAGCCGTGTTCAAGGGCGAAATCGCCGTGGTCCGAACAGTAGACGATAATAGTGTTTTCCGCCTCACCAATCTCCGCGAGCTTTTTCCGCACCAAACCCACCATATAATCCACCTGAGATATACAGCCGTAATACCCCTGCAGTTTTCTCAATCTACCCGCCTGATAGGTTTTCGGTTCAAAGACCCACAAGTCCGGATCTGTCCGCTCCTTTTCTATCTGCCACTGCTGGTAGGGCGGCTTATTGCTAAGATCCTCGTCTACACTGGGAGGGAGCTCCAACTCCACACCCGCGTACATCTCCCAAAACTCCTTGACTGGAATATAGTTCTCATGCGGATGCAATGAATCGATCTGGAAAAGGAATGGCTCGTCTTTCCGCCCCCCCTCAAGCAAGTCGCAAAAACTCTTATAACAGTAACCCTCGTACGAATCTTCAAAGGAAAGCTCCGAAGCACAAGCATCGCGGATCTGCGAGTGGCCTTGGTACGCTTCATCATCCCGCAGATGCAATAAACCCTTCCCGGCAAGATATGCATCGTAGGGATTGTTTTTACCGTGCATATCCCGGAACATGTCGCACTGCGGCGCGAGCCACTGCGCACTCAGGTGGATGTGCCCGACAATGCCTGTGCGGTATCCATTTTCTTTAAACACGCCGAGCATCGAAGGCAGTTCACCGGTGAACCGATCACTCGGAACACCGCAGTTGTGGTACACCCCATGATTGTGCACGTATTGACCGGTGAGATAGCTCATCCGGCTGGGAGAACAAATCGGACTCTGGACAAAGGCGCGTGTAAAATTGACGCCCGACTTGGCAAGTTCGTCAAGATTGGGCGTCTGCACCTGGGAGTGTCCGTTCACACCGAGGCACCGCGCGTTATGCTGGTCGCTCTTCACAATAACAATGTTCGGTCGCTTCATAATATCCTCGCACTTAATGAATTGACGTTTCGAAAAGCCGCCAGAAAAATTGGGGCCACCCATTAAGGGCAACGTCAATAAGCAAAATACACCCCCTTGGTCTCCGTGAAGCGGAGACACTGTTATTATTACGCCCCCATTGATCCGCAAGCAAAATAGAGATTAGCGCCGCCAACGCCGGGGCTTCCGCGAGGGAACAGTCTGCCGGGCCGGCGGCCTCTCGAACTCGTCTGTTACTTCAATATTATCCACCTTGACATAATAATGCGAAAGCCGGGTCATATACGGTTTGGCCCTGAACTGCTTTACCTTGCCATAAACTTTAACTATCTGTCCTCTTTTCAATCCGGTCGTAAGCTCGATCATCGGGTCTGATTTCTTCACTATGGCTGGAACGGAATAATCACCTATTTCCAGCCACAGATATTTTTTCGGGCTCAAATTTTCTTTCTCCATAAGAACCTGCATGGTGGTTATAACTTCAAGGAATGGCGCGTAATACACTATCTTCTTATACTTGTAGGTTTCCGGCGAGACTTTCAACGCATTATAAGCGACTTCCGTATATTCATCCGCCGGCGCCATGGAAATAACAGCAGTTAATAAAAACAATCCCAACCATTTTTGCATGACTTTTCTCCTCATCAAGACGGTTGAATAATACTACGGGACTAAAGCCCGCGCCTATTGAGCCGGATATCCAAATACTGTTTTGACGGGCTGTTTAATGTACTGCAGATAATTTTTATGCGTTCCTTTAATAAAAACCGGTATTAAATAGGCGCAGAAAAGGAAAATCAGCAGCAGATATAACCCGCCTTTTGCTTCGGTCATAATGAGTTCGCCCCCCTCGGTCATAAAGATGAACAGCGCCAGGCAGAAAACATCCAGCATATTAAATATTGAAATAATATGCAGGAAGCGTTCGATTCTATAACTGGATTTAGGCTTTAATCTTCCAATCCACATTATCATCAGCCCCAAGACGTGCAACAACGGGCATAGAATCAGGGTGAAAAAAACAAAAAAAGTTAATATTTTACTGGCGTCCCATAAAGCCGGTACCATTGTGAGCACGCTGTATTCACTGTCAGCAAATAAAAAATCACGTGTTTTGATGACAGGAATATGAATAGCCAGAAGCAGTGCCGTTAAAGATAACATCAATAACACGAATACCGCTATACGGCGCGCATAGCTCACATTGTCAATACTTTGAATAAAAAGCCTTTTGTGGGCGAAGGATTTAACTCCCTGGGCAAACATCAATATTTCTATTCTCAGGGCACAGGTCATACTCAAAAATATTGCCAGCAGAAAGAAATATACTCCTATTTTTAAAGAAGATGTTATGAGAAACCGGTCGTTGGTCAGAACCATAAGAATAATAGTCACAAAAATATCCAGCATTGACCATTTGCCCAGCGGCCCTACCCTTGTAATTAAACGTGCCCTTTTATTGGCATTTCTACAGACAAACCAGATGTAAAAAAGGGTAATAAGCTTCAGAAACGGAAATACAATTGAAAAGGAAAAAATCAGCAGGGCTATAAAAAAGAAATGATGATCCCACATCAGCAGTACAGAATGTGGCAAGGTAAAGGTAAAAGGCGATTTTAAAAACACCTTGGCCGTATAAAACGGGGCAATTAAGGCTGAAATATTAAAAAAAAGGGAAAGAAAAAGCATTATCGGTATGATAACATGTGCCCGGTCTGCACTTTCATAAAGAGTTGCTGTCTTGTTGTCTTCGTTTTGCATATTCTTGAATCTTGCACGAATATTAGCGTTCAGGTAATAATAGATCACAAGCCCGGCTTTGTCCACTCCCGATACCGGGGTCAGTTCAGGAGGATTGATTCATGACGCTGAATCCCAGCGAGAAAAAATTGATCGCAGCCGGACTGCGCGTGACGAACTCCAAGATGTTTGCAGAAGACAAGCTGTGGTCGCAATACAGCAATGACAAGGTGGATATTGGCCACGAGTTGACACAGGTCATCAGGACTTTGCATAAAGCCCTGCCGCTTGCCAAAACCCTGCGCGCGCTTTCCATCGGGTCCAGCAACGAGCCGCAGTTTCGAATCCTGGAATCAGCGTTCCGGGGCGGGCTCTACCTGCTCGATATTGAGAAAGAGGCGCTGGCCATAGTCAAAGAACGCGTAATCCGGCAGGCCACTGATCATGTCACAACCATCAGCGGGAATTACCTGGATTTATTCATGCATCCCCGGCAGGCCCAGTCCCTGTTTCACGACCGGCTGGATGGAAAAAAGATGGATTTAATTACGCTGCATCATTCCCTGTATTACTGCAGGCAAGCGCTGTGGCCGGATCTTCTGCGGACACTGTGGCGGCATTTCCTGGCCCGCCAGGGCGCCATACACGCGGTGCTGATGGCGGCGCAAAGCCGGGACACGCACACGACCACATGGCTTTACAACCATTTCGCGGGAAAATTCTGCGGTCACCGCAATGACCAGGATTTGAAGGCCTTCGGCGCCGAACTGCGGAAAGACCGTGCATTCGCGGATGCCGAGATTCTCATGCGGCGCAGTCAGGTACGGTTCTGGGTGAACGATTTCGCGAAATTCATGGCGGTCATCTGGATGATCCTGCTTTATCCCCGTGTGCATCGCTACACGCCGTGCCAGAAAGAAGAAATCACGGAATTTGTTTATCATCATTTCTGGCGTCCCCGGCGGCCGCTTCTGCAGGCCCAGGACCATCTGATCATCTATCGGGGCATCAAAAGCAAGGGATTGGCGTAACATGGCCGCGGCCATGACAGGTCAACACACGCTTGTAAGATTCAGAAAAATCCGATAATTTTGATTCTGGTGAAAACCCGCCCGGTGGAGTTCCCCCCCAAGAGGCAGACAGGTCATGCGGCATTAATCTGGGGTTTTAAGTATAATCTTATCGGTAAGTGGCTGAACCCAATGCTTCTCTCGATTAGTCCCAGCCATTTGTTACCGCACTGTCGCGACGGAAGGCCATATCAATGGAAAGATAATCGTTGGCTGATCCGGGTTCCAGTTCGGGAAACAGAATCCATTCAGACCCGGTCCATCTTTGCAGATTAACGTCATTCCTGTCATCCAGCGCGATGTAATAGAAATCCGACGTGAAGGGGTCGGGTTTCAGGACGCACCATTGGCCGTCATCAGTGGATTCCAGGCTCCCAGACTCGCCGGTGCTAAGCCAATATTTTTGCGCGTTTGCGTTCAGGCTGTAGACCACCATCAAGGTGTTGGTCTGGGAACTCCAGGCAATGTCAAAACAACGTCGGGTATCGATTTCGAGGTTGCCAAAATTATTGGAAGAGCCCCACGCGCTTCCATTCCAATACGCTCCCTGCAACTGCTTTCCTGACTGTAAGAAACCGGCATAGGCTTGTGCGCCATCAGGACTGTATTCCACCCGGATCCAGATCGGCTCATCGTCCAATGCCGTATTGGTTCCTTCGGCGCTCCATGACCCGGCGGTATAGGTTCGATATTTGGGTTGCGTTAGATCGGGTCCATTGATATACACGACCAGCGCCGCATTGGATGACCAGGCCACATCCATGGTTTCGCAGTCAATGTCGCTGTCGCAATCGTACTCCAGGTTGGTTAAACCAAACCAATTCGTGCCATTCCAGATAATGGCACTGCTGTAGTTGCGGAAATATTTCTTATTGCCCGTGTCCTTGCGCCAGCGCGCCAGGCATAGGATTTGGTCCGACCCAGGCCTGGCAACCAGACGAATCCATTGGATGTTATTGGAGGCGCCCACGTTGATTGATCCGGGCGCCGACCATCCGCTCGTTGTCCAGATGCGATACTGGGGGTTTGGCGATCCCACACTGTAAACCGCCATACCGCGTCCGCTCAGGCTTTCATAGGCAATATCAAAGCCCCGGGCATTTTCGTTGGGCGTCTGTCCCGCGGCATTCAACCGTGTGTTGGAGTCCCAAGCATCATTGGTATAGGTTTGGGCCCATATCCAGCGCTGGTCATCCTGCACCCCCAATAGAAACTCGTTGGTTACAGGGTTGGCCGCAAGCTTTTGCCATTGCACATCATTCAACACCGATAATCCTGTCGACGTATTGCTTAACCGCCGTATATTCGAATAGGTCCGATAGCGCGGATCGTTTTGATTATTCTGCCGGTATACCACCAGTGCCATCAGAATCTCATCCCTTTTCCAAATACTGGTCCACTTAGCGTCCTCCCGGTGCCCGACAGATGTAATCTGTCCGTCTGTATCCACTTTTACGATAAAATAAGCCTGCCCCACAACATTCGAGTTGGTATGGGGCCAAACGCCATTGGTGGCCATGTATTCCTTCATGGCGCTGACGCCGCTCTCGGCGGCGAAAAACGCCTGATTTCTATTCAGTGTCTGAATGCTTCCCATTGTGGCGACTGAAACGATCATCAGCACCCCGGCGCCTAATAACCCCATGATCACAATCGCCGCAATGATTCCAATCAACGTTATCCCGGAACGATGGGAAAATGCGGAATGCAGAATGCGGATTGCGGATTGTGCTGACGTGACGGATTGCGGATTGACAAAGGCGGGCAAATTGCGGACTTGTGAAATTGTTGTCATTTGAGATAGCCATCCTGCAAAAAGAAATTCACGTTCATTTCCGAGGCCGCCCAGGCATTAGTCACCTTCAATTCCAAGGCTACGCGGGAAATAAGGCTCAAGTTGGTTGGACTCCCGTTCGTGGCATCATAATACGTCAATGCAAATGTTTGCACATTTCTGGCCAGTATATTGCTGTTTAGAAGCACATCACCGCCGGAGAGCTGAAATCCGCAGGTATTTACATTGGTGCCTCCCTGCAGATTGCGGAAAGTCCACTGGCTGCTATCGGCCGTGATAATGGCCTGCAACGTGCGCGTTTCCCGCCGCATGCGTTTCACCACGCCCATCGCACCGCCTTCGGCCTGTTGCTGGGCCAGCAACAGCGTATAGACCTGGGCGCCCGTGGCCAGATACTGAACGGTAATGACGGCCATAATCCCGATAATGACGATCGTCACCACCAGCTCAATGAGGGTAAAAGCCCGGACATTAGTCACAAGTCGAAAGCTTGCCACGCCAAAGGCGTGGTCACAGGCTTGCCACGCCAAAGGCGTGGTCGAAGGTCTACGGCAACTTTGCCGTTCTATCCCGCCTTTGGCGGGACAAGTCGAACGGCCTCTACACCAACTCGGTGTGGCGGCGGTTCGAGACACCGCTTTGACTGGCGAGAACTGCAATAAATTGTCCTCCATTGGCGGATCCGCCTGCGGCGAAAAATTCCTATGCATCAAGTCAAGTCCTTCTACTTTCGGTCTTCTTTCAGTCATATCGACTCACCACTGATACATTGGAAACGGCCACCACCGCATTGTTCACCATAACGGTAATGCGTTTAAAATTTGAATTCGTGGCATTATCCGGCGCCGGTAGACCGTTAAAAAAATTATTACTCAAATTGACGATGATCGCCCTGCTGGTGAAACCGTTAAAATTGGGCAGGTTGGTGCCCTCTATCGTTTTGGGCGGCGATTCGGACCAGTCGTTGTAATCATCCACATCATCGTAATCTCGACGGGAAGCTTCTTCAGGGCCAAAGTTGGTGGGCGATTGAGGATCCGCATATTGCCTGGAACGGATTTCATTCATTAAATCCTCGCTCAACAGAGCGGCCGACCGGATATCTTTCTGCAAGGCCAAGCTTTTCAGCGATTCATGGAATCCCATAACCAGAGCCAGAACTACGATCCCGATAATAACGATGGTAACGATCAATTCAATGAGGGTAAAGCCGCGCTGGCGAAGACAAGAAGTCAAAGGTTGCAAGCTTGCCACGCCAAAGGCGTGGTCACAGGCTTGCCACGCCAAAGGCGTGGTCGCAGGTCTTGACCTTCGACTTTTGACCTTTGACTTTAGACGGTTCATTCTGAATCCTTCATTCCAGCCTGACATAGCCGGTGTCAGGAGTAATCGTTACGGTCAATCCTGACTGAAAGACGATGGTTCCATTGGTCAGCAGCGCCAGGCTAACGTCAAAGGGTATGCCGTTGGTTGCGCTGAAATAAAGCGTATCGCCCGCATTGATGTTAACACTCGCCAAAGCAACGCCCGCAAATCTGTCGCCGACAGCAACAATCCAGTCGTTCTGGCTCGCCGGGTCCTTGGCCGGCAGATACACGCCAGTCCAGTTGGTAACAGCCACATACACATCATAGCTATTGGAAACAACATTAAACCGTACCCGCATGGCGCGTTCCCGATCCATCGCCAGATTATGGATATAGCGCAGATGAGACCTGAGTTCATTACCGGCCATCCGGGTGCGAGTCGAAGACATACCGGTGAACTTTTCCATCACCAGCACCGTCAGGATGCCGATGACCAGCATGACCACTATCAGCTCCACCAGGCTGAATCCCCGGCGGCTTGAAGAAAATGCAGAATTAAGAATGCGGAATGCAGAATCAATTTCGGATTCGGATTTCTTCATTCTCCATTCTCAATTCTGCATTCTGCATTTCCCTCAGCTACTTCACGTTTACAGTCATCTGCCGACTGCCATTGGAAAGCTGGACGCTATTGGCATTCACTTTGACAATCGTCCATGGGCCGACGCGATCGCCATGGCTAAGCAGTTTGCCGTTGATCATGGCCATGCGCTGAGAGCCGGGACGCGATACAATGCCCGTGACCCGGATAACCAACTCAACGACTTCGGCCGGACGGGCAACTGACGCGGGCCGGGAAGCGGCCGACTGCAGGGAATCGTTGAACGGATTACGCCGGGGCAGACGCGCGGCAATTTGCCGTTGCTGAGCCGCGACCCGGGCGCTAAGCGCCGGCTTCGCAACTGCGCGCGGCTGTATCATCTGCACGGGTATCGGCACGGCATCCCCGGAGCTCGCGATATCAGCGGACGCCGGAACCGGCGTCCGCGCCGACCGTTTCCCGCCCTTGGAGAGATTCGTTGCCAGCAGGTAAATCAGAACCGGTGCCAGGATGATGGCCATAATCCAGGCGATTCGATTTCTTTGTTTCTGTTCCATCAGGTTAAGGCTCCTTCGTCGCCGTCTAAAGTCAAAAGTCCAAAGTCCAAGGTCTGAAAATCCTTAAAGCCGATTGACAACCTTTGACTTTCGACTTTCGACGTAATAACGAACCCGCCGTCGCTGAAGCTATGGCGGGTCGTCTTGCCATTCACTCTCGCGGCTTGCCGCGGGGCACTCTGGCGAAGGCGAGTAGAATCTATTTGTTCCAGCGAAAACACGGAAAGAATAAGCGTCGCTTCGATCTCGCCGGCTTGCGTGCCTGCTTGCACCGGGACAACTTCGATGGACTCCAGCCGATACCCCAGATCCCATGCCGCCAGGCTCCGCATGAATTTAACCAGTCCCGTATAGGATCCGTGCAGAATAATCTCATGGGTAATCACACTGGCTTTCTGCCCCTGGCCGTAAAAAGTCAATGAATCGGTCCGTTGTTCCCGCTTCGCGGCATTGGTCATTTCCATGCCGGCAACGGACGCGGATTTAACCACCGCCTTGACCAGCTGGGACGATTCATAGTCTCTCCCGATAAATTTTCGCGGCATAGATTTGATGTCACGATCAAGTGCATCCAGCCGCTTTTCGTAATTGGCAATAAGCGCGGCATAAGCCTGACAGCCCTCCGTCTGAACCTTCAAGTCATCGCGGGTTTGGGTCAATACCCGCAGCCCCAGTACCTGACTGCGGACCCACAGTCCGGCACAAATCACGGCCAAAAGAGCCAAGGCAACCGCCAGTAATGATTTGGTATAACTGAACATCACATCCCCCGATAAAATCGCTTACCTAGTCGCAGGCTGAAGACAGGAAGTCAAAGGCCGCAAGTCTTGACTTTTGACCACGCCTTTGGCGTGGCAAGCTTTCGACTTTCCGCTGTCCTTCGACTTTTGACTATCTTGTTTCTTATTTCTGCATTAAATGGCGCGCCGGCCCCGCTCAGAGCGGGGTTTTGCGTCATTCAATGGACCAGGATGCATTCAATTTCAAAGGTACCCAGCATCGCGTCGGTCCGTTCAGCCTTGGCATTGACGATATTGACCTGCCGGAAAAATACCGAGGCGCTGAGCGCCGGCAACAACGTTGCCATGGCAGTGTCAAAGCCGGCGGCCGCGGGAAGCACCTTGCCTTCGAGAATGATCACGTCGGGCCGGCGCGGGTCAGACCCGGCACTGAATTGGGTTAGAACAATATCCGGCGGCAACGCATCGGCCAGCGCATTCAGAACGCCCGACCAGAGCGGATTGCGCCCCACCATGGTCTGGAGAGATTGAAAATACTCCGATGTTTTCTGGAACCGTTTCTGGAGCGCGTCTAATCGCTGACGTTCCTGCCCGGCTTTCTGAAACTGTTGTTGACACTGCCGCATCTCGGATCGTACCGATTGTATTTTGACCGCCTGATACGTCCCGGCAACCAGCAATGGCAAAAAGCCCAGAACCAGCAGAGCCGCGACCACCCGGGGCATAAAAGCAGCAAAACGTTTCAACATCTGCATGAACGGAGAAAGCAGACTGATGGACGGCTGTTCCGTCAATGCCAACCCCACAGCCATGGCCAGCCGTGTCTTATTTTTTTCAGCGTAAGTCCGTATGCCCGGATTCGTAAAGGTCAAGCCGGCAAATGGATCAATTATGCGGACGGGTAGTCCGACGGACTTTTCCATATGCGTTCGCAGGATTTGCATACTCGCCGTACCGCCGGTCAGAAACACTGCCTCTACTTTTTGGCCGGCATTATCCTTGAAAAACTGAATGGACCGCATTATTTCCGAGGTTATCCGCTCAATCACGGGCCGGACCAGCACCTCCATCTGCTCGACGCGTTTGGGCGCAGGATGGTCTGCTGTTGGTTCTGCACCTGGCCCAGCCGACCGTGGCGTCAGGCCGGTTCTGAAGTCGAGCTCCTTTTTGCCGGCCAGGGGAAGGCACCCGGTAATTTTCACTTCTTCGGCCTCAATACCGGTCAGCCGAATCGGTCCGTCATCGGTTGACACCTCCGTTGTCAGCGCCTTGGTCATGGCATCGCCGCCCACCGGAATTTTCCGCATGAATCGCACTGTCCGGCGGTCCATGACATAGAAAAATGACATCACGGCGCCCAGATCAGCGACCAGAAATACGGGGAATTCATCAGCCCATCCCTGGCGCCGGGCCAAGGCCTGATAAGCGCTTGCTCCCAGCGTGAGATCATCCACTAAACTACCACTACCCTCAATCAGCCGGCACCAGGCCTTAACGGCTTGCCAATTGGCCAGTCCGACCAGATATCCCACGCGATCTCGGAGAAACTCGGATCCCGTAAATCCGACCACGGGCTTTTCACTTTCCCATGACACGAGTTTCTTAGCCTGGAGCAGTATGGCGCTTTTGGTCTCGGCCTTGTTCATTTTCGGCAGGATAACGAAACAACAGTCCGCGGCCCCATTGGCGACAAAGACAGTTTTACATCCGGAAAGATTTTTATGGATGAGAAGCCGGCGAATGGTCTCCACCGGCAGGCGGGATTTACTTTTAATTCGCGGCTCAAAGAGGACTTCTTCGATGAAAATACTCTCCACCTGGAATGCGGCTTGGCGGCGAACCATCAGGACCATCTTGGCGCCCGTTGACCCGCACTCCAGCCCTGCTTTTCGACTGACGTTGAATTGAAACATCAATGAGGATTATGGATAAATCAGGAATGAAAGCAAGAAAAACCATACCTGCTCAGGAGTTAGAATGCCGGAGTCAGCATGAGGGAGCCGGCAAGAACACAGTGGAGTGTCGAAGTATGGGCGTATCGGAGCCGGAAAAAAGAACACCGATACGCCGAGACACCGTTACGTTAAGCAACCGGAGGCTGTGGCGGCGGTGATGAAAGATTACTGGAGACCAGATTCAAGATCGTATCGAGCAGTTCCTGTGGTTGATAGGGCTTTATCAAATAGGCATCCGCGCCCACGGTCTGTCCCATCTTCCGATCACTTGACTGGGACAGAACTGTCAGCATTAATACCGGGATATTTTTGTATTGCGCGTCAAATTTTAACAACCGCGCCACTTTGAATCCGTTCATCCCGGGCATCAACACATCCAGAATAATCAGATCGGGATTTTGATGCCGGGCGGCCTCAAGCCCGCTGACCCCATCGGCGGCCTCAATGATATTGTAGCCACTGGCTTCCAATCGCGTCCGCAGCGCCAATCGGAACTCCGGCTCGTCTTCAACCAGCAAAATCGTTTTTTCAGCCAGCATCGCTTACGCTTATCCTTTTGCCGGGCGTTACACAATATTTTTCTACATATATTAATATTAATATTAATATTAATATGTTTTATTGCGCGCCATATGTCAACAGTTAATTTATAAAAAAAATGATTTAGCGCGCCACGCCTCTGGCGTGGCGAAAACACCATTTATCCCGCTTAGAGCGGGATGCGGCGCTACGATACCCCCCCCCCCCCCCCCCCCCGCAAGTGTCCAAAAAAAATAACAAACAAGACAA
>CAYQNY010000095.1:0-12111 GCA_964418925.1 uncultured Verrucomicrobiota bacterium
ACGCACGCGTTTCGCAACAATCTTTGGCTCCTGCCGGACAAGCCGGCAGGTGGCGTGTTCATAATGAGAATAAAATGGGGGCTTTTTTCTTTGACTATCCGGCGGCTTTTTATATTATATGACCCATTAAGTTTATTTCAAAAAGGAGGCATATTATATGATCAAGCAGTTGCCGTTGTCAGAATTTAAACACAGACACACCGCACTTCAACGCAAGATGAAGGCGCGCAAGCTCGACGGACTTCTCGTTCACAGCAATGAAACCGAATTTGCCAATGTGCGTTACCTCTCCAATTATTGGCCCATTTTCGAGTCCGCCGGAGTCTTTGTGCCGGCGAGCGGAAAACCGATCCTGCTGATCGGCCCGGAAAGCGAAACGTTCGCCCGCGACCACAGTGTGATTCCTGATATCCGCAAAATTTTATATTACCGTGAATCAGCCGAACCGGACTATCCCAATATTCCCCTGGAACGTTTTGAAAATATATTTGCCCAAGCCAATGGCGGCCGCGGCGTGAAGAAACTGGGCATTGCCGGCTACACCGCCATGTCGGTGTCAGTGTTCGAGGCGGTGAAAAAGGCCCTGCCCCGCGCCGGCATCACCAAGGCTGACGACCTGCTCTACGAACTGCGCATGATCAAAAGCAACAACGAGATTGCCATGCTGCGAGAAGGTTTTCGCATCTCGGAGAAGGCCATGGCAGCGGTGCTGAACCGGATCAAACCGGGGATGACGGAGCTGCAGGTGGTCGGTATCGCGCAGGAAGCCTTTTACCGACATGGCGCGGAATACGAAGCGCATCCCACTTATGTGCTGTCGGGCGTGAACAGCAGTCATGCCATCGGCCGGCCGGGGCATCGTATCATCAAGAAAGGCGAACTGGTGCAATTAAACATCGGCGCCCGCTATGAGGGTTACTCGCCCAGCATCGGCCTGCCCATCTGTATGGGTAAGATGAAACCCAAGATGCGCGATCTGGTATCATTCGGCCTGGAAGCGCATCTTAAAACCATGGCGTGGATGAAAGCGGGAGTGCCGGCCGGGGAAGTAGCCCGTAATTTCTTTGACTATGTCAAGCGGCGCGGCTACGAGAAGAACGCCCTCTACGGTCCCTGCCACGGCCTGGGTATGATTGAAGTGGAGCGTCCCTGGATGGAAACCACTTCCACCTATCCTCTCCAGCCGAATATGACCTTCCAGGTGGATACTTTCCTGTACTGCCGGGAATTCGGACTGCGCTGGGAAACGGGCGCGCGCATCACCCGCTCAGGCGTGGAACAGTTTTCCAAACGCTTCCGTGACATCGTGGAAATCCGCTGAATCAGCAATGTTATAGCCACGGATGAACACGGATATTCGCGGAACAGCGTGGCCGTCACTTGCCTGGCGACTTGGCAACCAAATGATGCCAAGCATCTCGGGCAGGAGTGCGCAAGTATGCTTGGCGTCATATTTTAGTTACGGCCATGTTGCTGCTCCAAGTCAATCCGCAGCTAAAAAGTACAGAAAGAAGCTAATTATGAAATCATCGTTCCAAGTTGTCTTTGGTTTTGATATGGAGACGGATATCGGCAGTTTTACGCCCTTCTACAAGGGACTGGTTAAAGGCACTCCGCGTATTCTCGAGGTGCTGGATCGGCATGGCATCAAAGCCACGTTTTTCTTTGTCGCGGATGCCGCCCGGCAACATCCCGATATCGTCACGCAGGCGGATCATGCCGGCCATGAAGTGGGTTGTCACACTCTTTATCATGAAACCATCGGCGACGATCTGTTCCCGATTCCCGGCATCAAGCCGGTGCTTCCCGAGGAATGTCCTCACCGGCTCAAGGTCGCCACCGAATGGGTTCAAACGGCGCTGGGAAAACCGGTCACCTCCTTCCGGGCGCCCCGCCTTTTCGGCAGTACCGCCATGCTGAACACACTGGAAAACATGGGCTATACCGCCGATTGCACCTACCCGCTCTATCATTTCAAGAACCGCCTCGTTCCCTATCATCCGAGCCGTAAGGATTGGACGGCCGAAGGGGACATGACCATCCTGGAAATTCCCAACTTCGCGGACATGACCATCGCCAGCCAGGATCCTTATGGCCGAGATCGGGATCAATGGCCGCTCTTTCGCACCGAGGGGGCAGAAGCTCTCATGACCCATGTGGATAACATGCTCGGCTATTACCAGGAACAAAAGCTTCCCTGTGTTATCTGCTTATACATGCATCCGTGGGAATTTCTGGAGATGCCGCAGGGACCGATCCATTTCGGCGAGGCGGCAGTCATTCCCGACCCGTTCATCGTCAAGAACTGCGGAGAAATTGCCGTGAAGGAACTGGACAAGACCATCACTCTGTTCCAACAACGCGGGGCAGAATTCAAAACCGCGCGCGACATGACGAAGTTATTTTAACTCCTTAACCTGGATTATTCGCCACCAAGACACGAAGAAGATTAAAAACAATTATTTCAAGAGCAAAACAAAAGTCGAAGGCCCAAGATCGAAAGTCTGGAGAAACCTTCAACTTACGACCGGGCAACCTTGGCGACCCCGCATCCGGCGGGGCAAGCTTGGTGCTTGCCATGCTTGCAGCATGGTCTTAGTGCCTTCGTGGCAGATGAATAGATCAGGCTTATGAATGCTTTTGCCGAACTGCTCGAACTGAAACAAGCCTCTGCCCTGACATTCCAGACGGACGATTCCCGGCTGGCGCTCTATCCCGATCTGGGCGGCCGTGTCTTCGCCGAAGTGGGCGATCTGTCCGTACATCGGATTGATCTGGACACCGTCGCCCACCCTGATCGTCCGTTTAATAATTACGGCGGCGGCAACTTATGGCCGGCGCCGGAAGGAGGAATTTTCGGTTTCAACTACCGCGGCAACGAATGGTTTGTCCAGCCGGCAATTAATAATCAACCGTTTGAGGTAAAGCAGTGCGACAACGCCGGAGCAATGATCCGCAAACAGGTGACACTGACCAACCGCAAGGGCACGCGCCTGGAAGCGATCATACGGCGGCGCGTGCGGCTGGCCGCGCCGCTCGCCGGCCTGGATATCGGTTCCTGCCGGGCCTGTTTGTGCTATCAAACCGAAGATACCTTTGAGGTGCTGAACACGGTTGCAACGGAAGACGCGTTGATTGCCGCCTGGACCCTGGATCAATTCGAGGCCTCGCCCCAGACCATATCATTCGGCGCCGTCCGGAACCCGCGGGAAGCGATTAACTTTGATTATTACGCTCACCCCGGCCGGCGGATCGCCTATTATGACACCGGGTTTACCTATCAGACGGACGGACACTGTCGGGGTCAGATCGGTATTCGCAAGGATTCCCATCCGGCATGGATCGGCTGTCATGATCTAGCGCGGAATCTGCTCTGCTTGCGGGTGAACCAGGGGCCGATGAACGGCGTGTATTTCAACATGGCCGACAACGACCAGCCCCAGGGCCCGTATTCGGCCGCCGACTGTTACAGTATTTTCAACTCGGATTCCGATATGAAAGCGTTTGAATTGGAGGCCATTGGCGGCGCGCGCGTGGAAAACGGTTTGCTGAAGGGATCCGTGCTGGTCTCGTTGACCCTGCTGGCAGTGGTTGAAACACCGGATGATCTGGATCGGTTCCTCGCCCGGCATCTCGGATCATCGGCTTGAATGGCGGGGCAACTGACCACTTATATACCTCCTGGGTTTGTCAACATCTCCCGCCGAAAAATCGGATGTGTTGAATGACGATTGACGAGTAACCGATTGACGAACTACAAAGGATTCTTCCTGTTCCCTCTGGCCCGTCTGAACGCTCCCTTGTCTTTGTTTCCTTCGTCATTCGTTAATCATTGTTCGTCATTCGTCAATCTTCACTTTTTTACTCTGCCGGTGCGGAGTATGCCGACCGACACCCATAGATTCCTCCTTAAGCGGACAAATCTGCGGAAGACCCCAAATTCATAACGCGGACCCGGCATCAGGGTTGAGTCTGCCCGGCGGTTTCCTCATGATCCGGCGCCGGCAGGGCGGGTGACGCGTCGCCCATGAGTTCCACCTTGGACTCTACCCGTCCCAAACGCTTCTCGGCATCCGCGTAGCGTTTGACGGCATCGTCCAGATGCTTGCCGACAACCCGGAATTCATCCGTGAATAGATCCAAATCCTTTCTCAAGCGGGCCAAGTGGTCCATGATTTCCCGCGCGCTTTCCTCCACCCGCATTCCCCTCAAGCCCAGCAGGATGGTCTGGAGATACGCGTAGAAGGAATTGGGGGAAACCGGAATGACCCGCCGGCTGAGGGCATACTGAAACAGAGGCTGGGCGTCGCTCCACTCGTTTTTGATTATCATTTCATAATAGACGTTTTCGGCGGGAATATACATCATGGCGAAATCGAAGGTGCCCTCGTCCGTGCGGATATATTTTCCGGCGATAGCGTCAATATGCTTCTTTACGTCCCGGACAAACTGCTTCCCTGCCGCCTGACGCTCCGTGTCGCCGGGGGCGTCCATGATGCGCCTGAAATTTTCCAGCGGGAACTTGGCGTCAATGGCTACCATGCCCAGGCTGAGCCGAATAACGGCATCCACGGTTTCACCGCCCTTGAACGTGTACTGGGTGACAACGTGGCGCCGGGGAAGGACCTGGGCCAACAGATCGGTCAGCATGTACTCGCCCAGGCCGCCCCGTAATTTCGGCGCCTGCAGGGTCTGCTGCAGCTCGGCAATGTCACGGCCCACTTCAAAAATACGCTGGGAAGCTTCATCCATCCGGCCCAGGCGCTGGCGCACGTCGCCGATGACTTTCACGGCGTTGTCAAGCCGGTCGCCCACCGTCCGGTTGGCCTCGGTCATGGAACGCGCCACCTGCTCGTGCAGGGTGCGCATTTCCTCACGGAGATTTTTCTGCAGGGCTTCCACCTGCTGAACCGTCTGCGCCGCGCCGGAATGAATCTGGTTCTGGAGCAGAAGCAGGGGCTGGGCGTCCGGTTCCTTCCTGACCGCCTGCAGGACCGAGCGCCGGATCCACCATCCCACGGCAACCATCACGATCCCGACGATTAATGCTGGCAAAACCATATCCATCCTTCTAGAATCATACCTTAATCACGCCATCGTTCAATAACTGAATTCTTGTAACTACTCAGGAGAGAATAAGGGAGCCGGAGCCGGCAAGGACATAGTACCTCATCCACCCAGAACCGCTATAAAAAACAAGAATATTCACTACGAAACACACTAAACACACGCAAAACCAGATAGAACAATAACATTTCTTTTTCGGAAATTATCTTTCGTGTGGTTCGTGTATTGCGTGGTTATAATCCTGGGTTGCGGGCATAGCCCGCATTAGTGGAGTGTCGGAGTATCGGAGAAAGGAAGAAACACCGATACACCGTTACGTTAAGCAACGAGCCGGTCGCTGGAAGAGGTTAGCAAACTACAGGAGACGTATTTTCGGAGTATTCTGAATTCTGATTCCTGAATTCTGACTACCTGAATAGTTACGGATTTTTTTTATGTCTTCCGAACCTCATATTCGCGTTCTGTCGGATCACGTGGCCAATAAAATCGCCGCCGGCGAGGTCGTCGAACGCCCGGCTTCCGTGCTCAAGGAATTGATGGAAAACGCCCTGGATGCCGGCGCCACGCAGATTGACGTGGACGTCGTCTCGGGCGGTCGCACGCTCGTCAAGGTCAGCGATAACGGCGCCGGAATGAAGCGGGATAACGCCCTGTTGTCGGTGGAACGCTATGCCACCAGCAAAATCAGGGATGTGGACGATATCGAGCATATTGCCACGCTGGGGTTCCGGGGCGAGGCGCTGGCGGCGATTTCATCCGTCGCGCGGTTTTCCCTGCGCACGCGCCGCGCCGCTGACCTGGCCGGCACGGAAATCGCCATGTCCGGCGGTAAAATCCAGGATGTGCGCGATGGCGGTTATCCGCCGGGCACCACCGTGGAAGTCCGGCACCTGTTTTTCAACGTCCCCGCCCGCCGTAAGTTCCTGCGATCGGAATCCACGGAGCTCGCTCATCTCCGCCAGGTGTTTTTCATGTATGCGCTGGCGCATCCGGCCGTGGGCATGAACCTGACGGCGGACGGCCGGGCCATGTATGCGCTCGCGGGCGGCGGCGCGCTGGAAGACCGCCTGCGGGACCTATTGCCTGCGGAGGTCAACGCCCTGTTGCGCCGCGTGGATTATACCGCCGGCGGCGTGCGAGTGTCAGGTTATGCGGGAGTGCCGGCCCACAGCCGTTCGAACCGATCGGAGCAATGCCTGTTCATCAACGGCCGCCCGGCCGGCGCGCCGGTCCTAAGCAACGCTATTCGCGAGGGGTACCGCTCGTTATTGCCGCGGGACCGTTACCCGGTCGTGTTTCTATTCATCACCCTGGATCCCGCCAATGTTGACGTTAACGTGCATCCCACGAAAAAAGAAGTCCGGTTCCGCGCTCCGTCCGCCGTTCGGGATGTCACTATTGAAGCGATTCGGCACGCTCTGGCCCATGACAGCCAAGTCACCGGTATGGAGATTCAGGATAGACCATCTGCAATCCCCGCCGGGCCGGCGCCAAATTTCCGCGCTTTGGCCGGACTGGATAAAATGATCCCGGGCCGGACTTTTCCATACTCCCGCCCGGCCGGCGGCACTATGGCCGGCAAGAGCGCGCCGACTGGTCCGACAGCATCAACAGCCCCCGCAACCGATCAATCCATTTCCGGATCCGAGCGCGGCTCGCCGTGGTCATGGTGCCGCATTCTGGGACAAATAGGCGGCCTGTATGTGGTCATGGAAACGGAAGATGGACTGGTGCTTATGGATCCGCACGCGGCGCACGAGCGGGTATTGTATGAACGTTACCTGGCGACTGTCGTCCGCAAACGCATTGCAAGCCAGGGGCTTCTGATCGCTGAAACCGTGGAATTACCGCCGGCCGGCGCTCAGCAAGTGCGCCGGCATCTGGAACTCCTGAAAACACTCGGTTTCGGCATCGCTGAATTCGGCGGGGACACGTTTGTCGTGGACGCGCTTCCGGCCTGCTTTGCTGATGTGCCGCCCCGGCTTCTGCTTCCGGATATGGCAACCGCCCTGGAGGAAACAGGCGCACGGGGCGGCGCGCGCCGCCTGCTGGAGGAACGCATCGCGCAGGCCGCCTGCAAGGCGTCTGTGAAGGCGCATCAAACGCTGACGAACGAGGAAATCGAAGCCCTGGTGGCCCAGCTGGCCCGCACTGAAATGCCTTATACCTGTCCCCATGGGCGTCCGACGCTGATTCACACGTCGTATCAGGAACTGGCCAGGAAATTTGGCCGCGTGTGAACAACCATCCGGCGGATATGAGCGGCGGACTGGCCGTGGGCTTGGAGATCATCACCGGCGCGCTGGTATCGGCCCCGATCCTCATCATTCATCGCCGCGGTCAGTTTCTTCCGGAGATCCCGGAACGGCGCTTTCGCCAGGCGGAACAAATGCGACACATCCTGGAGAAGCTGTTCACTGCTGCGGGCAAAACTCAGGGAGGATTTCGTCTTGTCATCGTGATGGAGAAACTTCCAGAGCGGGCTGCGGGTGTTATCCAGTTGGGATTCGTTTTCCATTACCGCCCGGGCAGAATGCAGATAACAGAACACCAATTGCAAAAATGTGATTAATGACTTTTCCATGGGATCGGCATGCGTGGATTGGGCCGCCATTATGGCCGGATCCAGAGCCGATTGCACGTAATACAAGACCACGTCAATATGGCCCAGACGTTTTTTGACGGGTAAGGATTTCAAGCATTCCGGAAAGACCCCCATGGTCTTTTCCATGAATACATCCCGTCGGCCCAGATAGACCGGGCGGTTGAGATTAGAATTGGCGTTCGACGCGGTCATAAAAAAAATTCTCGGCCCAACTCACCCGCATTATTCGCGCCAAGTCACGAATAATATGGGCGAATAAGACGTACATAGCTGAGCCCTAGGGCTAATTCATGAAGCTCCGGTTTTCCGCATTTTTCCGCGACGCCCTCTAATGGCGTCGCCTTGGAGTGCGGCGGTACAACGCCGCTTTACCCCGGCGAAGCACCCGCCTTCGCACAGCCGCTTCGGCGTGGCAGGCCAGCTTCGCCGAAAACAAAGCGATAGTCTGACTATCGCACTCCAAAGCACCAATGCATCGAGGCAAAAATGCCTTAACCCATTAAACATCAAGCCTTTTACGGAAAATATGAATTAGCCTTGGCTGAGCCCGGATTCATTCCATGCGTACATTGTAGGCGCCATTATAGACCTACCCTTTGGAGATGGGCAGGTTGCTGTATTTGGAACCAAGCATGAATTCAGAGGAGAACCCGTTGATCTTCAGGTTTTTAAGAAATTCCTTGACCGTATTTTCCTTGATTTTGGATTGGGCGTAAATAAAAATGAAGATATGTTTTACGGGGTTCTTGATCGTCAAAACCTTCGGTATGTCGACTATGAGCATGCGTTGGCCCTGATATTCGGTGGTCTGGTCCTCCGCCACTATGACCGTGATTTCCTCGTATGCTCCATCAGAAATGATAATTTTGTCCGCTGATGGGGGGGCGGTGGCACAACCCGCCAGAAAAATCATCATGCTTGCCAAGGTCAAGGGGAAATAATAAAGAGATTTCATAACACGCTATTCCTTTCATATAAAGATGTATCTGAATCTGAACAGTAAAATAATAGTGACGATTAAGGTAAAAAGCAAGGGGTAATTTTTTGCTTATTTGCTTCGCCAGGTGACATTCGGCAACCAGCAATTCTAATTATGGCGTCAGACCCCCGCGACCACGCCTCTGGCGTGATAAACCTTGTGCTTGTCACGCGAAACGCGTGGTCGCGGGTGAAGAGATTGTTGGGAAACGCACGCGTTTCCCAACAATCTTTCGCTCCTGCCGGACAAGCCGGCAGGTGGCGCGGCCATAATTAGAATTGCTGTTCGGCAACCTGTACGGCTTGCACATTGGTTCTTTTCATGCCATACTGACCACCAGCTTGCAAGTAAAAACGAGGGAGACCTTTATGCTGGATCTGAAATTGATTAGGGAACGGGAAGCGGATGTGCGCGCCGGGTTGCGGAAACGGGGCGTTGCCGCCGAGTCGCTGGATGCCCTGATCCGCCTGGACCAGGAACGGCGCCGGCTGGTCACCGATACGGAAGCGTTGAAACGCCAGCGTAATGACGCTTCCAGGGAAATCGGGAAACTGAAAAAAGCCGGCCAGGATACCGCTGAAAAACAGCAGGCCGTGAAGGCGCTCGGCGACCGGATTGCCGGGCATGATCGCCGCCTCCGCGAAATCGAGACGGAACTGAACACCAGCCTGCTGGCCGTTCCCAACCTGCCCCACGCGACTGTTCCCGCCGGCGCCGGCGCGACCGACAACGTCGTGGTCCGTGCCTGGGGTAAACCGCCAACCTTTTCATTTCAACCCCGGGGTCATATTGATATCGGCGAGCGCCTGGGCATCCTGGATTTCACCCGGGCCGCCCGTATGAGCAGTTCAGGTTTTCCCCTGTACATCGGGCTGGGTGCGCGGCTGGAACGGGCCCTGATCCAGTTCATGATCGATTTGCATGTCAAGGAGCACGGCTACCTGGAAGTATCGCCGCCGTTTGTCTGCAACTCCGCCGCCATGACCGGCACCGGCCAGCTTCCCAAGATGGCGGAGGACATGTATCACATTGCAATGGATGACCTCTACCTGATCCCCACGGCGGAAGTCCCGCTAACAAATATTTACCGCGAGGAAATCATTGATCGCCCTCTGCCCATCTGCCTGGTGGCATATTCGCCCTGTTTCCGCCGCGAAGCCGGTTCGGCCGGACGCGAAACCCGCGGCCTGATCCGCATGCACCAGTTCGACAAAGTGGAAATGGTCAAGTTCGTCGAGCCGGCCACATCCTACGCAGAACTTGAACAACTGACGGCTAACGCTGAGGACGTGCTGCAGCGGCTCGGCCTTGCCTACCGGATCGTTGCCTTGTGCAGCGGTGACCTGAGCTTCGCGGCCGCCAAGTGCTATGATATCGAGCTGTGGGCGGCCGGCCAGAATACCTGGCTGGAAGTTTCTTCCTGCAGTAATTTCGAGGCCTTCCAGGCCCGGCGAGCGGGCATCCGTTACCGGAACAAGACCGGCAAGGTGGAGTTCGTCCATACCTTGAACGGCTCGGGCGTCGCCCTGGCCCGGCTGGTGGTGGCCCTCCTGGAAAACGGTCAGCAGGCTGACGGTTCCGTCCTGCTTCCCGAAGCGCTGGCGCCCTACCTGGACGGACTCCGCCGGCTGGAACCCCAGTCAGGCGGAAAATTGTAACACCTTTTGGACAGCCTTTACATTGCGCCACGGCAAACATACAACATTCAACGTCCAACTTTGAACGTTCAACATTTCTGGACTCATTGAACGTTGGACGTTGAGTGTTGAACGTTTTCTGGAATTGATTATCTGAAACAATCTTACTTCCTTTTATTCCGCCAATTGTACGCCATGATAACCACACAAGTCAAAACAGCCATTCGCCGGCATGATCTGTTGCGGCCGGGACAACATATCCTGGTCGGAGTTTCTGGCGGCGCCGATTCCATGGCCCTGCTGGCGCTCCTGAACAACCTGGCGCCGGCCTGGAAGCTCCGGCTGACCGCGGCCCATCTGAACCACCGGATCCGCGGCCAGGCGGCCGATGAAGACGCCCGGTTTGTCCGCGCCCATGCGCGGCGGCTGGGCATCGGCTATATCGAAGGACGGACGGACGTGCCGCGCCGGGCGCGCCGGCGCGGGATTTCCCTGGAAATGGCCGGGCGTGAAGCCCGCTACGATTTCTTTGCCAACGCCGCCCGCCGCCGACACTGCGACGCAGCGGCGACAGCCCATACGGCCGATGATCAGGCCGAGACCATCCTGCTGAAGCTGACGCGCGGCACCGGCGCCCAGGGGCTGACCGGCATCCCCTATGTGACCCATTGGAAAAATTTGAAAATCATTCGACCCCTGCGTGACATTGACCGGACGGACATTCTTCAGTATTTGCGCCAACAGAGATTATCCTGGCGGGAAGACGCTACCAATACCGATGACACGTTTCTGCGAAACCGCGTCCGTCACGAAGTGCTTCCGTACCTGGAAGCCAAGCTCAACCCGCGGATTCGCCAGGCACTCGGGCGCCTGGCCGATATCCTGGAAAAGGAAAACGAATGGCTGGACGCGCTGGCCAAACACATTTTATCCGCATGCATCAAAAAACATGCCGCCTTGAAGACGGACGCGACGAAGCGCGTCCCTCCACTCGTGGCCATGCCAGGAGCGTGGCAAGCGCGCTTGTCCTGCGCCGCGCAGGATGGCAAGCCATGGGCGCAACAAACGCTGGCTCAACAAAATGGAGGGCCACGCTCCGTCGTAGCCGTTCCTCAAAGGGGTTTTCAACACGCCCTCAATGGCCAAATCCTGGCCGCTCATCCCCAGGCGGCGCGGCGGCGCGTGCTCCGCCAGTGGCTGGCATCATGTGACGTTGTGCCTGCAAGCATGGATTTCAACGCCGTGGACCGCCTGGATCATCTGCTGATGACCCGTCAAAGCGGGCGCGCCGTGCCCCTGCCCGGCGGCTGGGTCGTCCGCAAATTCCGTCAACAGTTGCGCCTGGACAGCGGCCAACAGGCAGTTCCAACCACATTCCGCAGTCCTTTGAATATTCCCGGCACAACCCTGTTGCCGGAACTCGGCCTTTGTATTGTCGCGTCACTGGCAACGGGTGTACACAGGGAAAAGCCACGGGGGCTTGGACATTATCCGGTCCGGGCATCACTGGCGCCAATGGCCTGGCGGCGGCGCCGTATCATCGCGCGCTCCTGGCAACCCGGCGACCGCATGTTGCCGCTGGGCCTGGCCGGGTCAAAAAAAGTGCAGGACATTTTTATGGACGCAAAAGTCTCCCGGGACCAGCGGCAACGCGTGCCTATTTTTGAATGCGGCGGCGAGATCATCTGGATTCCCGGTTACCGGATCGCGCAGGGGTGGGAAGTCGCCTCTACCAATACCAGGGCGCTTCAGCTGGTGATTGATCGTTATTGAATTAGTCCCGAGCGCGCTTCGCGCCTCGGGAAACTTTTATAATATTCTGC
>CAYQNY010000096.1:0-12111 GCA_964418925.1 uncultured Verrucomicrobiota bacterium
CTGTAACTTAAAATTTGAACGCGTCGAAGGGACTTCATTTCTCAATGCCAACCTGAGATGCTTTTCCCATGTCCGCTTGGTTTTATATCCTCCGGTTACGATCTGGCGCCCTTTACCCCGGTGCCACGACCAACTTGCAACAGAGATGGCGAGACCACAAAGCTGGCCAAGCCTGCCGAACAACCAAAGTCGATCGACCGCTCGCCTTGGTCTACCAGGAGGAATTCAACACCTTTTCCGAAGCCCGGAAGCGCGAAGCTCAGATCAAGCGCTGGAGCGGGAAAAAGAAAGAAGCCCTGGTATCTGGAAGTCACGACTTTCTACGGAAGCTCTCTGTCTCGCACGACCATAAATCTTGAGACAGCCACCGCACCCCGCCGTCCGTTCCGTCTGATCTACTGCGAATACTTCTTCTCGAAAGAGGATGCCGAGCGGCGCGAAGGCTATCTAAAAACCACCGCTGGCCGAAAAGGCCTGAAACTCATCCTGCGTAAAACCTTAACCTTACGGGTTTGGGACTGAGACAGTTTGTGTGAGTATAAACACAGCCTTATGGTACTGTTAAAAATAAAATGAAAGAATGCGGCCTCGGACCAAACGGAAATAAATTGTAAGTGGATCGCTGGCTGAAGCTTGAGCTCCGTATGGCTCCGCTCCAGCCAGCGAAAAAGGGGGGAGAAACTCTTTTCCGGGTGTTTGATACCGCAAGGTGTTTAACCATAGGCATTTCTGTTTGGTACGAAGGCAAAAAAGCTCGAAACTTTTACCCGAACCAGCTGGGGATCAAGGATAACACGTACTATCGGTGGAAGAAGGAGTACGGAGGTCTGGATATAGATCAGGCCAGGCGGCTGAAGGTCCTTGAGTCGGAGAATGCCCGACTAAAGAAGTTGGTGGCGGATCTGTCGCTTGACAATGCGATCTTGAAGGAGGTAGCCGTGGGTGGTGACAAAGACGGCGTCATTCTCGCGGTGGAGTCTGTCTGTCTATATGGTGGGAAGGCCTGCCTGCGCGAAGCGTTCTTGCGCAAGCAGACCGTTGACCGAGCATGACGTCGCCCTGGTCAAAAAGGCAGGGCTGTGTCATGTTTCATCCACCATCGCCTGGTAAGGTCCCTAAAAAAAAGCGGGCAGTCCATGCGGCGGATGTTCAGAGTATGCTGCCGTCCTGAAAAACCGTTATTCTATCTTTTGATCTCCTTGTCGCCTTCCCATGCATCTTTGAACCTGATCCCTTTGGCATCCACCTTGGTCACTGTCCTGGTAAAGAGTATCCACCATTGCGTATAACTGTCCACGGTGATATCTATTAAAGCGTCGGCGCCAACCTGACCCTTGGCGTCTTTGACAGCATCTCTTAATGAGTTGCCATCGGTTACTGGAATAATACCTAAAATGGCGTATCGGCTGTCAACGCCCTCGGTAGTACCGAGCACAGTATAGGGCTTGGCATGCAGAGGCGTATTTGACGGTGCAATTCCCCCTGGTATGCAAGCGCATCCAACGAATAGAAAACTCAATGCTAATCCAAAAAACAATTGAAAACATTTAATCATTATGCAACTCCCTTTCCTGTGTTAAATAATTTCTACAAAATGCAGAAATCATTATTAATAATTAACTTACGTTGATTATTTTCTTAACATATCCTCCACTGCGGGCAGTCCTGCCCGTGCCCCATCTTTGCCGTAAGCCTGGCTTCGATGGGCTACAACAGGCATACGCTGATAATTGTAATAATTGGAAATTATAATACATGCAAAACAATATAATTACAACAACAAAATGAATGTTTTTAGGTCTTTTGTTGCGTCAGCCCAATAGCATGCCGAGAACCAGTATGGCGACCATGCCCAGGGTGACACCGACTTTGACCAGCACCATGATTAGATGTCCGATCAACGCGCCCATGGCGATATGGGAAGCCTGATCCGTTTTTTGCTGGCGGTGATACTCGACGGCAAAGGCCAGGAAAAAACTACCGGCCAGCATGCCAATCAAGTTGCCCAGTATGGGCAGCGGAATAAAACTGCCGGCCATCAGCCCAAGGATGCCTCCAATCACGGCGGCAACGCCGGTCCATGTCGATCCGCCCCGCCGTTGAATGCCCCAGAGACCCGCGAAAAATTCCATCACTTCCACCAGGATGGCGAGAACGATGAACACGATAACCGTTGTGACGCCCGGAAAAGACGGGTGACGCAGGATGGCTGAGAGCACGGTGGCGGCCACCACCAGCCATGTTCCGGAGATCGAAAGCGCCGAAGCCGCGATACCGGTCAGGCATAATGCGCCCACGATGACAAATCCAAGCCCTATCAGTATGTGGTCCATCAAGACACGGTCCTCCTATGCCATTTTTGTTCGCTGGACAATGGTAAGTCGTACCGTATAAGCTATGCCATACTTATAGGCGATACAACAGTATTTATTATCCGGGGAGGTGTTGATGAAAACACACATAAACTTCATTCTCATGTTGATCTGTGGGGTGGCCATCGGTCTTGGCCTGGTTGGCTGTTCAAATGATGACGGTGGGCCGCCGGCTACTGATGTTACCGGAAACTGGGTTATAACGACCTGGATTTCGGTCTATGTTCCCGGAGATGATGTCCGGGTCATATGGAACCTGACTCAGAGCGGTAGTGCGATTTATGGCTCTTTTTGTGATAATCTCAACAACTCCGGCACTGTTGAGGGGTCCATCAGCGGTTATGAGGTCTTCCTCACGTTCCGGTACTTGAATAATGAAAAGTGGGTTGTTACTTACGAAGCCACGGCCGATATCACCTCCATGAGCGGCGCACTCCGGGGTGAAGGCGAGGTTAAATTAGGAACCGCCAGGTTGCAACTGCCTACCCAGTGACCATTGCCATGGCCATGCGCGCGGGCAACACCGGCCCGTTACGAAGTCTGTTCGTGGACCTGGCATGGATGAGGGCAGATCGTATATACGCAAATATATCCTCGCGCCAGCGGCATTATCAGGCCATGTGAAAAAAAGTGTTGGCAAGACCATGATGCCGCCCAGGGCCACGGCGAAAAGACATATTCTGAGCAGCAACCGATGGAATTGTTCCTTTGATAGTCGGTGCCGTCCAGGGTGCTCTTGATATTCTGCTTTGGCCATGATCACCTCCATTTGCTAATTCAGGTTGCATGCTTTTATACGATAGACGTAATCGCATGCCTACATTATAGTATCCGGCAAAAAAATACGAATATTCAATATCAGAACCACAAACAATGCTGGCCAATTTTTGATCCGGCGCTTAACATCTGGTCCTATCAATGAAAGCACAATGGCTTACTATGATTAAACGCATTATCGCGTGGCGTTATTTTCCACCGCTGTGCTTATCCATTATGTGGGGAGCCATGGTTTTCCTGGCCTATCCCGTGGGCGAGTTTCCGGTGAACGATACGTGGTCCTATTCAGCGCCGGTAAAAACACTCCTGGAGACCGGTATCCTGGAACTCTCCCACTGGCCGGAAATGCCCCTCATCGCACATATCCTCTGGGGATATCTGGTTTCGCTCTGCTGCGGGTTTTCTTATACTATATTGCGCTGTTCGATCGCGGGTCTGGGCCTGGTGGGTCTGTGGGGGCTGTACGCGCTCTTGATGGAGGTCGGTCGCGACCGCCGCCTGGCTTTCCTGGGCACGGCCACCCTGGCCGTCAATCCTCTTTATTTCCATCTAGCCTGTACCTTTATGACCGATATCCCTTTCCTGACGTTAGCCATCCTATCCTACCTGTTGTTGATTAAAGGCACTCGCAAAGAAAGCCGGCTGGTGTTGGCCGGGGGCATCCTGCTGGCGTGCGTGGCCACTTTGATTCGTCAGGTCGGGCTGATCATTCCGGTGTCGTTTGCCATTGCCTATGGGTTTAAACACCGGCTTCGCTGGCGTTCCTGGGTAATGGGTATTCTGGCCGTAGCGGTGGTATTCGGTGCCCTGGGGGCGTATGAATATTGGCTGGATATCACCGGCAAGACTCCCATGAATTATCGAATATCCGATGGCATAGTGCTGGCCAAACTCCAGGAAGGTCCGCACGCGTGGCTGGCCGCGGCCGACACGGCTGTGGCTTGTTTCGTCTATCTGGGTTTATTTCTGCTTCCATTCCTGTTATGGCGGTTCCCGAAATTGAAATGGCGGGGCGTCCATATCGTGCCGGTGATCCTACTGCTCGGCTGGACCTTGGTTGTCACCGCCATCTTGATGTATCAGGATCGCTTGATGCCGTTGCGCATGCGCGGGAGTCTTTTCTATGACTGCGGCCTGGGGCCGCCGGCCTTGAGGGATGTCTTCCTGTTACACCGTCCCCATCTTCCGCGCGCGCCGGAGGCGGTGATGATCCTGTTGACGGCGTGCGGCGCGTTGGGCGGTGGACTTCTGCTGAAAACGATCTGGCAGTCTGGAAGCAAGGCCTTGACTGCATGGTTTGGCAAACGGCAGGAGACCAGCCAGGCTTGGGTCAGTGTCATGGCGTTATCGGCGTTGATCCTGTATCTCACGCCGATGGCCATTTTACTCCCTTTTGACCGCTATCTTATCTTCTGTGTGCCCCTTTTGCTGATATTACTCATCCGTATCCTACCAGCCCCGGTTATTAGTCTGGGCGGTATGCGGGGCTGGCTTGCGGCTGGATGGCTGATTGTATTTGCTGTTTTTGCCGTCGGCGGTACCCATGATTATTATGCCTGGAATCGCGCCCGCTGGCAGGCGGCGCACGACCTGATGAATCACTACAATATTCCGCCCGAAAAAATTGACGGCGGTGGTGAATTCAATGGGTTGTATTGTTATGACCCGTCCTATTCCAGCGATAATACCAAGAGTTGGTGGTGGGTTCAGGACGATCAATATATCCTGTCGTTCGGCCCGATCAGGCATTACTCAGAGTTCATGCGTTATTATTATTCACGCTGGATTCCACCCAGTGCCGCCTGGGTCTATGTCCAGCGGCGGAACGACGGTAGTGATAAGGTTACAATTCCTCTGGCCACGACCCAGTGCCATGGCGGTGAAAACCGGGCCTTGTTGCGCTACTGGTCGGGTGATGGACGCCAGGCGCCCGTTGCCCTTTCCTATGGCGGCTATGTCACCCTTGAACCGGGCCGCTATGTGGCCACGTTGCATTATATGGCCAAGCGCCCCCGGCGCGCGTATCGCCAGAGCTGGGGGCAACTCAGGTTGGTGAAATTTGACAATGGCCCCGTGATCGTTGAAGTGGAAATTGATCAGATCGAAAAGCTTTCTCATCCCTGTCGGATGCAACATGTCGACTTTGCGCTTGAGGAGAGTCTGCCCGTCGAGGTGCAAATTATCGGGGGGGATGCTCAATTATGGTTATGTCGGGTTGTTTTTACGAAAACCGGCTGATGAATTACTAGGCTGATTCCGACATTATCGTGACCTTGTTGATTTCATCAACGGTCGTCAGTCCCCTGAGCACTTTCTTGAATCCATCGTAACGCATCGTGGAAAAACCGGTCTTAACGGCGTAGCGTTGGATATCGAGTATAGATGCATTCCGGGCGATATAATTGCGCGTTTCTTCATCAATAACAAACAGCTCATGAATGGCAATCCGTCCTGAAAAGCCGGTATAATTACACTGTTCACATCCTTTTGCCCGGAAGAAAACGACGGGACCCTGGCCGTCCCCCATGAAGATCTCTTTAATTTCCCGGGGCTCAAGAGCATATTGTTCCTTGCAGGCATCACATAAACGGCGCACCAGACGCTGGGCCATGACGCCGATGATGGAGGGAGCGACCAGAAACGGTTCGACACCGATTTGAATGAGCCGGGTGACGGCCTGTAGTGCATTGTTGGTATGCATGGTGGTCAGCACCAGGTGTCCGGTGAGGGCCGCTTGCGACGCGATCGTGGCGGTTTCCAGGTCGCGGATTTCACCGATAAGAATCACATCTGGATCCTGGCGAAGAAATGCCCGGAGCGCCGACGCAAAGGTTACGCCGGCCAGCGTGTTTACCTGGACCTGGTTAATGCCCTGCAGGTGATACTCAATCGGATCCTCAATGGTGGTGATATTGATGTCCGGTTTGTTAATGTATTTTAACGCTGCATACAATGTTGAAGTTTTTCCGGATCCTGTGGGGCCGGTCACAAAAAAGATACCGTTGGGCGACTGAACGATTTTATAGATGCCGTCCAGAATGCTTTTGGAAAAGCCCAGTTCCTCCAGATCGGGAACGGCGGTGAACTCGCTCTGTCCTAAAAGACGCAATACCGCCTTTTCCCCGTAAAGCGTGGGCACAGAGGAAAATCGCAGGTCCAAGGAACGATCCGGAAGCTGGAACGAGATGCGGCCGTCCTGCGGTTTCCGATTTTCCGCGATATCGGCGTTGGCCATAATTTTCAGGCGATTGATCAGTGGTGGCAATAAGGCGGAGTCCAGACGCAGTATTTCGTTTAACGTACCGTCAATTCTGAAGCGAACACGGAGGTTTTCCTCATCAGGCTCGATATGAATATCACTAGCCCGGTTTTTGAAGGCCAGCAGGATTAAGGCCCGGGAAAAATCCATGACGGATTTTTCATTCGCCAGCTTGAGCAGATCGGCGGAAGTCGGCGTGTTCGCAGGGTTTCCGGACGGCGGGATATTTGCCCCCCCCATGAGTTCAGTCAGGCTTTGTTGAGACAGGTATCCGATCTCAATGGCCGCCTGAATCTGGTCGGGAAAGGCAAACACCGGGCTGGCCATCATGTCCATGAAGGTTTCCAACTGCCTTAGAATTGTATTATCCTCCGGCTGGTCGGTGGCTACCGTAACTACTCCATCGATTTCATAAAAGGGCAGAATATTATGTTCTTTGGCAAACGTGATGGGTAATTTTTTCAGCAGGGGGTATTGAATGAATGTCTTCGCCGGATCAACGTAGGCCACGCCTATTGAATCCCCCCATAGTTTGCCAATCTTATGCCTGAGTTCCGGTCTTTTCTCAACCAGATACTGACGCAAAGCCGGCAGATTATCTTTGAATCTTGCTACCAGTGACACGCACTCGGCTTCGGGCAGCGGGAGGTGTTGCCTGATGAGATCCGTGAATAGTGGATTCATGGTTTGCTTTCCGGCGTCTTTTTCTTCTGCTGGACCATCATCAATTGAATCTCGCGTTGAGTTAACTGCTGAGGCTTGTTTTTCAGGGCGCTGATGGTTGCGTCCTCCTGAATTTCGCGCCGCATCCGGGCCAGATCATATTTCTCGTTCATGGGGATGACCCGCCTTCCGCTTGCAGGGCTTCGCTGATTATGGTCTTTATCTCATTGACGGAACTGTCCTTGCGAATATAGCCGGCGGCGCCGTGCGCAATAACTGATTGCACCGTTGCCGCGTCCGCAACGGATGTCAGCATCACAATCCGGGCATCAGGAAATTCAGCGCGGATCTCTTTAAGCACCTCCTCGCCGGTTTTCAACGGCATGTTGATATCGAGCAGTAGTAAGTCCGGCCTGGTTTCGCGATATAAACTGACCGCCTCATTGCCGTTACAGGCCTGACCGACTACCTCATAATTCATTTTTTTCAAGAGGGATGTGATAAACATCCGCATGACCATTTCGTCATCAGCTACCACCACTCTGGGACATTTTACGCTCATCGGGGTGTCATCTTTCATTAGGTATAATTCTTATTTTTATGATATTATAGTTCTCTTGGAAAAAATATCAATGATAAAATTTGGCAATTAGATGCAACCGAATTGATTCAACCAAAGGTGTGTATGCAAAAAATTCCATTAAAAACTATGTTTGCGCCACCGGAACGCGCTTCCAATGAGGAAATCAAGCGGTTGTTTCGTCAATTGATGGACATCCCGTTCATTTCACAGTTGCTGAATGCGGTCCCCAGCGGGATTATGGTGCTGAATCCCGAACGCCAGATCGTGTTCGCCAACAGCAATATCCTGAACTTAACGGGATTGAGTCAGGCCAGCACCATCATGGGAATGCGCCCGGGTGAGGCGCTCCAATGCATTCGTTCCAGCGAGATGCCGGCCGGATGCGGAACCAGTAAATTCTGTGAAACCTGTGGTGCCGTCAAGGCCATTCTGGCCAGCCAGAATGGTGAATCAAAAATCGAGGAATGCCGGATGATTCGAAAGCAGAACGTCGAAGCCCTTGACCTGCGAGTCTGGGCAACGCCGTTGCGGGTCGGTAATCAGCCTTTAACCATCTTTGCCCTGATGGATATCAGCGACGAAAAAAGGCGCAAGGTGTTCGAACGCATCTTTTTCCACGACATTCTCAATACCGCCAGCGGCATCAAAGGCTTTGCTGAGCTGATCAAGGATGCCGGGGCTGACGAGATGCGCCAGTACCAGAACCTTATCTTTGCGCTCTCCCGTATGATTGTGGATGAAATCAACAGTCAGCGCACCCTGGCGGCGGCGGAAAATCACGAACTGACCGTCACGCCGGTTGCGATCCGTTCTCTCGATATGCTGAGGGAAATTACTGGTTTGTACCAGTATCATGATGTGGCCAATCAACGGTATCTGCACCTTGATGCCAAGGCCCAGGATATTGAGCTGAAAACTGACCGGGCGTTGCTGCAGCGGGTCATCGGCAACATGGTTAAAAACGCGTTGGAGGCGGCCAATCCGGGCGAAACGGTTACCATGGGGTGCGCGATGCAGGCCAATCAGGTTGAATTCTGGGTGCATAATCCCCATGAGATGCCGCGGGAAGTCCAATTACAGGTTTTTCAGCGGTCGTTTTCCACGAAAGGCCATGGCCGGGGACTGGGTACTTACAGCATCAAACTGCTGAGCGAATCGTATTTAAAAGGCAAGGTATCATTCACCTCGGACACGGAGGGCACTGTTTTTCGAGCCTCTTATCCCTTGAATATCGAAGCGTCATGAGGCTCTTACTAAGTTCGCCATGGTCGGGGAGCTGGCACTGTTTAGTCCCGGTGGCCGGGTCTATGAGGGCGTTGAACTGTTATGGATGCTGACCCAAGCCGGTTTTGTCGAAACCGTTTGCGTCCCTTTGTCGCCCAGTTATTATGGGATTATCAGCGTAACTTATCCGGAAGTCCATCGCCGTGGACAAGTCGCTTTAGAAGGAACGTTCATGATTTCGCGTTCCGATCGGAATGGGATAGCATGAGGTGATCTAACTCCGGTATGCCAACTTGCTTTAGTTCTTCTATTGTTTTTTGATGAAGCTCACTATCTTCCGGTAGATGTTGCAACAGGGAATGGATTTTTTTCGAAGCCAATTCAAGTTGTTTTTTATGCTTTTTATACAGCACGAGAAACCTTTTCAGTTGTAATGCGGCGATAACTTTTATAAATGACTTTTCAGTTTTGCTTTTCCATTCTTCCTTGTTTTCTTTTTGGTCCAGCAGGGTCAGCAAGTGGTCCTTAAGCTGCGTCAGCACTTTGCGATTCACCTCCACTTCCTTGGCGGTTGAAATCTCACCCACAAGATACTCGCCGATTGTCCAGATGACCTTTAATAACTCTTCGGGCGTATGTATTGTTTGGGTCAGGTCGGTAAAAACTCCGCAAAGGAAAAGCGGGTTATGCGCCAGGATTTTGTCTTTGATAATACCATGTTGTAAATCAGAGGAAAAGTTTTTAGCCGCCTCAGGAGGCAACTGGTCTATATCCACCACCGCGCCTTCTTTTACAATTTGTTCATCCTCCTGTACCAGTTTATACCCGGCAAAAACCGGGATGATATGCTTGACATGATGTTCATCCAGAAAATCTTTTACTTGCTCCACACCGGATAATTTAGCTGAGCTGATTAATAACAACATCAAGGCATCTAATTCGTCCAAGGTCAGACCGGGCTCTAAATCAAGCGAGCCGATCTTCAGCTTGGCAAGATCCCCCATGAACTTTTTTGAGAGTCCATCCCGCACTTCAAGCTGCTCGCCGTTCATGAATGTCAGGCTTTCCTGGCTTGATAATATCAAGGAGTCTTTTCTTGAAGTGATTTTCTCGATTTCAGCAAGGACCCCTGGCGATTCGGCCGCTACCACATGATGACCAGGACCGTATAACTTTGTATTATATAACAACATGGAGAGACATCTGAGCAAAGTTAAATAAGATTGTATTTTATCGGCATCCATATTAGCGCTCCCCAAAAGAATCAGATCATCTTTATATGTAACAACCCATTAAGTTGGTAACACTCCCATCAGATGGCAGTATGTTTTGGAAACAGACCATTAAATTGCACCTTCATATTCCAACCGCATACGCCGTGCCATTTATCGCCTCCCATACCCTGCGATAATGGCTAATCTATCCATTCCTCTTCACCCCGTCAATCATTAATCACTAATCAAGACCTGCCCCTTGCCCTTCTCATGCGAGCCTGTTCCGTGAAAAAAGATGACGGGGTACCCTTTTGGATTACCGTACTCATGGAATGCAAGCTGCGTTCCCAGCCGTGTCTTGTAGAAGCGGACATTCTTCTCCAAGTCCTCAATTTCGCCTTGGGAAAGGACGCTTAAATTTTCCGTATTTGCGTTGCTTTCGTTCGTAGACACCTTACCTTTCTTTATTTTTGATCGGCCCATATGCAATTATTGATCCTATATCGGGACACGGAATATGGTCCGTTCCTTGCCGTCCTTTACATCTGTACGGAAATTGATTATGATGCAGGCTTCGACAAGCCCCGGTAAGTTCATGAAGTCTTAATGTTAGCTCAAGTCCATAGCGGCGTCTTACATTCATTGTTTGCCTGATGATGCATAGACAGTAACAACAAAGGGAAGTGATTATGCTAGCAAGTGAAGGATATGTCTCTGTAACCGGCGGTAAAATATGGTATAGGATCGTCGGCGCGGATAAACGGGGAATCCCCGTTTTGATCCTGCATGGCGGGCCGGGGGCGCCTCATGATTACCTGGAACCCCTGGAAGCGCTTGGCGATGAAAGGCCCGTTATCTTCTACGACCAACTGGGATGCGGCAATTCTGACAAGCCGGATTCCAATTCACTTTGGACTACGGAGCATTTTTTAGATGAGCTGGTGCTCCTTCGCCAAACTCTTAAACTTGATAAACTGCATATACTTGGGCAATCATGGGGAACCATGCTCGCGGTTGAGTATATGCTTAATAAAAGGCCCGAAGGAATGGTGAGCCTGATTTTATCAGGGCCCTGTTTGAGCGCCTCGCGTTGGTACAAGGATCAAAGGCAGTATCTTTCGGAATTGCCGGAGGAAATTCAAGACACAATAAGAAAGTCTGAATTGTCCGGAGACTTCAATTCCAAGGAATATCAAGACGCAATGATGTGTTTCTATAAGCTTCATGTCTGCCGTATGGAACCCTGGCCGGAATGCCTTAATAGGTCCTTTAATAAGTTAGCGCGAAATGTCTATGAATATATGTGGGGTCCCAGTGAATTTACGATAACAGGCACGCTCAAAAACTTTGAATGCGCAGATAAATTAAGCGGGATAACCGTACCGGTCTTATTCACCTGTGGGCAATATGATGAAGCGTCACCTTCATCAACCCAACACTACCATAGTAAGCTCCCGGGATCAGAAATTGTAATATTTGAGGGTGCTTCTCATGAACATCACCTCGAAAAGACCGAATATTATTTAGAAACAGTCCGTAATTTTCTTAATTGTACTGAATAAAACTTTTAAAATCAAACAGGAGTGAATCGTCAGGGGAGTTCTGTTGATTGCCATGTGACCTATGAAAACGGACCGCGTCATGGTTAAGAATAAACCATTAGCACTACGTATTTCAGGTGTTCTGGTAACGGTTCTTTCTGTTTATCTATTCTGAGGATGTGAAGGGGGAGATGATAGCAATGGGTGACCTTCCCCCTTTGACATGAGTATTATCAAAGAGATTCATGGCCGATTGTGAGCTGTATTATTTACCGGTCCTGTTCACTTCGGCAAGGAGTTATCTATAGACACGGCGAAAGGCCATCCCGGCCTGAAGCCGATCTTGGTCTGGCCCCATTCCAAATCCTGCTTCTGATTCCTTCCTTAACTTGCCTTCGTGTTGACTCAAAATACCATGACACCGAAAGGTAGTGGGGAAGTCGTGTGTTAACTCAAATTGTATTCTTAACCCATAGGG
>CAYQNY010000097.1:0-12011 GCA_964418925.1 uncultured Verrucomicrobiota bacterium
GGCGGCGGCCGGATTACCCTGGACCAGCCAGTCATTTTCTGGCATCACCCGCGACACCACTATCAGTACGGCGCTTTGGACAAACGCGGCTGGGATCATCACTGGGTACAGATGAGCGGGAACCGCGTTCGACGCATGATTGAGGATGGATTGATGCCGTTGTCCGCCACGCAGTATCTGCCGGCACCGGAGCCGCTGGTTCTGGCCGAGGAATTCCGCGCCCTCGCCGCGCTCATCCAGCAACACGACCCGCGCCGCCACCCTGAGGCCGTGGCCCAACTCGAACACATTATCGCTCGGATCATCCGCTGGCGGACATGCACTACTGCGCCGGCGCCCTATCGCGAAAGCGTGGAATTGCTGGCCGCCCGCCTTAGGGAAGATCCCTGCCGCAACTATAACTTCCAAACCGAAGCGGCACAAATCGGGTTATCCTACAGCCACTTCCGCCGGCTGTTCCGGCAACAGATCGGGCAAGCGCCGCATAATTTCCTGTTGTCATGCCGCATGCGCAAGGCAAGCACCGCTTTGCAGGATACCGCGCAACAGGTTAAGGAAATCGCGGCCGCCGCCGGCTATGACGATGTGCCGCAGTTTTCGAAGCTCTTCAAGAAAAAAATCGGCGTGTCGCCGCAACATTACCGGGATTTCACCCCGCGATCCGGATTATTTGATCATAGCTCCAATTCGGTTTAACGAAACGTCCAATGCCGCTGCATCAGAAAATTAAACAGACCGGCCATGCCTTCGGCGCCCAACTTGGATATCACCGGTGACCAGTGGAACCCGTCATGGAAGATCCATATCAGCGCTTCCGTCAACATGAAACTCAAGCCCCATACAATCCAGAAACGGACGAACTGGACATGCAGGGCGGCCTTGCCGCGGCCCCGGAATGTCCAGTGTCGGTTGGCGGTAAAACTGACCAGGCCCCCCAGCGGGCGGCTGACGGTATTGGCCATGACCGGATGAAGCCCACCCCCGTGAGTCAGCAGGATAAACACCGTAAAATCCGTGAGCACCGCTCCAACACCCACGCTGACATAGCGCCAGAAATCGGAAAGGATTCCGACCGGTCGTTGAAAATGGGAGTTAGATTTTTTTGTTTTTGTACTGTGCATACAGCAATACGAACCCGACCACTGGCAGCAGTAGATCGGTCCATAAAATCACCCCGGCATTGCCGGGAGAATAATTATGAAACGCTCTTCTTTAATCTACGGCTGAGGCGCGCGGTCTTCCGCGTTGCTTCCATCCGATTATTCGGCTTCTTCCCAGGGAAAATACAGGGGCACATCAAACAGGGGAGCAATTTCCCGAAAGAACGCCAAGTGCCCCAAATAGCCTGGATGAATAGCGTCTCCCATTCTCAGCCACAATCCTGTCGGGTCAGCCACAGCGTGTTTACAGTTGAATGTTTTGGATGTCCAGGCGTGGTAGTGGTTAACAACACTACAGTCCGTTTCCTTGGCAATATCGACCAGGGCATCCGCATACCGACCCACCGGCCTGGTCTCTGATTCCCAGGGTTTTCCAGGCCAAGGCTGCTCATCAGGCAAAGGTAACCCATTCACTGTTACGATGGGATTTGGCGTACAGATCAGAATTTCACTGCCACATTTATCACGAATGCGGCGTATGGTTTCCCGGACAATTGCTTTAAATTTTTCCAGATAATCTCTCCCGCCTCCGGCATCGTTCATACCAAAAGCCAGTATCACCAAGTCAGGGAGAAATCGCAGGACATCGCGATCCAGGCGGTCAAGGGAGTTCGCATAAGTTGAAGCACATTTACCCGCATTGATGAGAGTGCATATGCCATTCCCATATGTTTCAAATATGGCTTCGGACAGCAATCCTACCCAATTCATTCCGCCCCTGGTGTGAAAGGTAATTTCTGTAATGGAATCACCGAACGCAACAATTGTTATATGTTCCCCTTTTTTCAATTTGGCAAGTGTTCTTTGCATTATCTGCTCCTGTTGTCCACAGTCATTCGGGTATCCAGGGGTCAGCGTCTGACATGGCACAATCATTAAGTCGTGCTGCGGCTTGCTCGACAAGGTAGCTGAGACGCCGGTCCCGGGCTACCGCTCATGGTCCTTGTCATCCCGGACAGACGCGCTTCCAATCCCCCGGCATACGGATCGTGACAGGGTATATCGTACCGGGAAACGCCACTCTCAAATGACGTGCCATGCCAGCAACCTGACCCCCGTCATTCTCCCAGGGAAAATATTATTTTTGGGCCACCCCTAGTCCTAGTCTGGCAGGAACGAGGTCAGCGGACTGGTGGCCACCGCCATGTCGCTCCTGGACATGAGCCCGGCCAGTTGCGCGGCACGACCAGCTTCAATGGCCTTGGCAAACGCGGCCGCCATGGCCGGGGGATCATGGGCCACGGCTATGGCGCTGTTGATCAGCAATGCGTCACAGCCCATCTCCATGGCGGCGGCCGCTTCAGATGGCGACCGTACTCCGGCATCAACGATCACGGGAACCCGGCTGTTGCGAATGATGATTTTCAGCATTTCCGCGGTGGCCAGCCCATGACCGGATCCGATCGGCGCTCCCAACGGCATTACGGACGCGCATCCGACATCCTCCAGGCGCTTGGCAAGCACCGGGTCCGCCGATATGTACGGCATCACCACAAATCCCTCGGCGGCAAGAACCCGGGCAGCTTCGTAAGTTTCGATCGGATCCGGCAGGAGATGATGCGGATTCGGATGAATCTCGATTTTAATGAACGGACTGCCGGTCAGTTCCCGGGCGAGATGGGCGGCCTTAATCGCCTCGCGGGCGGTTCCGGCTCCGGAGGTATTCGGCATAAGCGTCAGGCGCTTCAACCCCGACAACGGACCCAGTAAATCATCCGCCGGACGTTCCCGGTTAAACCGGCGCAGAGCCACGGTCACCAACTGCGCGCCGGACGTCTCAATAGCCCGCAGCATAATCGGGGTATCATAAAATTTTCCCGTGCCAACGATCAGGCGGGATTCAAAGGAATAGGAACCCAGTTTCAATTTATCCATAACTTTAACCTTAGTTTCTTGCCACTAAGTCGCAAAAACACCAAAGGTTGCCCAGTCGCAAGTCACAGGTCAAATGTCAAAAGCCCGAATGGATGCATGACTTGCGCCCTTGGACCTTCGACTTTCGACTTTCGTCTTTCGTCTTATTAGAGCCCCTGCCTTGCAGGGCGAGTCCCGCGCGGCGCGGGATAAACTTAGTGCTTGCCCCGCGTTTCGCGGGGCTGGCCGCGCCTTGGCGCGGTCTTAGCGGCAACTATTTGAGGTCAAGTTGCTGCTATCCTCCGGCGGTCAGGGTCAGGATTTCGATTCGGTCTCCTTCCCGCAATATGATATACGCTCTCCGTTTGGGCGCCACGACGTCATCGTTCACCACGATGGCCACCTGATCGGCGGGGATGTTCATCTCGTCCAAAAGATCCAGGATGGAGCAAGCGTGCTGGCACTCGTAAGATTTTCCATTCACTGTGATTTTCATGGCCTGTTCTCAAACATAAAAACGCACCCCGATTCAGTAGACACTCTCGGGATGCGTTTCCAAAAATAACTTTCGCTCCCTACGTCGGCATCATTCGGATCAGGTTCAATGGGTTTAATCTCAGCCGCTTGAGGGCACCCCGGTAAAACATCATGTTAATACTAAGCCCTGTTGGCATCGGCGTCAAGTATTGTGTTGCCGAACTCTATTTATTCAGTAGGCATAGCGACTGCCGCCGATGAATTCACGCAGGAGAGAATCAGACGGCACGCAGGAATGGTCGGTCACTTCGGTCAGTGGCAGGAGGAATTCATAGATTCGTTTAGCCCGGATATAGGCATCCTGACGGGAGGGATCATCACAATACCGATGCATGGCTTCCGAAAAATACCGGAATACGCGGTGCTTCAGGATTGGAATTTCGTAGGGCAAGGCCGTGTTGACCAGGAAATCCACAGTCTTGATGAATGGAATGATATTTTTCAGCTCACTGCGCCGGACATAGCGCCAATGCGTCAGCGTGGTTTCCGGCTGAGAATTGCGGTGCCAGCTGTCGCGGATCATCCGCCGCATCAGGCGATTATCCGCCCAGCGCATGAATTGCCCGTTATTCGCCCGGAGCTGACCCAGCGTCTCCACATAGACCTTGAATTTCTGCGGCGCGCCGATGCGACAGGTCATACCGTCATATAACCCGTGCAGACTGTCCAGCAACAGCAGTTGATTTTTCTCCAAGCGCATTGCGTGAACATTCAGCGTTCGCTGCCCGGTCTTGAAATCATAATGCGGCGTTTTGACGGTTGCACCGGCCAGGAGACGAACCAAATGTTCATTGATAAGCGCAAGGTCCAGCGACGCCGGGGCTTCATAATCATAATCGCCGAACTCATCTTTTGGGTGGCGTTCGAGATCGAAAAAATAGTTGTCCACCGCTAACGATTGAAATTGAAGTCCGGCCTGATGAAGACGCTCGCTGAGTTTGAGAGTTGTTGTAGTTTTACCCGAGGAAGAAGGACCGGCCACAATCACAACACGCAGATCACCTGTCCGTTCCAGGACCTGGGCGGCACACCGGCTGATTTCATCCTCATAGCGCCGGTCACATTCGCGGACTAAACACGCGAACCGGCTGTCCGCGATAATCGCGTTCAGGTCTGCAACGGTATGGCAGGCATGATCCATGTTCCAGCAAAGCACCTCATAGATTTTTTTATAGGGAATATTGTCAGTGACCTCAAAGGCATAGGCGCGGGCGGCGCGGGTTTGGGCCCGCCGGCTGCGGTAAATAATATACGCCCGCGCGGTTTGCGCCTGCCCGTTGGCCATCAGCGTTTGTTCCACGCTATCCTGGATTTCCTCGACACTGGGCGTGGCGCCGGCCCCGTAATTTTTCAGCAACGCGTTTTCCACGTTTTGCCCCAGGCTCTCAGCCAGCGCCCGGTCCCCGCGTCCCACGGAGACCAGTGCCTGGAAAATGGCCGTGCTGATGCAGTCCCGGTCATAGGGCATCAGGTTACCTTCCCGTTTGATAATCTGTTTGATGGGCGCAGTGTTATGCATAGTACTGATGCTCAAAATTATATTTGGGCGCGCGAAATTTTTCTGTGAGTTCTGTGGCAGGCCGTTTTGGCTTCCAGCTTTTATTCCTGTATTCCGTGATTCCCATTTAAGCTAGACCCGGGCCAGCAATTCACGAATATCACCATCATAACCCAATGACCGGAGCAGGGCAAGATGCGGCGCGAATTCGCCGACCTCATACAGGTTATGCGCGTCACTGCCGAAAACGAGTTTCACGCCGGCTTCAATACATTGGCGGATAAAGGCCGGCGGCGGCTGATTCGTATGAAAATTGATTTCAACAGCCACGCCGTTCTCCTTCAGCAGGCGGCAGACCGGCAGAAACAACGGCGACGGCATCACACGACCATCCAAGTGAAACACGCGGAATGGATGAGCCAGAATTTGAATGCCGGATTTCAGAAACGGTTCGAGCATGCCAAGAAATTCGTCGCCGGCCCGCTCGATATCCGGCGCGGGCTTGAGCAATTCCAGGAGGCCGTGAATGGAGCCGATCTTTATTTGACACTGCGCCAAGTCACCCGCCATGACAAAGGGCCGGCCGTCACAGGCGCAATCCACTTCCAGCCCAACACGCGCGAACGGCAATGAAACCAACCGGACGGCCGCGAAATAGGCTGGAGCGCGCGAACTCAGTTCAGGGAGCCGATCAACAGACAGGCGCTGCTGAACCACAACGTAGGCCTTATTCAAGGGTAAATACAAATGCGCCGAATGTTCTGTAAACACCAGCCCACTCAGGCCAAAACATCGCGCCAGGTTCACCGATCCGGCTATATCCATATTTTCATTGCAGTACGCAAAAGGCGTATGGATATGATAATCCACCAGTTCCAACAGCGGGGACATTTGCAACTCATGACGAATAATCTCCATGCGGTTTCCATCAATCTGTACCTCCAGGAACGGATAAGGCCTATCCATCAGCGCGGGTATCACCAGGGTTGAGGTTGCCCCGGCGGTCATGAGCGGAATCCCCTGGTGATAATGACCTCCGAGCGACAACATCACCCCATGGTGATTCAGCGCCTCGAGTGTTTGAGCGGCGTTAAGCAGATTATAGGGGCATTCATCAGAACCCGGCGGATGCAACGAGATATGTTGGAGCGCAATGATTGGTCCGATATACCCCGCGCGCGCCGCGGCAATTCGCGTGATGTCTTCCGGCAAACGCAGGGCATTGAATCCCGGTTCCTCCCGGTCATTAAACGCAAGAAACCGGAATCCGGCGATATCCCGCCAGGGGCCGAGTTCCGGCATGATCCGGTAGAACCGGCGCCCATCGCCGTCGTGGTTGCCGGGCACGACGATCCAGGGGCATTGCAACATATCCAGGATTTCCCGAATCCGCCGGAGTTCGGCCGCGGCTGTCGGCCCATCGGGATAGTTGATCAGGTCTCCCAAAACCAGAACGATGTCTGGACGGATAAACCGGTTGATCCGGTGAACCGCGCGCAGGAGCAAAATATCCGCTGGCGGGCCGTTCGCGCTGGGCAACGACCCTTCCCGGACATAATGGATATCGGCAATGGCAACCAGTTTAATCTTCACGGATACAACGCTTTCCCATGCAGGCAAAAATTAGTGCATTATTGAACCACCGCCAGCAACTGGGACATCCGGGTCAGCACCAGATCCGGCTGAAGAGAAACACAACGCGAATCCGTCGGCCGGGGATTGTAGGACCGGCGGTCACCCGCGAACAGCGCGGCCTTGCAGCCCGACTGAACGGCCGGCAGAATGTCATTGAGCATGTCATTCCCCACGACGATTGTTTCCCGCGAATCAATATGGTACCGGACCGCCAACACTTCCAATGCCTGCCAAACCAGGCGGACTGAGGGTTTGGCTTCCTTAAGTTTAAACGACCACACACAACAATGGGGATCAATATATCCGGCCGACCACCCTGTCTCCGGAAAAGCTTCCAGAACAAGCGGCGTATAAAATTGAGCATTGGAGACAATGCCGATTTTCAATCCGGCCTGATGCAACGCAGTGATCGTCGCTTCCAATTCCGGCATTGGCCAGACCGGATTCACGCGGCATTCATATTCCACCGCCAGACGCTCAATGGAAGCTCGATTGACCCGGCCTTTGACCAGGCCCTCTGCAACCAGGTCCCGGACCACCGACTTCCATATATCACGGATATCTATTTCAGGATATTCAGTCCCCTGCTGTTTTATTTGCCGAGCTTCACATTCCATCACCTGCCGGAGCCGTTCCATGACTCTCCGGCCCGCCGCCACCTCACATCGGAACCCGGCGCTCTCCAGCGCCTGATGAACCCGTACGTCGTGACGGCCCTCCAGGCAGGTGCCTTCCCCGGATGCCGAAATCACCATCGTGCCATAGACGTCAAAAAGCACAGCCTTGATGCCGGGCAAGGGAAAATTCCGAGCTATGACTCCTGTCGGTTCAGGCTGTAACGGCCGGGTCAAGGCCATAATACGGTTCAATAGAAACTTATGATGCGGTGATTTAGATTCTATTTCCGAATTTGTTGTCATTTTGTGTTAAACAACGACAATTAAAATTTAAAATATCTTTGGTTACCCTGAAACGCAAGTTCCAGGGTAACCTATCACCCAAGTTAGGCGATTCTTTTCCGCCGCGGCGGATCATTCAGAGGAGTCCCGCCAATAACGGGGCGACGAAGAATCTCGTAAACACTCAACACGAGATTCTTCGCTTCGCTCAGAATGACAATCATGGCCTCTTCGATGGTCTCACGGACAAAGAATCGCTCAATTTAGATATCAACCTCTCAAAAGATAAAAGCGTTCCGGAGCTAGAAACTGATTCAACAGCCGATCCATATCAATTCCGCCGATTTCCGGCTCAATCTCCGCTGCCGCCAGCCGCCGGTAAATGGTCAGCAACCGGCGCCGGTAACGCTCCACGCTGAATGTTCGTTGTACCTTGATCCGATTGTGAGGAATAATCCGATTTAAAGAAACATTCCCGGTCAAGCAGGAGGGACGCAATTCCTGTCGTCCAGTTTGCGATCCCGCCACCTTACGAATGATTTCCTGCTGGAGTGATTCATCCAGACGCGCAAAATCAACACGATTGCCTTCCATGGCCGCCGCCAGGGCCTGCTCCACAGCTCCCGGCTCCAGCTTGCGGCCATAGGCTTGCCTGGCGCGTTCAAGTCCTGTGCGGAGCTTTTTAATCAAAACATCCTTGTGAATCCACGCTATTGGCAGGAGTAATGACCGATATAACGTGGAAAGATCAATCCCCGCTGTTTCGAATTCACACGTAATTTCAGGAATATTTCGGCCCAGAACCGGCCGTTGGACAAGCCAGGGTTCAAGGAAAGCCAATCCAAATCCCTCGGCAATACTGGTCGTCACCGCCGCCGAGGCCGATTGGAGCAATGCGGCAAACGATTGCCGCCTGGAATGACCGGCTTCAAATTCAACCGGCAGACGAAGATTTTGGGCCAAATCCACCCAACCTGCATAGATCGGTCTTTCCAGCGGATTGGTCGGCGCCATGGTAACAGCATACCTGTCCCCCGGCTCGGACACAGACGCCCATAAAATAAATTCGCCGATATTTTTTCTGCGAATCGCCCGCGTCGGATAAAGGAAAAGGCGGCCGGTACCGGCATTACCGACTACCGGAGGATCATCCGGCGCTGGTTCCAAGGTAACCGGATTCGATAACAGATGCAGGCGCGGCCGGGGAATCCCCGCCGCATGAAGTAATGCACCGTCGCGACGATTGATGACAGCATAATGAATGTGACGCGCCTGCGGATAAACCTGCCGTCCAAGCTCGGTCATCCGGCCGTTACCGATATTACGCACCAGGGATTGAAACAATTGCGGGCGCCCGTCTTCGGCAAAATCATGAATCTGAAGAAGCAGCCTTTGGCCTTGTTTTGCCAGCAGGCCAACCGCTTTCGTCAAGGCGCAATTTTTTCCCAGGGAATGATTATGAAAATGCCAGATATCCGGCGCCGCCTGCAATCCATCCCGCGCCGATGCCATCATTCGTTCCACCAGGATTTCCGGCGAACACGGCGTTGAGGCGGCGGAATAACCCAGGCCTTCCACCACGCGAACCTGGTCAATGAATTTACAATCCGGCGGCGGCGCACCCACCAGCACCGTCACGCGAACGTCTTCTCCGGCCAGGGCCTGCACGGTACTTTCAATGACACGCCCCACCCCACCCTGGCGAAGATGGTAATGAACTACCGCAATGAGCACAATCGCCTCACAGATTATTATGGATGGAATTTCGCCCGATACGCGGGAACTTCGATCATCGGCGGGCGTTCACATTCAACAATGGCATATTCCTGTTGTTCATAGTTATTCCCCTCAGCCTGAAACTGGCGCAACACGGAACTCCATTCCGGCCAGCGATCCACCAAACCCAGCGATTGAAGCCGGCTGAAAAATGTCTGCAGAATGCCAAAAGACATCTTACCGAGATCTCTGGTGGTTTGATTCCGATGAATACGCTGATTCAAGTCTGTTTGCGCAAAGGCTTTTATCCCCCAGCGATTATAGACATCCATAAGATGAGATGTTTCCACGCCATACCCGATGGGAAACGGGATCTGTTCCAAAACACTCCGTCGAATGGCATACTCACCGGAAAGCGGCTGAATAAGGGCTGTGAGTTCCGGGAAAAAAAGCGAAAAAAGCGGGCGAATAAGAATTTCCGTCACCCGGCCGCCGCCGGAAGAACGCAACCCTTTGGATGAAACGATAGGGCGATCATAAAACGCTTTGACATAAAGAACTTCGGGCCTGAGAAGGAGCGGCGCCACCAGCCCATAAACAAAACGCGGATGAATGTTTTTAATATCCGCATCAATATAAACAATGATGTCGCCTTTCAACTGATAAATGGCTTTCCAGAGATTTTCCCCTTTGCCCTTCTTTTCCCCAACCGCGGGCAGAACCTCAGAGGCCAGGTAGACATCCGCTCCAAAAGCCGTCGCCACATCGCGGGTTTTATCGGTGGAGCCCGAATCCATGACGGCGATTTCATCAACCAGCGGATAACGGCTCATCAATTCCGACTTGAAGATAACGATTTCCTTGCCGATGGTTTTTTCTTCATTCAGCGTCGGAATACACAGGGAAATCGTCAGCTTCCGCTTTTCTTTCTCTTTAACCAGCCGGGGAATGTCTGCAAACTGCGCATAATGATAGGTATTGCCGCGCAGCCATGCGTCAATACGCGCCGCCATGGCCGCCGCATTGTCCGGGCGCTGAATCACCGCCTTATTGTCCGGATCAGGACTCATCATGGGACTCCTTATCCATCGCCAGGATACAGCCTGTCAGTTGAGCCATACCCGTATACATAGGCTGAATATCAACGGCTTCCTCTATTTCTTCCAGGTCATTGCGGCGCATGCCCGTGGTGAACCCCAGGGTGATGCCGGCGATTTTTTGCTCAATCAAGGCATGCAGCATTGAAGTTGTGGCATACATCATGGGTTTAACATCCAGGGCCGTTAAAATCGTGCGGGCACAACGAATCAACGGATGAGAAATTTCAAGCCCCCCGGGCTCTCGATCGGTAACAATGTCCAGCTTGACCTCAATGCCGTAACCGGCCATGACCTCGTCCGTGATATCCCCAATCTGTTTATGGATCTGATGCAGCACTTCCGATGATTCACTGCGCAGTTCAAAGCTCATGGTCACCTGCCGCGCGATATTCTGAAATGAAATCCCGCCGTGAATGGAGCCTATGACGATACTGGTCAGGGGACGACGAGGCAAAGGGATTTTGCCGATACGGGCAATCACATCGCTCATGGGAACTATTGTTCCGGTGGAGCCGAATTTCACCCAGTTATAGTTCCGGGGAAGACGACACACGATCTCGCCCCGCATCATGCCCAGGCACATATAATTCAAACGCCCCAATTGAACGCCTTCCAGACATAGACCGTAATTAATCGGGAAAGGACTGTTCGTCAGAAAAAATTTGAGCCCTTCCAGATTCCCTCGGCCCAGAGACCGACTCGCGGCCAGGAGGATAAGATTGGATCGCAATTTGACCTTCAGTTGATCCAGCATAACGGGAATAGAGGCCATAGCCGCCAGGGCCAGGCTGTTATCCCCGACAAAGGGACCCACCACCTGATCCTTGTGAATCTCGACCATGGGTTGAGCCTTCGATCCCGTCAGCGTATCGGCATTGGTCACAATCAGGATATTACGATCCGCCTGCTCGCCGGGAAGAATCCCCAAGCCGTTCATCTTTTCATCCACGGAACAATTCTGCAGGCCGTACTCATTGAAGCGCTGAATCAGAAGTTGAATCCGGTTTTCTTCATGAAACGTGGGTGACGGCACTTCGCCTATCATGACCAGGTTGGCTAGAATCACCTCGCGGATACTTTCCGCGACATCGCGGAAGCGCGGCAATTCCTGTAATAACTGATCGTTGAGCTGTGGCATCTTTAGGCCTTCCTGTCACTCTACGGCAAGAGTAAGTCCTGATAATGTAATATTGACTGGATATTCCGGTAGTTTCGCCCAATGCCTGTTATTGTCTGCGTTCATCGCCAATTCCTGCAGCCGGAATCCGGCCTTTATGGACAGTTTAACAAAAGCTCATGATCAGTCCAGAAAAGATCATCGAAATCTCTTCCAAGTAACCCGGCAATCCGTTAGGTTTCTTTTCTTAATTAGTGTCTGCATCCGTAACACTTGTCGAACATTGCGCATGATGTGTGTTTTTTGAGAAGATACTTTTCCACCCCGCTGCGGGGCGGCATGTCGGCGGCGATAAACCGCAGAATTCGGTGGCGGCCCGTGCCGCGTTAAGAAAAGCAAACATGATGAAATACACCTGGCGGAAAAGTGAAGCTCCCCGCGGCACGTGTCTCGGCGGAGTTCGCCGCGGCGAACAAAGCCGGAAGCCACGGGGTA
>CAYQNY010000098.1:0-11973 GCA_964418925.1 uncultured Verrucomicrobiota bacterium
ACGGGCAAGCCTGCGATTTTTGCAGGCGCGTCGAAATTTCAAAGCCATTGGCTTTAAAATGCTTATAAATAAAAATATAATTTTCATGCATAATGCAGGCTAAATCCTGACCTCTTCTTCAAATATGCCGGCTGTCGTTCTCGTTTTTTGTCGTGTAGCCGGTATCCTGCCGCTCGATATTAACCTGGTTTTTTTGTACATAGGCCCGGTGCACATCGTCGGCGGACATGCCCAGCACCTGTGCCAGCGACACCAGGAAATGGAACAAGTCCACCACTTCAACCCGGGCGTTCTGTTTGTCGAACGTCTGGTATTTGGCCCACCATTTCCAGGGCATACTGTCGGTCAGTTCGGCTGTTTCCTGGGACAACGCCCGGCAGTAGTTCAGTACCCATTCCGGCCGGCGTTCTTCCGGCATGGTCGCGGTGTCGACGCCAATGCGTTTGTTTAGCTCTTCCTGAAGACGAAATATTTCCGTAAGCATATCCGGCATGCCGGTTTCCTTTCAACAATGAATTTGAGTTTGGTTTTGACAGAATGATGAAAATAGTCAGAATACAGGTAATCCCATTCCTGTCAAGAGTGGGAATGATAGTTGTGGCGATATATGTGGAAAAATTGCCCGTCAGCAGGGGGGCCTGATTCAAGGAAACATCGAATGAGTCAATGGCAAGATTGGTTCCAACAATGGTCGAAATATCGCCGGCTCATCGGCTATGCCAGGCCGTATGTGGGCCGGTTGATTGTGGGTAGTCTGTGCGGTGTCGTGTTCGCCGGGTCTACGACCGGCTTGCTGGTCACCGCGCGGCAGGTGATTGAAAACGTTTTTCAGTATGCCGCTTTCCATAATGTGCTGTTGATTGCGATCATGTTACCGGTCCTGGCGGTTGCGCGGGGAGTGGGCCAGTTTCTCAGCGACTATTTCATCGAATGGGTCGGCAACCGGGTGGTCATGGATATGCGCATCCAGGTGTTTGATCATCTTCAGGACTTGTCGGTGCGTTTTTTTTCAGAAAGCAAAACCGGCGAACTTATTTCGCGGACGATCAATGATACCATGATGATCGATCGGGCCGTGTCCGTGGTGCTCGGTGATCTGGTCAAACAGCCTTTTGTGATGATGGGAGCGGTGGGTTTTCTGGTCTGGCTGGACTGGAAGCTGGCTCTGGCCAGCCTGGTGTTGTTTCCTGTCTGTATTGTGCCGTTTGCCTTGTTTGGCCGGCGGGTACGCCGTTATGCCCGCCACGTTCAACAGCACCTTGGCACCTTGGTGTCCATCATGCAGGAGACGCTGGTCGGTATTCGGATCGTCAAAGCCTTCGGGATGGAATCCCATGAATCGGAACGATTTGCGTCCCAGTGCCGCCTGTATTTCAGGCGCTTGATGCAAGTTGTCAGGGACAAGGCCAGTATTGAGCCGATGATCGTGTTCCTTTCGTTCATTGGATTGGCGCTGGTGCTGATGTATGCCCGTTGGATCCATATGCCGGTCCAGGATTTCTTCACCTTCGCGTTTGCCATGATGATGCTCTATGAACCGGTCAAGAAACTGAGCAAAATACATCTCGTGCTTCAGCAGACTTCCGCCTCAGCGGATCGTATTTTTGAATTACTGGACACGCCGGGATTGATTACCGATCGTCCGGATGCCATTGCTTTTCAGGGGGCCGTGGAAAGTTTTCGGTTTGAAAACGTGAGTTTCGCTTATGATGCGTGTCGTGTTCTGCGTGATATTGATTTGGCCGTTCCGGCCGGCCGGCGGGTGGCCCTCGTCGGCAGTTCGGGGGCGGGTAAAACAACGCTGGTCAATTTGATTTTAAGGTTTTATGACGTCACCTCCGGCCGGCTTCTGCTCAATGACACGGACATCCGGCACTTCACGTTGAGTTCCCTGCGCCGGCAAATCGGCATGGTGACCCAGGAAACGATCCTCTTTAACGATTCGGTGGCGGCCAATATTGCTTACGGTCAGACCGACGCATCGCATCAGGCCGTCGAGGATGCCGCGGGCCGGGCCAATGCCCATGACTTTATCATAAAGATGCCGCGGGGGTATGACACTATCATCGGTGAACGGGGCGTGCGTTTGTCGGGCGGACAAGGTCAGCGGCTGGCGATTGCCCGGGCTATTCTCAGGAATCCACCGATCCTTATTCTGGATGAAGCGACCAGCGCCCTGGACACGGAGTCGGAACGCCTGGTCCAGGCGGCCCTGGACGACCTCATGGAAGGCCGCACCGTGTTTGCCATTGCCCATCGGCTTTCCACAATCATGCATTGTGACACCATCGTTGTGCTGGAACACGGCCGGATCGTGGAATTGGGGACACACTCTTCTTTGCTGGAGAAAAACGGCATCTATCGTCGTCTGTATGACCTGCAGTTCAGCGATGTCCGCGATAGTAAATGAGGATATCTTGAATGTACCGGCGTGTGGTGGGGTAGGTGATGTTATTCCAGAACTTGTTGGCGTCATTGTTGTCGCCGGACGCCCAGCGCAGGGAATTGGAGCGGCCGGCATTGTATTCGGCCAGCGCATAGGGCAGTGGATTGGACTTAGTGGACCAGTTTTGCATTGCCCGGCTTAAATACCAGGCGCCAGCTTGGATGTTCACGTTGGGCTGGAACAGTGCCTGCGGTGAGAATGCCGTTATTTTGTTGGCAGTGGCCCATTCACCGGCCGCAGCCGGTGTGACCTGCATCAGGCCGATTTCTCCCGCTTGGCCCACGCATTTCGAATTAAACCGGCTTTCTTTCCAGATAACCGCCCGGATAAGCCGGGCATCCACTCCATAAAGAGCGCTGGCCTTGGCAATCGCGCTGTCATAGGCATGAATTCGCCAGTAAAATAAGGCCCAGATCACTAAAATAATCGCCAGGCAGGCGATGATGATCCAGCGCAGAACCGGATACCTGAATGAGCTTGTCTGTACCCATTGCATGCGGTAAAGTTTACTGAAAAAAAGTCATGCTGTCAATCCGGAAACCCATGCAGTCCGGCGTGTTTATGTTGCACCAAGAGTTTCCCGTGCAACAAGCAAGGGCGCTAATCTGGATTATTCGCGACAAGTCGTGAATAATCCACCCGCAGGGCCGTCGTCGCCCTGCAACTGCAGGGCGACAAGGGGTTAGCCACTTGTGATTGCCCGCCACGGCAGGCAATCACGACGTCTTTAGGCCAATCGCCATAACAGATTGGCCTAAAGTGACTTATTCACGAATGGCAATATCTTCATGAATAAGTCAGGCTAAAGCGAATTATTTTTATACGAAGCAATTTCCGCCGGAGGCGGATTCCGCCCAAGGACGGACAAGCTCGCCAGCGATGGAGAAGTTTTTTCCGCCATTTTCGCTGTGCAAAGCGCAGTAAAATTGCAGGAATGATTCATTTTTCGTGTCCTTGCGCGGGTTTCACGGGTAAAATATAATTCTAATCACTATTAAGGGCGACGGTTTATGAGCTGGTGGAAGCATTACGATAAGTCCCGCTGGCAACAGGAACGTGAGCGTTTGCATCTGATGGATACGGCACCGGCGCCGCCGGACCCCGATATTTCCATTAAAACAACCATTCGGGATATTTTTTCCAGGATGAATGCCGGCGAGCAAAGCGTCTGGCGTCAGGTGGAGCAGGAATGGAATAATCTGGCGGGTACCGTGATTGCCAGGCATACCAGTCCTGTCCGACTTGATCACAAGATGCTGGTCGTTGCCGTGGACAGCGCCGTCTGGCTGAACGAACTGATCCGATTTGAGCGGCCGGCCCTGCTGGCGCGCTTGCAGCAGCGGGTGGGCAAGGACCGGATCAAGACCATCCGTTTTCAAGCCGATCCCCGGGCCGTTGAGCGAAAGCAGGCCGCGCTCAAGCCTGATTGACCCTTCTTTGCCAGACTTGTCCGCCATGGCGGAAAGCCCTGTGGCTCTGGACCTCCCGCCTTCGCGAAGCCCGCTTCGGTGGGCGAAGTAGGTTGCCACAGGGATGCCCATCCTTCGCCCCCGACTGGCTACGGAGGGTAAAAATGGCTTTCTTGGCTTCCGCCGTCGCCCTTTGGGCTATGGCGGACAAGTCGCAGGGTTCCGCAAAGACTCGACCTGCGTAGCCAAGGCTACTCCGGCGGAGCAGGTTGCCCCGCGGCTCCCTGCGTCGCCAAGGCTATGCAGGACAAGTGCCGCAGGGTGCTTCACTATCCGGGCCAGTTTGTTGGCTCCTGAAACTTCGATTGTTTGAGTTCATGCCTGCGGCATCCGCCGCGGCGGACGCCGGTGGTGGGAAACGAGTCAAACCGTCGGCCGGTCCTACTGCAGATGCCTCTGCCTGCGCCTGTGTCAGCGGTTGCGACCGCAGTATTTTCTCAGAGCAGGTGCATTATGTTTGGTTCATCCATGTTCTCAAAAGCGATAGCGGGAATCTGTTTGTGCAAAGGAATTTTTTCGTTCACAAAAAAATCAAGCAGTCTTTGCAGCAATTTGCAAGTAACATCCTTATAGCCGGCCTCGTCATACCGGTTAAAGCGTTCGTCCGGATCCCTGACCAGGTCGAACAAAACACCTTTATTTGACTCAGGGGCAGGGAAATATGGGTTGCCATCGGTATAACCATATGACAGTTTCCACTCCTTAGTTCTGATCATCATCCAGTCTGCAAGCTGGGAGAAAACAGCATCCTTGTGTGTCCGGTCATTTCCTTCCAGTAATCCCTGCAATGATTTTCCCCGGCAGTTATATTCAATGTTGACCGGCTTGATATCGGCGTAATCAAGGATCGTTGGAAATAGATCTATCGATTCCACCAGTTCGGGCGAGGTTATGCCCGGTTTGACCAGGTCTTTATTCATAATCACCAATGGAATTTTCACAGCCTCTTCATAGAGACACCCTTTGGCGTACCTGGCGTGGTCCCCCAGCATCTCCCCGTGATCGCTTGTAAAGATAATGATCGTGTTCTCAAGCAATTTCAGTTTCTCGAGCGTATCCAGTAATCTTCCCAGGCATTCATCGATCATGCTGACCATGGCGTAGTAATAGCGTCTTGTTTTTTGCGGGTTCACGGTTTGCATCTTATCGTAAAATTTCTTCTGATGATTATTATAATCCAGCTGGGAAAAGTCTTCCTCGAACACCTTGGGCGGGGGGAAGTCCGTGTCCTGGTACATCGTGTCATAACATTCCGGGATAATATACGGGTTGTGCGGCGCACAGTATCCCATGAACATGGCAAATGGCTGGGCCGTGTCCTTTAAATCATGCAGAAAATCACAGGCCGCCTGTGTCCTTCTGAATTCAATGAAGTCTTCTTTGCCTGGGTAGGTCGCGCATTGATCGTGATCATAAACCCATTGCTGGTGTTGATTCAATTGCGCCGGCATTTCCAGATAAGAATCCTTGATAGGGACTTTAATGTGTGTGAAACCTTTATGGATGGTATGCGTCCGGCCTATGGCCAAGGTTAGGTACCCGTTTTGCTTAAGGATGTCTGCCCAGGTAGTTTCATAATCAGGCAACATGCCGTTATTGTGGAAGAGCCGGTGTTGATGAACATACTTTCCTGTCAGAAACGAAGCGCGCGAAGGAATACATATCGGCCCCTGACAGAAGGTATTAGTGAAATTGCATCCTTCTCGGACCAGCCGGTCCAAATTGGGAACATTGAGATTTTCAGGCTTGGCACGGCCTACTGTGTCCCATCGCTGCTGGTCTGTCATAATAAAGAGAAAATTGGGTTTTTTTGCCATGATTATATTGTCTCCTGGTCATTATTTCGTTATTGGTTATGCCTGATGGTTATCGTATCGCCAGAATCCGCGCGGTGCCGGGATCGAGGGCTGATGTCAACGTCGTATTGCGGTCCAACCTCTGGCCGGATGCCAGATCAACGACAGGTTCCATCAGCACGTTCCCCGGCAGGGGCCGCGTTGCCTGCCCAAAATTGGCAATAACAATATACACGTTTCCATCGCCGCCGCGGACCGCAACGGCGCGCAGGCTGGCATCGGCGGTATCCAGTTGTTTTGTGTGGTTATCGCTTGATACAGTCTCCGTCGCTCGCGCATCCGCGGAGGATACCATCAGCCATCCGACGTCAAAAACCATTGCTCCGGGCTCCAACCAGCACGGCCCATCCAGATAGCCCCAGGCCAATTCATCCACATACAGCGACTGAAAAACGCCGCCGCGGCGCTGAATGGAACGGCTGACCTGCATTTCCGTGGCGCCATAAAGGCCCACAACTCCCACCTGGTCGTCCACATTGACCCAGTTACAGTCAAGCGCCAGCAACTCGGTGCGTGGCGGCGGACTTGCCAGCATCGTTCTGCCATGCCGCGTATGAAGCGTCCGGGTAAATCCGTTGAACACATCGTTCGCCAGATTAAAATGGAGACCCATGGCGCGGAATAGATATGCGCGCTGTTTCCCCAGGCGACAATGTTGTAACCCTACGACCGTCCGATCATCCGGCAGTGCGGCGTAAACCAGTTGATGCGTGGCCAGAGCGTCTGTTTTCCAGCCTTCGCAAAACGCAGTGTCAACGCCTTCGCGCAACGCGCCGCAGGCCAGGAAACCGCCGTCAAATGAATCAATCCGGCCGTTAATCAAGCGGCGATTTGATGCGCCGTTTGGCGCGCATGCAGCCGGCTGGCTAACAAATTCAATCCGACCGCTGAGATTATTCTCCCAATCGCATAAGTGTCCATTCGCGGGCGGCTGACACAATCCTTGCGCTAATCCATGTGCCCGCCACGAAAAACTCGCCAATCGCCGGATACTTCGCTGACAGGCAGCCCCATGGTCAGGTTCGCTCCAGGAACCGGCGACGGAATCCTCGAAGGCCTGCTCCGGATGACGCCTGGCAGGAAGCAAGGGCCAATACGCACACCCCTGACTCAGCACGCAAGCCCGATCGGATTCCATCCGGGTATAATAATAAGGATTGCGTTCAGCCATGGGTGCCAAGCGCCGGCCGTAAAAGCTTCCGTCGCCATTATAAAGGTTCTCCTGACGGATCATCGCCATCTGTTGGTCCAGTAAATCCAAAGCGTATTGGTCATCCAGATGAGCGGCCGCGTAGAGCAGGGCCGGGACCAAATACTCCTGGCAATAGGCATAGCGTACGCGCGTATCGCCGCCCAGGCGGGCCAGCCGGCCGTTGCTGAAGATCATTCGCCGCAGTACTCGCCAAAGATCGGCCTGATGATGATGGAGTGACGCTGGTACCGGCCAGTTCTGCTGACGCATATCGAAATACAGCATGGCCGCATTCGAAACGCAGACTACCATATAACCCACATTGAAATAGCCATGATGATCCAGCGCGTAATGGGGGAAAAAGTTGGCGCCTATATGACGTTCGTGTATTGGCCGGCCGGACACCACGCCATTATCCTGCGCGTCGGCAGGAATACTGACGGCATTGATCAGAAACTGATGGGCGCGTTCCTGCCAATCCGCCGCCCGGCTGTGATTCGGATACATCATTGCCGTCCGCCACAACAGGGCGCCGTTCCAAAGATTTGATTCCGGCGAATTGCATCCGTCCTTGCCCCACAGACCGGCCGTGATCCCCTGATGCGCGCCGCGGGAATGATAATCCATTAACCAGTTTGACTCGCTGATCAGTACTCGCTGGAGAGCGGACCGATCCTGATCGGTCAGCAGTGATTCCAGGCGATAGACGCCATGCATCATCCGCTCGATGCCGAGTCCGCTGATCCAGGTGTGGCCCCATTGGGTGTCATCGGTACACCGCCCGCTTCCGGACACATGCGAGGCCAGGCTGAACCGCAACGCCGCCTGCGCCCGCGCCAGCGCCCAATCCCGATCAACCTCGGCCGGGCTATCCGGATGCACGGCCAAGGTTGCCATGGCCGCCAGATATTTCTGATTGGTCTGTACGCCCCATGAATTATAGCCGGTGCCATAACATCCCAATTCCGGATCATGAGGACATTGATACCAATGACGTTCAGCCGCCTTGCTCCAGGCATGTACCATACGCAATAATTCGGATACTTTCATAATGCTCACTTTTTTTGCGGGCGGACATCAATATTGCTTATTTAACTTAAGAATAGTACAAAAGTATGTCTAAAAAATACACCATTTATTGAAATCGGGAAACAGCCGGACAAGATTGCGTCATGCTCGCGGCGGAGCCTGCCCGCCTCGGGGTGTTGTAATTACCAATTACCAGTGGGGAGAGCCTTAATCATGTCGACGAACACCATAGCTGTAACACACGTCCTGACCGATGCCGAGCGGGAGGCGCTGGATACATTTACCGCGGCGCAGCGCGGCGTGCCTGCGCTGAGTACATTCTTGGCGGATAATCTGCAGGTCGAGCTCGTGCTGGATCCGACGATTATCGAGGGTTTTGCCGAGGACAGTTCGTATCTGCCGGCCGCGGCGCAAGGACTGTGCCGGCCGCGCGACGAGCGCGAGTGCGCGGTGATCATGCGCGCCTGCCATGGTGCGGGGATCCCGATGACGCTGTCCGGCGGACGCTCGAACCTGACAGGCAGCGCGACGCCTGAAGGCGGCGTGGTGATCTCGGTCGTGCGCATGACCGAACCGGCCGTCAAGGTGGACATTGAGCGGAAGCGGGCCATCGCCCCCGTGGGGGCCATTCTTGAAGATGTCCGTAAGGTTGTTGTTGAGCAGTCTAGAGGTGTGCTGTGCTTTCCGGTCGATCCCACCAGTCGGGCTGATGCGTCGCTCGGCGGCGCGCTGTCCTGCAACGCGTCGGGTTTCACGCCCGGCGCAATCGGCGCCATGCGCTCGTGGGTACAGCGCCTGCGGTTGATGCTCCCGGATGGCGGGTTGATTGACGCGGTCCGCGGACAGTACGTTTCCGAGGACGGCGCGTTCGTGCTGGCCGCTGGCGAGTCAAAGCGCGCCTGGCCGGTGCCGCGTTACCCGCGGCCGGCGATCAAGAATGCCGGCGGCCCCTTTTCATCGCCCGACGGCTGTCTCGACCTGGTCGATCTGGTGATCGGCAGTGAAGGGCTGTTCGGGTTGGTGACCGCCTGTGAACTGGCGCTGGCGCCGCGCCCGCACGAGTTCCTCGATCTTTTTTTCTCACTGCCGACCGAGGCCGACGCGCTCAAGGTGCTGGACCATGTTCGCCGACACTGTGCCGGCGATCTTAGCGGGTTGTCGGCGTTCGAGTATTTCGGCGCCAACTGCCGGACGACCATGGATCATGAGACGCGCTTCTTTCATGGCGACGATACCGTCGCGATCTATATTCAGCAACCCCTGCATGACCGGAACATTGAGGATGCCGCCGGGGAATGGCTGGATATCCTGACAGCCAGCGGCGCCAATCTGGACGAGGACGCGATCCTGCTCCTGGACAACGAACGGCAGCGCGCGCTGTTCATGGAAGCGCGGCACTCCCTGCCGGCCAACGCCCTGGAGACGGTCAAGCGTCGCGGCACCTACACCATCATGACCGATACCGTCGTGCCGCCGGAGCGGTTTGCCGAGTTTCTGGATTTTACGCACGGCCTGTTGCGAGAGAAGGGGCTTGACTACGTGGCGTTCGGGCACCTGGGCGATTGCCACCTGCACTTTACCGTGTTGCCCGAAAAGCGTCAGCTCGAGCAGGGGGTCGAGGTGTACGACGCTATCGTTGCCAAATCGGCCGATCTGGGCGGGGTGTATTCGGGGGAGCACGGCACCGGCAAGCGCAAGCGCCGGGATTTTCTACGCTGTTACGGTCCCGTTGCCGTGGAGCAGGTAAAGGTCTGCAAGGCCGCCGTGGATCCCGCGTTCCTGCTGAACCGGGGGAATGTGGTGGAGGTCTGAAGGTGAGCATTGGCAAGATGTTGAAACCAATTGAAATGGAGTTCGGCGCCGACACACTCGCGCTCCGCGTGCCGGAACACGCGGAGGTGTTATCGCTGCCCGCGGTGGAGGCGTTGGCGGACCCGGCGGCGGCACTGCGGCGGGGGCTGCAGGAACCGACCGGGTGTGCCGCGTTGTCCACGGTAGTTCGAAATAAAGTAGCCGCGGTGTCAAACCCCACAGCCGTCATTGTCATCAGCGACAATACCCGTCCGGTACCGTACCGGGATATCCTGCCGCCGATTCTTGATATCCTGCGCCGGGAGGGTGTGGCCGACATCGTCCTGCTGGTGGCCGCCGGGACTCACCGCGGGCTGACGGAATCCGAACTCCGGGGGATACTGCCGCCCGGCGCGTTGGCGGCCGATGTGCGGGTCGTTAATCACGACTGCACGGCCCGCGAATCACTACGCTGTATCGGGCGCACCGCGCGCGGCACGGACGCGTGGGTCAACGCGTTGTACCTGGATGCGCACATCAAGATTCTAACCGGCCTGGTTGAGCCGCATTTTATGGCTGGATTCAGCGGCGGGCGCAAATCTATCTGTCCGGGCCTGATCGGGTTGGCGGCCACGCATGTTTTCCACGGGGCGGAGATGATGATGGACCCCCGTGCCGACAGCCTTATTCTGGAAGATAATCCCTGTCATCAAGAGGCGCTGGAGGTGGCGCGCCTGGCCGGATGCGATTTCCTGGTCAATGTCACCATCGATCGCCATAAGCGTGTCAGCGGTATTTTCTGCGGCGACATGGAAGCGGCCCACGCATTGGCCTGTGCCCGGGCGGCGGAGACCAACGCCATTCCCATCAGCCGCGAATATGACCTGGTGATCACGCATGCCGGTTTTGCCGGGATCAACCATTACCAGGCCGCCAAGGCCGCCTGCGAAGCGGCCAAGGCGGTAAAGCGTGGCGGCGTGATCATCATGGCCGCGAATCATACTGACGTCCATCCTGTTGGCGGTCCGGACTACCGGCGTGTGTTGCCGATGCTGACCGAGCTGGGGCCGGCCGGGCTTAACAAACGTCTGGCCGCGCCCGACTGGACTTTCGTACCGGAACAGTGGGAGGTCCAGAAGTGGGCCCAGGTCTTTGCCAAGCTCGATGCCATGGAAAACATGGTCTATTGCGCCCCGGGCCTCACCGGAGCCGTGTTTGTGGAGCACCGCGTGCCCGGGGTTGATGGCGGTTCCGACCTGGTGGTTGATGGCGAACTTCGTCTGGCCGTTGCCATGGTCCAGCGCGCCATCGACACCTATCTTAGCGCGGCCCCCAATGCTGCCCTGGCTATCCTGGCCGACGGTCCCTACGGCGTGCCGGTGCTCAGATAGGCTGGGGACAGTCGTTAAAATACTTAACATGGGGATGAGATAAAAGACCGATCAACCGAAGGTCGGATCCGATACCTGCGCGCTTATTGTTCGGAATTCTTGTTTTCGTCGCCAAGCAAGAATTGTTCGATGCGCGTTGCTATCTGTTCTGCGGACAGGCCGCTTGTATCCCCAAAACGGCTGGAAGACAATTCCGTCGAAAGGTAATTCAGCTTTTCGTTGAGCAGAGCCATTTTCTTCTTCAGTATCTCGATGTTGCCGGTCTCCCAATACTCACCTTCATCGGAGACCTGTAAATCAGATATGTACCGCTTCTTCAAGTACTTAAGGAGTCCGATGATCCATACATGCATCTCGGGAGGAGCGAACTGGGTTTTGACGGATATCCACGCCTGTTCCGGTTTCAAGGTGCCGTCCAGAATCATGAGCGCATTCATCGGAGACAAAAGATTGCCTTCCCGGTCGAAAAAGAAACTCAGGGACTCGGTCCTTGATCCCGGCGTAATCTGAACCCCTTTCAATCCCAAGTGTCCGTGGATCTGAGCGTGATCTGGAATGCCCTGTAATGTGGCGTTGGCAGGCTGTTGCCAATCATCATCTAAAATTGTTGATTGCCAATCCATTACAGCGGCAATATCAGCCAGTTCCGTGCACAAAACGGCAACGTGACGAATGGCATCCACCCGTCCACGATAATGTATTGAAACACCCATGCGTGTTTATTCCTTGTCTTGCTTTACGCATTCAGATTCAGGCTAAAGCTTGCTTCGTCTTCAGGTATTATTGTTTCCATGGTGTG
>CAYQNY010000099.1:0-11967 GCA_964418925.1 uncultured Verrucomicrobiota bacterium
AGGTGGGTGTGTTTGGCCGGTATGACTGGCTGGAGAACGTGTCGGGTAACGTGGGTCAGTCCCGCTATGAGGTGAATCCGACCGGCGGTTCGATGGGCGGCACTGTCGGCGTGCAGTTCTGATATTACTTTATGGTATAGGAAAACAAAAGGTAATTATGACGCAACAACTGGCCGGCCAGCGGGCTATCGTGACGGGGTCAGGGACTGGCATTGGTCGCGAAATCGCCCTGGAATTCGCGCGTCAGGGCGCGACAGTAGCTCTTCACTACGCCCATAGCGCGGATGGCGCTCAAGCCGCCGTGGAAGCCATACTGACCGCTGGTGGACAGGCGGCGGCTTTTAAGGCCGATCTACAGGATGTCGCGCAGGTGAAGAATCTGGCCGCTGTGGCCCTGGAGTTTCTCGGGGAATTGGATATCATCGTCAATAATGCCGGCATTACCATGAATCTCCCCTTTGCCGAGGTCACGCCGGAGCAATTTGACACGCTCTACCATGTTAATGTCAGGGCCCAGTTTTTTCTGACGCAAGCGCTTGTTCCGGCTTTGCCGGCACGTGGCGGCGGCGTGGTTATCAATATGACCTCAATTCATGCCTTTGAGGGATGCCTGGAACATGCTGTTTATGCGGGCACCAAGGGGGCGATTGTGGCCTATACACGTGAACTGGCCATTGAACTGGCGCCCAGGGGTATCCGGGTCAATGCTATTGCGCCCGGCGCCGTTCCTGTCGAGAGTCATCGGAAACTATCGCCGGCGTACGATCCAAAGGCGATCAACAATCTGATCCCCTGCGGTTTTGCCGGCACGCCATCCGACATCGCCAATCTGGCGGTGTTCCTGGCCTCGGAAAAATCGCGCTATATCATCGGTCAGACGATCATTGTGGACGGCGGCACATCCTCCTGGATGCCTTTCAGCGACGGCTTCCGTCAGCCGTTGCGAGGGCGATTCGGGGTCGGATATGTGCCGGGTCTTTGAATAAGTTTTGCGAGTCTTTGCAAAAGAGGGGTGATAATGAAGGGATGTTCAGGATTATTGCGGGAACGCGTGGCCAGAAAGGATGTCCTGATCACCGGTTGTATTGTGGACAGCCGTTCCGGCGCAGTTGTCGAAATGTATCATGAGACGGGATATGACGTGCTGATGATTGATCGCGAGCATACCGCGCTCAATAGTGAAACTATTTTGGAATATATCCGCCTGGCGCGGGTATTGGGTTTGCCTTGTATGGTGCGCGTGGCCGACCTCAGCTATCATGAACTTTGCCGCACATTGGATCAGGCGCCGGACGGCGTCTATATTCCCCGTATCCGCACCCGGTCCGAAGTTGAAGCGGTCATCAGGACGGTTAAATATCCGCCGCAGGGTATTCGGGGGCTTGGCGGATCCACCTGCCCGGCCGGTCGTTACCTGGGATGGCCGCAGGTGAGCGAGCAGGTCGAGACACTCAATCGTGACGTTGTGGTCGGTATTCAGATCGAGACCATCGAGGCGCTTGATGATCTGGATGGCATCCTGTCTGTCCCCGGCGTGGATATTGCTGTTGTCGGGAATGATGACCTTTCACTGGGTATGGGTATCACCGGGCAATTGGATAATCCGGTCTATATCCAGACGGTGATGAAGATTATTGCGGCCTGTTTGAGGCATAATGTGCTGCCGGGGATAGCCTGCGGTGAGCCGGCCAGGATAAAGTTCTGGCTGGATCGAGGCATGCGCGTATTCTGGTCGGCGGCGGATATATGCCTGATGTGGACGGCCGCCCGCGAGCAGATAACGGCGATAAGAACGGCGATCTCAAAATGACCTTCATACAGGACGTGCGAAGCACCGGCGTCGAGGGCGGTTGCCTGGCGATATTCTATCTGGCCCAGGCCGGGTTTTTCTTCAAGACTGCCGCCGGAACTCGCGTTTTGCTGGATCCCTACTTGACCGACGCCTGTAATACATTGTTTGGATTCAAGCGCATGATTCCCTCCGTGTTGACTCCCAGCGAGGCGGAGGCTGAACTGCTGATCGCCACGCACTCGCATGCCGACCATCTTGATCCGGAGGCCTTGCCGATTCTGGCCCGGCAAGCCGATCTGCATTTTGTCGGGTCTGCCGATTGCGAAGCGGGGTTTGCCGGGTGCGGCATCCCGCCTGACCGTTTCGATCTGCTTGATCCCGGGCGCCGTTTGAAAATCAGGGATGTCATGTTGCGGGCCGTCTATGCCGATCATGGGGATCTATGTCCCACGGCCATGGGCGTTATAATTGAGAACGAAGGGCTTGTCGTCTATAGTACGGGCGATACGGCGTATGTGCCGGATAAAATCATGCGTTCCCTTGCCGGGAGCACGGTGGATGTTATGATCGCCCCGATTAACGGCCGATTCGGCAATCTCAACGCGCGCGAGGCGTGTCAGTTGGCTGCCATTGTCAAGCCGGGGATATTGATCGCCAGTCATTTCGGAATGTTCGTGGAGCATGCCGGCCGTGGCGGTGATCCGGCGGCCTTCATGAAGGAGGCATCGAAACTTCCGCCTGGCATCAAAGGGGTCGTCATGGCGCCGGGTGAAATGATGATCGTCACCAAGACGGCCGCGGGCTGCCGTATTTTATCTGCTCCATGCCAGGAAGGAAAAAGTGGAGGATAAAACAATGAACATGCCCAATCCGAACGTCATTCGCCTGAACGCCGTCACGTTCCCCATGATCTCCGAAGAGCGCCGGATTCTCAGTGCAATCCCGGCGAACGTGATTGAAATCGAAGGCGCTGAAGATAACGAAATCCAATCGGTCGCGGGTAACGCCGATGCCCTTATGATCATTTCTGCTTATCTAAAGGCGTCGGTTATTCGTGAGCTGACCCGCTGCAAAATCATCTCCAGGCTGGGAACCGGTGTTGATAAAATTGATATCGAACAGGCCACACAACAAGGCATTATTGTGGCCAATCTTCCGGATTTTTGCACTGAGGAAGTGGCCGACCATACCCTGGCGCTTTTGCTGGCCGCCGCCCGTCAGTTGAAATTTTTCGACGCGCAGATGCGCCGCGGCCGCCAGCCTCGCCATCTTCAGGAAATGCACAGACTGTCAACCCGGACGCTGGGGCTCATCGGTTTCGGTAGGATCGGCCGGGCGGTCGCCGCGCGCGCCGGGGCATTTGGCATGAAAATTCTTGTGTTTGACCCCGCCTTGTCCAAGGAAGAAACGCCGCGGCTTGGCGTCACGGCGGTCGGGCGGGATGCCGTGCTTGCGGAGTCCGATTATGTCTGTCTGTTCTGTCCCTTGTTGCCGTCCACCCGGAGAATGCTCACGGCGGATCATTTTTCGAAAATGAAGCCGGGCGCTGTCCTGATTAATACAAGTCGCGGGGAACTGGTGGATGAAGCTGATCTGGCCGCGGTGTTGCGATGCGGGAAAATCCGGTATGCGGCACTTGATGTTTTTGCGGGGATCAACGTCTTCGCGTCGAATGGATTTGCCACCGACCATCCATTCTTCAGCCTGGATAACATGCTGTTGACGCCGCATGTCGCGGCGTATTCTGAAGAATCGCAGAGCGAAGCGCGTATCCGGGGCGCTCAGGCCGTGGTGGAGGTCTTATCCGGCCGCTGGCCGCGGCATCCGGTCAATCCACAGGTCAAGCCCTGGTTTCCAATTCAATAATCAGCGCCGCATATTCTTTTTAATTTGTTATGATTTTCGCATGAACCTGAAACCAACCCAACAGCGGATTGCATCCTTACGTCAAGCCCTTGAGCGGCATAATGTCCTTTATTATGTCGTGAACAGTCCGGAAATCTCCGATCGGGACTATGACCGGCTTTACCAGGAGCTCGAACGGCTGGAAGCGCAGTATCCGGAACTGGTGACACCGGAATCGCCCACCCAACGGGTCGGTGGTTCGCCTCTCAGTAAATTCCGCCAGGTCCGGCACCGGCTCCCCATGATGAGTCTGTCGAATACCTATAGTTACGAGGAATTACTGGCGTTCGATGCGCGTATTAGAAAACTTCTGTCGGGCGTTGCTTATACCTTTGTGCTGGAACCAAAGATTGACGGCGTGGCCATTTCCCTGCGCTATGAGCAGGGCCGGCTGATCCGTGGCAGTACCCGCGGCGACGGACGGGTGGGTGATGATATCACGGGGAATTTGCGTACCATCCGTTCCATTCCCCTGCGCTTGCGAACGGAGCAAGCGCCGCCGGCCTTGCTGGAAGTCCGGGGCGAAGTCTTTATGACACGGGAGGGGTTTGTCGCCTTGAACCGCGAGCGGGAAGCAGCCGACGATGAACCTTTCGCCAATCCCCGCAATGCCGCCGCCGGTTCGTTGAAACAACTGGATTCCCGGATTATGGCGCAACGACCGCTGGATGTCATCCTGTACGGGACCGGTGAACTGGATGGCATTGAATTCAAGACGCATCAGGAGCTGCTGGCCGCCTTGAACGCCTGGGGCCTGAAAACACCGCCGCGTTCCTGGATATGCGGCTCCATGCAGGAAGTGCTGGCGGCCCTGGATGAACTGAAAAGTCTGCGCCACGTTTTTCCCTTTGATATGGATGGCGGCGTGATTAAGGTCAATCAACGATCGTTGTATGACGTGCTGGGGGCGACCGCCAAGAGCCCGCGCTGGGCGATAGCCTTCAAGTATGAACCGGAACGCGCTGAAACCCGCTTGCAGGCGATTACGGTGCAAGTGGGCCGGACCGGAGTCCTGACACCCGTGGCCGAACTGGAACCGGTTTTTCTGGCCGGTTCGACCATCAACCGGGCCACCTTGCATAACCTGGATGAAATTCAACGCAAGGATATCCGCATCGGCGACCGGGTATACCTGGCAAAGGCGGGTGATGTCATCCCGGCGGTTGTCGGTGTTAATATTGCCGCGCGTACCGGCAAGGAACGCGCGTTTGTCATGCCGTTCCATTGTCCCGTTTGCGGTCAGGATGTCACGCGTCAGGAAGACGAGGTGGCGTATCGGTGTGAAAATCTTCAGTGCCCGGCTCAATTGAAGCGCTGGTTGCGACACTTGGCCGCGCGCGGCGCCATGGATATCGAGGGGCTCGGCGCAGCCCTGGTTGATCAGCTGGTTGATCGTAAACTGGTTTCCGGTCCGGCCGATCTGTATTCACTGACCCGGGAACAGGTCAGCGGCCTGGAACGCATGGCGGAGAAATCGGCGCAGAATCTGCTTGCCGGCCTGGAAGCCGCTAAGCACCGGGAGTTCTGGCGGGCGATATTTGCTTTGGGCATCCGGCAGGTCGGCGCTAAAATGGCCCAGACCCTGGAACAGCATTTCGCAGATATTGATCAGCTCATGGCGGCCGATCTCGAACGGTTGCAACAAATCCGTGATATGGGTCCCGTGGCGGCGCAATGTATTGTGGATTATTTCAAGGTTGCCCGCAATCGGACCCTGGTTCGGCGTCTGCAGGAAGCCGGGGTGAATTTTAAGCGTTTGGCTTCGGCTTCCGCCGCGTCTGCCAGGCTCACGGGCCGGACCTTTGTTCTGACCGGAACATTATCCCGGTTCACCCGGGAGCAGGCGGAGCAGGCAATCCGGCGCCGGGGCGGGAGTGTCACCTCCAGTGTGTCGAAAAAAACCTCCTATGTAGTGGCGGGCGCCGACCCCGGATCCAAGCTGGATAAAGCCCGCTCCCTGGGCGTTCCGGTGCTTGAAGAATCCGGATTCAAGGCCATACTTGCGGATGGGAGTCAGCCATGATCCGTGAGATACGGATTGGAGCGGAGTTCCTTGGCCAGGGTGGTGTGGGAACCATGGCCGGGATAAAGACGCGTGGCCGGGGAAAGCCGGGCCAGCGTTTTCAGGGATTGTGTCAGTAGTGCGCCATCCCCGCCGGGCAGGTCGGTGCGTCCCACGGATCCCTGGAACAGGGTGTCACCGCTGAAAAGAACTCCGTTATCTTCAAAGTAAAAACAGAGACTTCCGGGAGAATGTCCCGGCGTGGCAATGACGCGGCAGACCAGGTCTTCGGCGGGAGTCCATAACTGGCCGTTCTGGAGAAAGAGTGGCGATGCGGCCGGTTGTCGCGGTGTCATGTAATACGGCGGCGCCTGGTTGGCCGGGGTGAATGCCCATTGGCAGTCCGCCGCATGCAGGGCATAGGGCGCCGGTCGTTGCTCGTACAACGCGGCCAGCGCGCTGATATGGTCCATGTGGCCGTGGGAAACGAGATAGGCGGCGACTTCAAGCCGGTGGTGGTTGAGCGCGTCGAGAATCGTGTCGGCCTCGGCGCCGGGATCAAGCACCAAAGCCCGGCGTGCCGGGCCCCAGACCAGGTAGCAGTTGGCCTGGAAAGGGCCCACTTCCATGCATTCAATCTTTAGCATGTGAATCAACATGCCGTAATTATTCCATCAGGTCAAGTTTTTGTAAAATGGTATAAAATCTTGATCGCATACAGGATAATCTATATTATTCCAACTAGATTCCGTTGATAATAGAATTTCTGTGACATTATGCAACCACCTGCAAACAACAAGCCGGTCGAGAAGTCCCCGATCATTGAGGGGTATGAGATCATCGAACAACTCGGGCAGGGTGGGACGTCGGCCGTTTGGAAGGCCCGTCAGATTTCCCTGGGTCGTGTCGTTGTCATTAAAGTGCTTGACGAACATCTGGCTCTTGATCCGGAGGATATCCGGCACTTCAAGCATGAAGCCTTGATCGCCGCCAATCTCAAGCATGTGAGCATTGTGCAGGTTTATGATTTCGGCCAGTTTAAGGAGGGAATCGGATATTATTTCGTCATGGAATATCTTTCCGGTTACACCGTGGGTGACTGGCTCCGGCGTAAAGGCAAGCTGGAGGAAACGAACACGCTCATCATCGCCCATAGCGTTGCGGAAGCTCTGCGTTATGCGTGGGATCAGGCCAAGATCGTCCATTGCGACATCAAGCCCGAAAACATCATGGTGGATGGTGACGGCACCATTAAGGTCACGGATCTGGGCCTGGCACAGGTGGTTAGCACGATCGGCAGTACCTCGCATGATACGAGTGAAATCGATATCATGGGCACTCCGAATTATATGTCGCCGGAGCAGGCGCGTGGCGAGAAAAATCTGGATTGCCGCACTGATATCTACGCGTTGGGGGCTACCCTGCATCATGTTCTTACCGGATGCCTGCCGTTTGGCGCCGGCGATCCGAATGAGATTATGGAGCGCCAGATTCGGGATCCTTTTGAAGATCCGCTGAAATTAAATCCACATATATCTGTTGGCACCGCGCGCATGATTATGAAAATGCTGGCAAAAAACGCGGGCGAACGTTACCAAAACTGGATGGAAGCGCTGGTGGATATTGTTCGTCTGGAAAAAGCGTCCCAGCACGCCAAATCAACATCTTCATCTGCAGAACAGGTCGGCGTGGATCGGTCGTCATCAACCATTCCGCTTCAGGTTATCGGCGATGCTAAAGATTCGCGGGCAGCGGCTCAGAACAACTCATTACATAAAAGTCCGGATGACAGCATGCCTTGCCCTTATTGTGCCGAGCGGATCCGTAAGCAGGCCGTCTATTGCCGGTATTGCGGCAAAGAAATTCAAACCCAGTCCGCTTTATCCGCCGCTGCGGGCAATAAACGCAAGCTGAGGCTGAAACCTCAATCGCAAAATTCTGCCTCGAAACCGACGCCCAAGCCTTTACCCTCGTCGAATGCCAGTAATTCTTCCATGTTCTGGGGCGTTTTTCGGATATTGCTGTCCCTTATCATGCTGGGGTTTTTGATCACATACGGTTATTTTAAACTGGTTAAGGGAGTGGATATCATGGTGCCGATTCGTATTCGTCTGATGCGTGCCATTATTCCCGCCGTGCGGCAGACACAGTGGAAAATAGAGCAGAGGATGAAACAGAGGCGCGCGGCGCGTAAGGAACTCCAGCAATCCGAATCATTGCCGTCGAAAGAACCCGAACCGATAGCTCCACCCCGATCACCGGCACCAACACCAGCACCGGCACCAACACCAGCATCGCCGCCAGCATCATCGTCACGCGCGCCGGATCCGAAGCCTGCGCCGGCACCGACGCCGGTGACAAGTCCTGCGCCGGCAGTGAAACCGGCGGCCAGTCCTGTGGCGGCAGTGGAGCCGGTGGAGACGATTGATCCCCCGGCAGTCAAACAGCCGCCGATTGCGGAAAACTGGGAACAACGCGTCATGCGGAGTGAGGAGTATCAACGGCTCTTGAAACAATGCGAAGCGATGCGCTCGTCAATTGGCAGTCCGGTGGTGCTGAAGCTCAAAGGGAAACCGGATCCATTAAAAGGGATATTGGAAAGTTATCAGAGCGACCACTTGGTGCTAAAGATTGCTGCGGGAAGCGTGACCGTTCCATATGCAATCATGGAAGATAAAATCCGTCGCTTGTATTTCCCCCAGGAGCATGCGCTGTATTTATACCGCCAGAAATACGGTCGTCAATAATTGACCGGCCATGTCGTTCCGCGGGGCATGGGAGGAATTCGGAAGAACGCGGCCAGCGTTTGCGCGACATCAAAAAAACCCTGGCGGATTCCAAGACATTTTCCATCTCGGTCCGTTTGATATGCGAGCAGGGGAACATATTCCCGCGTGTGATCGGTGCCCGTGAAGGTCGGATCGTTGCCGTGATCCGCGGTGAGGATCAGGATATCCCTGGGAGCAAGGCGTGGGAGCAGTGTATTCAAAAACGTGTCGGTCTGTTCCAGCGCCTTGGCATAACCGCCGGCGTCCCGACGGTGCCCGTACAGCATGTCAAAGTCGATAAAATTGGCCATGATGAGGCCCTGAACATCCCGGCTAACGAGTTCCATGACCTGGGTTTGCGAGGCGTGGTTGTTGCCCGTGTGATAGGCATGTGTAATGCCCCGATGCGCGAAGATGTCTTCAATCTTGCCAACCGCGTGCACCGGTATGCCGGCATCAGTTAGCCGGTCCAGCAGGGTCGGTTCCGGCGGCGGATAGGAATAGTCGCGCCGGTTTTCCGTGCGCTTAAATGCGCCGGGCCGCCCAACGTAGGGTCGTGCTATGACCCGGCCGACTGGATACCGGTCACAGAGTTCCCGTGCAATTTCACAGGCAGCATAGAGTTCCTGCAATGGAATGACATCTTCATGGGCCGCAATCTGAAAGACCGAGTCCACGCTGGTGTAACAGATCCAGGAACCGTCTTGCATCTGCTGGGAACCCAATTCATTGATAATGGCCGTGCCGCTGGCGGTCTTATTGCCGATCAGCCGCCGTCCGGTCCGGGCCTCAAATGCTTCGACCAGATCCGGAGGGAAAGAGGGGGGGCCGGCGGGGAATACATAAAAACCGGGTTTTAATTTCAATCCCGCGATTTCCCAATGCCCCGTGGTCGTATCCTTGCCATTGGACACTTCACGCATCGCCCCGAAACTCGCGATCGGACTTTGAACCGGCGGCACCCCCGCAATGGATTCGCCGCCGGGAATGAGCGCCGGGATGTTTCCCATGCCCATGCTTTGCAGGACCGGAATATGCAGGCCGCCCACGGCCTGGGCCAGGTGCGCGAGCGTGTTGGCGCCGGCGTCATGAAACTCAGCCGCATCCGGCGCCGCGCCGATGCCTACGGAATCCAGGATGATGAGAATGGCTCGCATGAATTAGGCCCCGCAAGGCGGAGCAACTTTTGGTGTCTCATCATGTAGGAGCGCCACCCCGCTGGCGCGATGGGTCTTGTCAGATCGCCCCGCAGGGGCGGGGCTCCTACATGCGTTTGCTGGAATTTTGAACTTCCTATGCATTAAATTTTTTCCGTCACCATGGCCACCCCCGCACTGGTCCCCAGCCGCGAGGCGCCGGCCTGGATCATGGTCAGGGCGTCCTGGCAGGTCCGCATGCCTCCGCTGGCTTTGACCCCCATCCGCTCGCCGACAACCCGGCGCATTAAACGTACGTCCGCCTTGGTAGCGCCGCCGACCAGCCCCGTGGACGTCTTGACAAAATGGGCTCCCGCCTCCAGCGCGATCTGACAGGCGGACACCTTCTCAGTCTTCGTCAGGAGCGCGGTTTCGAGGATTACTTTCACTGTCTTCCCCTCGGCCGCGCGGACAACAGCGCGGATATCGCCTTGCACGTATGTATAATCCTTGTCTTTCAAAGCGCTGATGGCCATGACCATATCCAGTTCCCGGGCGCCGGCTTTAACCGCTTCCTCGGCTTCCAGCGCTTTGGACTTGGATGTCACGGCTCCCAGTGGAAAACCAATGACCGTTGCCGCCTTAACGGGCGAATCGGCCAGTGACCGAACGGCCAGTGTCAGATGGATGGGAAGCACGCAGACCGCGGCAAAGCCGTAATGACGGGCTTCCGTACAAAGCTGAAGAATCTGGCTGTGCCGCGTATCGGCTTTCAGGAGCGTATGGTCAATCAGCGGCGCAATCGTAGCGCCTGTGGCTGTTAGGGGCGATAAATAGGGATATTGTTGCTTCATGGCATGCGATACTTTGGGGTGCCCAGGCATCCGGCTGTTATCAATCCGCTACCCATTATTCTACTCGATGAGGGGAGTGTATTTCAATAAATGGTTTTATGGGCCGCTTGGTTTCCCGGCCCGGCCTTTCCGGCTTATAAAATATTGGTAATGCCTCAGTTATATGGTGGTAAAACCTGTAGCGCGCCACGGTGTGGCGCGTTTTGCCGCACCACGCCTCTGGCCATGCCCATGGCTTGGTAAACGTGGCAAGCACCGTTTACCCCGCTTCGAGCGGGGTGCGGCACTACAACAAGATGCCCCCCAAATAACTGAGGGGTTACAAATATTGACGTTAATATATTGACTCGTGACAGGGATCAGTGTATAGGAACGCGCGATTGAAACAGGCTGAATCCCGATATGGCTGATGGCCGGCAGTGTAGTTCGTCCTGCCGCTTGCCATTATCCTGTTTTTCCGTTTCCATCGAGCAACAGCATATATCATTATCAAACAGGATCTGAAAATATCATGAAAGGATTCAACAACATGCACAATGCGGCCATGCGTATCTGGATACTGGCAACGGGGATCGCAGTGTTTACCGGTTTGGCGCCGCGGATGATTTGGGCGGGGGAAGCTCCATCTCCGGCCGCGCCTCGCATCCATTCTCAAACCAGGGTTTCGCCGCCCGCTGCCACCCGGGTCACCTTGAGCGCGAATGAGGAAATTGACTATGTCCCGCCGTATATCGCCCTGGCGCTCAAGGCGGGAACCCTGGGGCCGGGCGCTGAATTGACCGTTGGGTTGATCGAAGAAGCGCTGAATATTCGCGTGGGCGGGAATTATCTGCCTTTAAGATTCAGTGGAAAAATCAAGGATGTTGACTATGGGGTTGAAGTCAACTGGGGCTCGATTCCGGTGATGCTGGATTGGCATCCTTTTTATAATAATTTTCGGATCACCGGTGGCATGATGTATAACCGTAACCGCGCCCATCTGGACGCCAATCTGACCGACTTGCAGAAAATCGGCGATCACGAATACACACCGGAGGAAATCGGCACGCTGACCGGCAGTGTGGATTTTAATAAATTTGCGCCGTATGTCGGCCTGGGCTTCGGCAACGCGGTCGGCGGGCCCGATACGTCCTGGAATTTCGTCTTTGACGTCGGGATCATGTTCCAAGGTACCCCCAATATCGGCTTGTCCGCCGATGGCAGCATGTCCCAAGATCCGACCTTCCAGGCAGACCTGGTCCAGGAGGAAGAAGGTATTCAGGACGAAGCCGACTGGTTTTGTTTCTACCCCGTCGTTTCAGCCGGTATTTCCTATCAATTTTAGTTTCTTCTTTGAAGAAACTAAAATTGCATTGTCAGAATCCACGGATAGGATTATACTAATTTAATGCATAGGAATTGCAATCATGTGCAGTTCTATCGAACTGCCACTACACTATCCAATCCCATGATATTGGTTGTGTAGAGGCCGTTCGTGAGAACGGCAAATCCCGCGAAGCGCGGGACAGGC
>CAYQNY010000100.1:0-11813 GCA_964418925.1 uncultured Verrucomicrobiota bacterium
GCAAGCCGTGGCGATGACACGGTTGGTTTGATTCAAATCATCAATAAACCCGCCGCTGTAACACTGCTCCATGATAAACATCACCGGGCAGGGCAGGTTGGTGGTCATGGATTTTAAATCATAGTCGTGCAGTGCCTCCTCGTTCCATAAATTAATCAAGACGTGATAACCGGAGACCGGGGACCCATGGTCGGTTGTAAAAACCATCAGTTGATCGTTGGTGGTCAGGATACCGGCCAGTTGGCTAAAGACATTGGAGATACTGGCCAGCGTTGCTGAGTAATCGGTGTCCACATCGCCGTCGCCATCGAGATCGGTTGGCGAATTTGTGTAGGATGGAGAATAAAACGTACCGTCATTTCGGTCATTGGCGGGATCCGTCCCGTCCGAGATCAGCGCGTAAATATGGGCATCCAGGTAACCGTATTTTTTGGTTAACGTGCTGTAAAAAAAAGACGAGTCGCCCCAGTAGCGCCGGTAGTTATTGCCCAGGTTATATCCGCCGGAAATAACAACGGCGTAACAGTTGGAGATGCGGCCCGAGTAAAACAGGTTTTTGCCGGACTCGGCCTTCAGTGACTTAAAGTCAGGCGGACGCGCCGCTTTCGACGCCGGCGGCACAAAAGGCACGACAACGACAGGCGATAAGGGGACATCGGTTCGGAAGTCTGTTTTTTCGCTGAGATCCAGCGGCGCGTCCGCGTACAGGATCACATAGCCCGACAAATCCGGTGCCACAAAAATATAGCGGCACGGGTGCTTCCAGTTGGCCAGCGGCGCATCATCCGTAACAAACACCCAGCATTGATCACCCGGCGGGCTGATGCTTTTGCGCCATGCCGTAAAGTTCACGGTGGCAGTGGGTATGATTTCCGGCCAACCGACCACTTCACGGCCGGTCGTTTGATGGTGCAGCACCTGGTCCAGCACAAACTCCTTGGCGTCGTTAAAATCCGCCCACGGACGGGGATCGAATCCTGTCGCGGTCAGGTAGAGCGGTTGCCGGTCGTCATCGCCAAGATGGGCGGCAAATTCATGGCTGACATCGGTGTTTGTGCCGGCATACGACAAGACGCAAACAACATTACCTGACGCGCCGTAATTGACGGCCGGATGAATGACCGCGGAAGCCGCCGCGGCGCCTTCATGCTTTGCGAGGAGTTGTTTGGTCGCAGTCTCAAGCCGGCGCTGGACTTCGGCATCCGACGATGGATGAGTTGTTTTCAAGACCTGGGGCGATATCGTCAACTTGGATGCAATCTGGGTCTGTGACCAGTCATCCAATGTATCAGGCAGGAAAGCCGCCAGACCCGCTAATGGAATCGTCAATAAACTTGCGAGAAATACCCGGGTCGTTGTATGCATAATGCTCACTTCCGCTTACATAGAAATGCCTGGCGCTTGTTGAAATATATCAGTCCTGTGAAACGTTGGAGCAACATTCCTCCTGCTCCTGAACCGGCCGGAACCCGACCGGGTCATAGCCCTCGCCGCCGAAGGTGAGCGTCTGCACTGCATAGTCGCTGGCCGAGAGCATGCATCCCCACAGGCCATCGGCTTGACGATAAAGGGTGGGATCAGCCTTGCCGTCGCCGTCGTAATCGGCCGGAACCGGCGCACAGTCCGGTCCGCCAAATCCGTTCACGAGGAGGGTGGTCACATAATTGTCAGACGAGAGCCGGAAGCCCCAGGTGCCGTCCGCGGCCCGGTAGCAGGCAAGATCGGCCTTGCCGTCGCCGTCGTAATCCGCGGGCACCGGGATCGCCCCGACGGCTCCAAATCCGCCGAGGGTGAATACGACATAGTTGTTTCCCGAGAGGCCAACTGACCAGACGCCGTCGGCCGCACGATAGATGGCCGGGTCGGTTTTGCCGTCACCGTCGTAATCCGCCGGCACCGGAGACCAATCCGGTCCGCCGAATTCGTTGACCAGCGTAGTGGTCGCGTAACCGCCGGTCGAGAGCCGGAAGCCCCAGGTGCCGTCCGTGGCCCGGTAACAGGCAAGGTCGGCCTTGCCGTCGCCGTCGTAATCCGCGGGCACCGGGATGGCGTCGGCCGCGCCGAAGCCGGACAGGGCGGCCGGGACATAGCCATTGCCCGAAAAATAGACGGCCCAGAACCCGTCGGCCGCGCGATAGACGGCCGGGTCCATCTTGCCGTCGCCGTCGTAATCCTCGGCCGTCGGAGTTTGATCGGGCTGGCCGACGATAAGCGAACCGGTTTGGGTATAACCGGAGGCGGAGAGGGATACGCCCCAAATGGCTTGTGCCGGATCATAGACGGCAGGATCGGCCTTGCCGTCGCCGTCGTAATCCGCCGCCACGCGTCGCCAGAGCGCGCGCAAGGCATAGGCCTGGCCGCTGGCCAGGGAGCGCGTCACTGCCGCATAAACGGCGCCGGTCGGCGCGACCAGCAGGCGACCGGCGACCGGTTGAAGACCTGCCAGTAAACTGAATTCGGAATTCAGCACACGCAGTTGCGGCAGGGGTGTTCCCGCCAGGTTGAGTTCCAGCCGCCCGCTGCCGGACCGCGGAATGCGGTACCAGCCGATGATGTCCCCGGACAGCGCGGCATTCGTGGCGCCCGGTGCGGACAGGACCGGCAGAGTTTCGACCGGACGAAAATGATTACCCATAAACCACAGCCATTCTTCGCCGTTGGTTGTGGCAATCTTGAGCGATCCGCCATCGTTACGGCCGGCGATATATGGAAACGCCAGGCTGTCGTTCGTTGGGCCAAGGGCGGTGGCTTTGAAAAACAGGAATCCATTGGTTGCCATGAACGCCGCCGGTTTAACATCGTTCTGTGCCCATAAGAAGTTGAAGGGATCGAGGTCTGCGGCGATCCAAGCGGTCTGGGCCCGGTTCATCCATGCCGTGGAGAGCGTCATCGGCGAGATGCGTTCCCCCATCATCTGTGTATTCCAATAGCGGCCCTGGTTGTTTTTCACCATCAGGAACAGGTGGTCCGCGACATTGCTGAATGCAATTTGAGCATTCGTGTTGCCTTCTGTCCAAAACCACTCGTTGGAATGGGGCACAAGGTTGGTGGCGGTAGCCGCCGGCGAGCTAAAAGGATACATGTACAGCGCAAGGGAGGCGTTCGTGGCCGTGACGAGTATCAAACCGGCGTCGCGCGCATAATACCCGGCCATCTGGTCCCACGGGAGCGGCGGGTTGGTCACCGCGGGGCTGTCGGGAAACGGCACGCTATTGGTCGGCAGGGGTAAGCCGAACTTATCACGCAACGCCAGCATAAGCGCGCGTTGGGCGACATTCTTGGCCGGCGCCCCGCCGTTACACAACACCGCCACGCCCAGGCCATGCTCTGGCATAAACTCGAGATAGCTGTGAAAACAGGCCGTGTCCCCGTCTTTGAAACAGGCCCGGCCCGCGTAGGCCAGCGCGGGATCGGCCACGTTGTCCCAGCCGAGGCCGTTCCGGGTATTGGGGTCCGAGGAGGCGATGGCCGTGTTGGTGCCCTGGAAAGTCAGCATGGCGGCGAGGGAGTTGGTGCTCAAGAAACGCTGGCCGTGGAACAGGCCGTTGCCCAGCAGCATTGCGATCGCCCTGCCCATGTCATTGGCCGATGAATAAATTCCTCCGCTGGCATGGACGTTGATGATTTCATCCGGATAGGCATTTGTGCCGATCATGGAACGGGCCAGCTTGCCGTTGAACATGTTCGTCGTCGTCTGGAACGCGGTGTTCGTCATGTCCAGGGATTGAAAAACATCGGCGGCCACCTGGGCCACAAACGTCGTTCCGCAGAGCGCCGCCACCACACTCTCCATGAGCGTGAACCCGTTGTTGTTGTAGGTGTCCGAAAAGTTCGGCGGCCACACGGGATATTCGTCCGCCATGCCCTCCAGCACTTCCACCCCGAAGCGCGGATCGGGGACCGTCGTCTGCGCATAGGGAATATAATCTCCCGGTAGACCGCTTTGATGGTTCATCAGCAGTCTTGGAGTGATGGGCGGTGCGCCTGGGAACCGGGCCTGGAACCCGAACGTCGGCACATAGTTCGTCACCGGCGTGTCCAAATCCAATTTGCCCCGATCCAGTTGGCGGAAGGCGGCCATCGCGGTGAAGGTTTTCGATACGCTGCCGATGTCATAGATGGTATCAGCGTTGGCCGACCAGCCTTCGATCGGATCGGCCAGGCCGAACCCCGCCGACCAGACCGCCTGGGTTCCGTCCACCAGGACCAGGGCCAGGCTCGAGGCGCCGGTTGCCTGGAGCTGGTTCGTGATATAGGGCGAGAGTTCCCGGATCGTGGCACTGTAATCCGTGGCGGAACATGTCAGGCTTGGCGCCAGCAGGAACAGGCAACAGCCAACGAGCAGCGGTTGTTTCATAAGGCTCCTTCGGGATGTTGTGCTAACAGAACAAAATAGTTGATATTCGCGCAGAGACGCCGTGACGCCGATATTTAAACAAGGAAACACAAGACGTCTTTGATTTCCCTGCGACCCTGCGCCTCTGTGCGAGATACCTCCTCATCCTTATTCCTGCAGGTTGAAATCATACGGCCCGATCTGCACATAGCCCATGCTGGAGAGCCAGGCGTACCACTGGCGGTTATAGGAGACCGCCACGTCGGCCAGGCCGTCCCCATCGAAATCAGCGGCAATCGGAACCGCGCCGGCGAACCCGTAGGCGTACGGCCCGACCTGGGCATAGCCGGAGGCGGAGAGCCAGGCGGTCCACTCGGTGCCGGCGTAAACGGCCGGATCGGCAAACCCGTCGCCATCGAAATCGGCGGCCACCGGGATCGCTCCGGCAATGCCGTAAGCATACGGTCCGACCTCGGCATAGCCGTAGGCGGAGAGCCAGGCGGTCCAGCTGGTGCCAATATACACGGCCGGATCAGCGAGGCTGTCGCCATCGAAGTCGCCGGCCGCGGGCAGTGCGCCTTCGACTCCATAGGCCAGGGGACCCAGGCGCGAATAATTGAACGTGGAGAGCCAGACATACAAATTGGAACCGATGTAAGCCGCCGGATCGGCCAGGCCATCACCGTCGAAGTCCGCCGCCAGTGGCTTGCTCCAGGGGACAACCAGGTTGGCGGTGTCCGACGAAATTACAGCCACTGTGTTGGAGCCATAAACCATAAGAATATTGGTTCCCTCAAGAAGGGCTATATTGGTCACGCTCCACGTGGCCGCGGCGGGGAACGTGCCGCTTGCGGTCGTCAGGCTGTTAGTCCAGCGCATGAGGCCGATGACATTGGTGTTGGCCGTGCCGGAGAGATCGCAGGAGGTCGAATCCACCGTGGCGGTGGATTCGGCGGCGAGGTTGGTAATCGCCACGGCCGGCGGGGTGAGGTAAACGAGCCGGACGGATTCGTAAAGGGACATGGACCCGTTATGGAATCCACAATTAACCGTTCCCCGCGCGCGGATGTAGAAATTTTGATTAAGAGGCAATGTGAGGCCGGTTAACTGCCAGCCATGCCCATCGCTTGGCAAGCCGTTGGTGACGCGCGTGCCGGTGCCCAGGTAGCTCCAGGTTGTGCCGTCGGTAGACTGTTCGAACGTCGTGCGCCAGACTTCCGGGCTGGTGCCAGTCCGAGTCCAGGTGATGGCAGACCCGGGGTCATTAACGCTCAAAGATTGCAGGGCCGCATCGGTGTTGGCGATGCGCGCCATGTTAGCGCGGGCCTCTCCGCCGATATTGGCAAACGCCCCGCCGACGAGAATTTTTCCGTCCGTGGCCAGGGCCAGGCCGTATATGAGGGCATCAGCTCCACCGGTCAGATCGAAAGTTGTATCGAGGGTACCGTCGGTATTGAGGCGGGCGATGCGGGTGCATTCCTCGCCGCCCAGGGTGGTAAAGGCTCCGCCAATGATGATTTTGCCGTCGGCTTGAAGGACGATCGAGTAAAGGAAAATATTGGCATTAGGATTAAAATCCATGTCCAGGGTGCCGTCGGAGTTAAGCCGGGCGATGTTGTGGCGTTCTTCACCGCCGACAGCGGTAAACCAGCCGCCGATAATTATTTTGCCGTCCGGTTGAACAGCCAGGGCATAAACCAAGCCCGTGACCTCAATATCAAAGCTGGGGTCCAGGGTACCGTCAGCATTGAGCCGGGCAATCCTGTTACGTTCCACGCCGCCGATGGTGGTAAACAATCCGCCGATCACAATTTTGCCGTCCGGCTGTAAAACGGCGCTATACACCAGATGGTTGGCATTGGGATCAAACGCGGCGTCCAGCGATCCGTCGGCATTAAGCCTGGCGATGCGGTTGCGATCCTCGTCGCCAACAGTGGTAAATGTACCCACGATTATTGCCTGGCCATCAGGCTGAAGGATATAAGCCATGCAAGGGCCATCCAGGTTCGGGTTGAACGCGGCGTCAATTTCGCCATCGTTTGCCAGGCGCCCGATGAGATTGCGGGCTTCGCCGCCCAGGGTGTTGAATAATCCACCGACTGCAATCTGGCTGTTGGTCTGAGTTGCCAGGCAGTAAACATCCCCGTTGGAGTTCGGGTCGAAAGTTGTGTCTTCATCACCTTTTACCAATAAACGCGCTATCCGATTACGGTCGGCGCCGCTGATTTCAGTAAACAGTCCGCCGGTCAGAATGCTCCAGTCGGGTTGCAGGGCAACGGTATATACGGTGTCATCCGGTGTCGGCCTGAAAAGATAGTCCGGCCGTCCATCGGGATACAGGCGCCCAATGCGATTGCGCGCCGCGCCGCCCACGTTAGTGAATTCGCCGCCGGCAATAATTTTCGTATCGGATTGAACGACCACGACCCATATATCATCGTTGGCGCCGGGGTTAAAATCGGCATCCAGGGAGCCGTCGGCATTTAGGCGGGCGATGCGATTGCGCGCCGTGTCGTCAACCTCGGTAAAAACCCCACCTATAACAAGTTTGCCGTCCGGCTGGACCGCTAAAGCATACACTCTGTCATCGGCCTGCGGGGTGAATTCCGCGTCAACCGAGCCGTCGGCATTAAGCCGCGCAAGGCCTTTATGCGCCGCACCGCCTATGGTTGCAAAAATTCCGCCAATGATAATTTTGCCGTCCGGCTGGAGGGCTATGGAATAAACGGTGGAATTTAAGTCCACATTGAAGTCCGGATCCAATGTCCCGTCGGTGTTCAGTCGGGCCAGATTTTTGCGTTGTTGGCCGCCGACCTGCTGGAACCTGCCCCCGATGATAATCTTGCCGTCCGGCTGGATGGCCAGGGCAAAAACAACGTCGTCGATTTCCAGATTGAGATTGGCGTCCAGCGTGCCGTCGGCATTGAGCCGGGCCAGTTGAGTCCGGGCCTGCCCGCCGACATTGAGAAAGTAACCGCCGATGAGGATTTTGTCATTCGGTTGCACAGCCAGGCACCAGATTTCGTCGTCGGCACCGGGATCAAAGTCGGCATCAAGCGCCCCGTTGGCACTGAGCCGGGCGATATTATTATGGGCCTGCCCGTCAATCGTGCTGAACGCCCCCCCCAGGATTATTTTTCCATCGGCTTGCAGGGCCACCGCATTGATATATTCGTCCGCCCCGGCGCCGGGGTCAAAATCCGTGTCCAAATGCCCGTTTTGGTGAACACGGGCAATGCAGTTACGCGCCATGCCGTCCAAAAAAGTAAACCGTCCGCCAACGATAATTTTACCGTCCGGTTGAACGGCTAAAGCGTAGACGTCATCACTGGCATTCGGGTTAAATCGGTCGTTGCTGTATTGGGCGAATCCTGTTCCCGTTGCCAGCGCCAGGCACGATAATAGAAGCATCCATTTTTTCATAAGAACACCAGTCCCTTCATTGTTTTACATTAGGAGGTAATTTCAAAACTCCTTACGGACGCGACGGAGCGCGTCCCTCCATTACAAAAACAAGCTGTTTTTTACGTATATTGGAGGGCCACGCTTTGTCGTGGCCTTCTTTTCCGGAAATTTTGAAATTACCTCGCTTGAATATTCATTCCTGCAGGTTGAACGGATACGGACCGACCTGGGCGTAGCCGACGCTGGAGAGCCAGGCATACCACTGACGGTTGTAGGACACCGCCGGATCGGCCAGACCATCGCCGTCGAAATCAGCGGCGAAAGGAACTGCCCCGGCAATTCCATAGGCATAGGGGCCAACGCGCGTATAACCGATGTTGGAGAGCCAGGCAATCCAACAGCCGTCAACATACGCGGCAGGATCTGCCAGGCCATCGCCGTCAAAATCAGCAGCCACGGGGATGGCGCCGGCCACGGCATATTCGTACGGTCCGACCGCGGCATAGCCGGAGGCTGACAGCCAGGCAAACCAGTTACCGCCCATGTACACCGCCGGGTCGGTCAGGCCGTCGCCGTCGAAATCAGCGGCCATGGGGGTGGCCCCGGCAAACCCATAGTCGTAAGGTCCGCCAACGGCATAACCAACCGTGGAGAGCCAGGCATACCAGCTAGTGCCGATATACACGGCCGGATCGGCAAGGCTGTCGCCGTCGAAGTCGCCGGCCGCGGGCAGTGCGCCTTCGACTCCATAGGCCAGGGGACCCAGGCGCGCATAATCATAAGTGGAGAGCCAGACATACCAGTTGGCGCCGATATATGCCGCCGGGTCCGCCAGTCCATCACCGTCGAAATCAACGGCCACGGGCATGCTCCAGCAAACCACAACGTTGACGGCATCGTTCGCGAGAACCCCCAGGCTATTCGATCCATAGACCGTGAGCGTGTTGGTGCCTGCGCCCAGAGTCACGTTGGTAACACTCCAAGCCGCTGCAGCCGTGAAGGTGCCGGAAGTACCCAGGCTGTTGGTCCACCACATAGTACCAACCGTATTGGTGTTGGCCGTTCCGGAGAGCGTGCAGGAGATCGTATCCACGGCGGCGGTGACCGTGCCGCTGATATTGGTGATGTCCACAGTCGGTGTCGTAATATAAGCAAGGCGGACGGATTCGTAGATAGACCCCGAGTTGTTATATATGCCGCCGGTACCATATCCGCGGACGCGGACATAGACCACCTGATTTTGAGGCAAGGCAAGTCCGGTGAGTTGCCAGCCGTTGGTGATCCACGTACCGGCGCCAAGGTCGGTCCAGGTGGAGTTGTCATCGGATTGCTCGAACGTCGTGCGCCAGACTTCCGGGCTGGCGCCGGTGCGCGTCCAGGTGACGGCCGTACCCGTGTCATTGACGCTCAAAGATTGCAGGGCGGCCTCGGTGTTGGCAATGCGCGCGAAGTGGGCTCGGGCCTCCCCGCCCACCGCGTGGAAGAGGCCGCCGACGAGGATCTTACCATCTGACTGGAGAGCCAGGGAATTAACATCATTATCGCTTCCATTGAGAAGATCGAAGGTCGTGTCGAGTGTGCCATTGGTATTAAGCCGGCCGATATGATTGCGGTCCACTCCGGCCAGAGTATGATAAGCGCCGCCGACCAGAATCTTGCCGTCAGCCTGGACCGCCAGGCTATAGACAATACTATCGGCGCTTGAATTAAACGAGGTGTCGTAGGATCCATCGGCATTAAGCCGGCCAATGTGATTGCAGGCTGTGCCGCCCAGCTTGGTGAAAAAGCCCCCGACTATTATTTTTCCATCCGGCTGGATAACCAGGGCGCAGACAATGCCTTCGACGCCCGGGTTGAAGGTCGTGTCAATGGAGCCGTCGGCGTTGAGTCGGCCGATGGATAGTCGGTCCTCGTTATTGAGTTGGGCAAAAACGCCGCCCACCACGATTTTTCCATCCGCCTGTATGGTAGCGGTGTAAAGCGTATTAAGTCCGCCGCTGATGCTGGGGGTGAAGGACGCGTCCACCGTACCGTCGGTATTGAGTCGTCTGATTTTCGGGTGATCCACACCGTCAAGCTTGGTGAAACTGCCGACGATAACGATTTTTCCATCGGACTGAACCGCCTGGCCCAAGACCGTACCGTTAGCGTTCGGGTTAAAAGCGTCCAGCGTGGCGTCGGCGTTGAGGCGGCCGATGTAGTTGCGTCCTTCGCCGGCCAGCGTGACGAACATGCCCGCGGCGGGAATCTTGCCGTCGGATTGCACTGCCAGGGAATAGAGGGTGGAGCCGGCGCCGGGGTTGAACGCGTCGTCCACGGTGGCGTCGTTACGAACCCGCGCTATATACTCTCTAGCAGCGCCGCCGTCCAGCAGCTCGGTAAATAGCCCGCCGATCAGGATATTACCATCCGGCTGCAGGGCAATGGCGTGAACCGAGTTATCCGCTTCCGGAAGAAAGGCCTTATCAGTGCGGCCGTCAGGATAGAGACGTCCAATATGATTAAGTGCTACGCCGCCGATCTTGTGGAAGGCACCGCCGGCAATAATTTTTCCGTCGGCCTGAAGTGCGAGGGACCGCACCGTATGCAGTGCGCCGCCAGGAGATTCAAAGGTGGAATCCAGGGTTCCATCCGCGTTCAGCCGCCCGATGCGGGTCCGGCCGCCATCGCTGAGGGTGGTGAATGCGCCGCCGACAATAATTTTACCGTCAGGCTGTACGGCCAGGGTGTAAATGGTATCATCTTGGCCGGCCGGGTTAAAGGAGGTATCCAGGGATCCATCGGCATTCAGCCGGGCGATGGCAGGCTGCGCCTCGCCCGCCGCAGTTTCAAAAACTCCGCCCATAAGAATCTTGCCGTCGGCCTGGATTGCAAGGCAAGCGACCGTATCGCTAGCGCCATTGGTCTGGGCGAACGATGAATCTATAGAGCCGTCGCTATTCAGCCGGGCGACGCATAGGCGGTTCGTGCCGCCTATCAGCGTGAAAGCACCGCCAACCACGATTTTGCCGTCGGGTTGCAAAGTAATTGCCATAATCGGACCGTCGGCTGTTGGGTTGAACGCAGTGTCCAGACTACCATCGGCATTCAGGCGGGCGATGTAATTTCTCACCTGGCCGCCAAGATTGACGAATGCACCCCCGACGATAATTTTTCCATCTGGCTGGACTGCCAAGGCATATATCGAGGCTTTGGCGATCGGATTGAAGGACTCATCCAGGCTCCCATCGGCATTCAGCCGGGCAATGTTCTCTCTATCCTTGCCGGCGATTTCGTCAAACATGCCGCCGATGACAACCTTGCCATCAGGCTGGAGAGCGAGGACGTAAACCCAAGGACCACCGGCAATAACGCCTGGCGCGAACGTGGTGTCCAGTCTCCCATCGGGAAGAACCCGTCCCACGAATATCCGTGCCACGCCGCCGAGGGTTCCAAATGAACCGCCGATCAGGATCTTGCCGTCCGGCTGAACGGCGGTCGCATAAACCGTATCGTTGGCATCCGGGTCAAACTGGTCATTGGCATATTGACTGAATCCTGTCACTGCCGTCAGCGCCAGGCACGTCAGAATGACAAAATATTTTTTCATGAAAATAGCCTTTCTTAAAACCAGCTTTAATTTAAATCAGGCCCTGCCAGGCGGGGCAACCCTGTCCCGCGCTACGCGGGATTTACCGTTCTCACCCCGTCAGCTCCGCGTTGCGGAGCTAAGGGGCCACCACGCCTTGGGCGTGGTTCCGCCTTGGCGGATCTGCCAAGGGCATGAAAACTTGCTTGCCACGATCTTAGCGTGGCTTGCCACGCAGTTCGCATGGCCTGGCGACGTGGCGAACGGCCACTACACAACCAATGGCATGAGATTAGACAATCTAGCGGCAGTTCGGCCGAACTGCACATAATTATCCACTGAAGGCAGATCCGCCTCTGGCGAAAAACTCCTATACCATAAATGGATAATACCAATAAATGCCTGAAGAAACAAGAAGAATCAATGGGCGAATTGAACTTTCAATTATAGCGTTTTATGGCGTATAGTCGTAGTCCATGCAACGATCTGCAACAGAAGAAATGA
>CAYQNY010000101.1:0-11805 GCA_964418925.1 uncultured Verrucomicrobiota bacterium
CGGTGCGGCTGGTGGCGATTGAAACAGAGGATTAAAAAAAATGGAAAGCAAACTTCCAATGGAACGGGTATTATGGATGTACCGCAAAATGGTGGAGATCCGCAAGTTTGAGGAAAAATTATATTATCTCTTTTCAACCAGACCAATGCCCGGCAGTATGCATCAGTATAACGGCGAGGAAGCGGTCGCAGTGGGTGTTTGCGCCAATCTCGATAAAAACGATTATATCACCAGCACGCACCGCGGCCACGGACATTGTATCGCCAAAGGCGCGGATCTAAACGCGGTCATGGCGGAAATGTTCGCCAAGAAAACCGGTTGCTGCAAGGGCATGGGCGGCTCGATGCACATCGCGGATTTCAGCGTCGGTATGCTGGGCGCAAACGGGATTGTGGGCGGGGGCATCCCGCACGCGGCGGGCGCGGCCTGGACCTGCCAATATAAAAAAAATGGACAGGTGGCGGTCACATTTTTCGGCGATGGCGCGGCCAACGAGGGTTCTTTCCATGAGAGTATAAATCTGGCGGCGGTCTGGAAACTGCCGGTAATATTCGTCTGCGAAAATAATTTGTACGGATTTTCCACCCATTATAAAAGAGTTACGCCCCTGGACAATATCGCCGACCGGGCCGCCGCCTACGGGATTCCGGGTGTAATCGCCGACGGCATGGACGTGCTGGACGTGTATGAAAAATCAAGGACGGCGATTGAACGGGCAAAAGAGGGAAAAGGGCCGACTCTTTTGGAGTGCAAGACCTACCGGTATAGGGGACATTCCCGGTTTGAAAAACCGACCTATCGGACAAAAGAGGAGCTGGAAGCCTGGAAACTCAAGGACCCTATCCCCCGTTTCACGGAATATCTTAAAAAACATTATGGAATAAATGCGGCGGCAATCAAAGAAATTGCGGAAGAAATTGATGAGAAGATGGAAGCTTCCGTAACCTTTGCCGAACAGAGTCCCGATCCCGACCCCATGGATTATCAAAAATACATTTATGCGTAGGAAACAGGGGGAAAATGGAAGCGAAAAAAATAGTTCAGGCTTTAAGGCAGGCGTTAATAGAAGAAATGCAAAAAGATGAGAATGTTGTTTTGCTGGGCGAGGACATCGCGGTCTTCGACGGCGCCTACCGCGTTACCGAGGGATTGCTCACCATGTTTGGCGCAGAACGCGTGCGCGATACGCCCATTTCGGAAATTGCCATCGTCGGCGCGGCCATAGGCGCGGCAATGACCGGACTCCGCCCGGTGGCCGAAATTCAGTTCAATGACTTCCTGGCCTGCGCGATGGACCAGATCTGTAATCAGGCCGCAAAATTTCGCTTAATGATGGGTGGGCAGGTAAAAGTGCCTTTGGTCATAAGGGCGCCGATCGGAGCCACCGGCAGGGCGGCGCAACATTCGCAATCCCTTGAAGCCTGGTTTATGCATACGCCGGGATTGAAAGTGGTGTTGCCGTCCACGCCCTACGACGCCAAGGGACTCTTAAAAACAGCCATCCGGGATGATAACCCGGTCATGTTTTTTGAACACAAAATGCTGTATGGCGCCGCTTCCCCCGGCGGCAAAGCAAAAACGGCCGTTGATGACTTGGATGAATCTTTCAAGCCGGCGCCGGAAGAAGAGTATTATATTCCATTTGGCGTTGCGGATGTGAAGAGGCAAGGCCAAGATGTTACCGTTGTCGCCACCGGACTTATGGTTCACAAATCCATCAAGACCGCCAAAGCGCTGGCTAGGGAAGGGATTGCGGTTGAAGTGGTAGATCCAAGGACACTTGTGCCGCTTGACAAGGACACAATCTTAAAATCCGTGGAAAAAACGGGGCGATTGGTGATTGTAAGCGAGGATGTCCTGACTTGCGGATTCGCCGCAGAAGTTTCCGCCATCATGGCTGCGGAAGGATTATTCAGCCTGGACGCGCCGATTCAAAGAGTCTGTGTCCCCGATACGCCCATCCCCTTCGCACCGGTATGTGAGCAAGCCGTAATCCCGCAGGAAGAACGAATTGCGGAAGCAGTAAGATCGGTCGTAAAATAAGGATTGTTCCCCATGAATCTGGCTTATATTTTTGATTTTGACGGCGTCCTGGCAAATACGATGGAAGCGCATTTTGCATGCTATCAAAAAGCCCTGGCCGAAACCGGTGTAACCATTGATAAAAAACAGTTTTTCAGCCAGGCTGGCATGATGGCCAAAGAACAAATAAAATACTTTTGCGATCAGGCCGGAAAGCATGTGGATATTGAAAAGATATATAAAAGAAAAAGCGAGTTTTTTAAGGAGCATATCGGCAAGGCAACTCCGATTGAATGTAATCTGAAACTGCTGATGATCTTGAAAAAGGGAAACGTCCCCATCGCAATTGCCACCGGCAGTTCGCGGCCTTCCATAATGCCCGTAATCAAGCAATTTAATATAAAGGTGGATGCTGTTGTTTCCGCCGAAGACGTAACACGGGGAAAACCGCATCCGGATTTGTTCCTCTGTGCCGCCGAGAAACTAAAAGTTTCACCCGCCGACTGCGTCGTGGTGGAAGATTCGGACGCGGGCATTGAAGCGGCGGCCAGAGCAGGCATGAAAGCAATGAGATTTTATAATACACCCGCCGTTTTGTGAATTTTCCGAAAATCAGGAATAATGAGTAAAATGCAGAGGAAAAAAATGACTTCAAGAGAAAGATTTCTTAAAACGCTGGATTTTCAGACGGTGGACATTCCCTGGTCAAGAGCGTATGCGTTTATCTGGCCGGAGACCTGCGCGGTGTGGCACACCCAAGGCTACGAAGGCCCGGAACTGGGCTGGCACGGCGAGGGATTGCCCGAACGTTTCGGCCTGGACCAGCTTTTGCGGGTGGACCCCTGGTACGGCCCGGTACCGGAATTTGAGTACAAGATGGTTGAGGAAGATGAACAGACCAAACTTTACATAAATCATGAAGGCATACTCATGCGGGAATTCAAACAACACGCGGATACAAGCATGCCCCAGTTTGTAAAATTTCCAGTGGAAACGGCGGAGGAATTTGAGCAGTTCGCCGCCGAACGGCTGACGCTTAATCCGGAACGGCGTTTTACCCAAACATGGAAAGATTCCGTCGCCAGCGGAAAACTCCACAGTGTTGCCGGCGGTGCCAATATCAACACAAACCGGCCGGAGAATGACCAGCCTCATGTTAATGATGAACATCCCCGGTTGTGCTGGGCGGACCGGTGGGGAGGATTCTTCGGCTCATTGCGCAATATAATGGGCTTGGAAAAATTATGCTACACATTTTACGACAATCCCGCGCTCATTGAACGAATGATGGAAGAGCGCGCCGAATCCATCATCCGCATCACTGCGGAAGTGCTTAAACATACGGCCTTTGACGTTTTCTGGTACTGGGAGGATATGGCCTATAATCACGGACCTCTCATAGACCCGGCCATGTTCCGTAAATTCGCCTTAAAGCACTACTGTCGTGTTAATAACTGGCTGAAAAGCCGGGGTATTAAATATATCGGGCTTGACAGCGACGGCGCCATAAGCGATCTCATCCCCATCTGGCTGGAGTCCGGCATTAATATGCTTTGGCCCTTTGAGGTGCAGTCCGGAATGGACGTCCTGGCAGTCAGAAAAAAATACGGACATAACCTTGTTTTAATGGGCGGAATAGACAAACGCGCGTTGAAGTATGGAGGCGACGTTATGCGCCGGGAGATTGACCGCGTCATGCCCCTGGTGGAAGACGGCGGGTACATTTCAGAAACGGACCACAGCATTCCGCCAGACGTTTCCTGGCCGAATTTCATCGAATATGTCGAATATCTGAAACACCGCCTGAGACGCGGATAACTTTAATATAGGAAAAAGGAGGACCCATGCATAAGATTGAATCGTTCATCGGGGAAGCGAACAAGAACCGGTTGATTGACTGCATCCGGGGCAAGTCCGTGGATCGGGTGCCGAATTTTGAAATATTACTGGAAGACAAGCACGTTGAGAAACTGCTCGGTCGCTACGCTGGCAACACGCTCGGCGTCGGCGGCGACCCGGCCAAGGGCAGCGCGGCCGCGGAACATACCATGCGGCCCATGTATCCGCGGGACTATCTGGAAATTTGCCGCATCATCGGCCAGGACGCCATAGCGCTGGAAGCTTTCTGGACGCCGCTCAAGCATCGGACCGCCGACGGCAAGACCGCGCTCATCACCGATCGCAGTATCAAAAGTAAGGAAGATATTGAGAAAATCATCTGGCCCGCGGAAGAAGACATGGAAGAGCGCCTGCGGTATGTGCGCGAATATGTTCAGGCGGCCAAAGGCACGAATATCGGGGTCATTTTCGGCGGCTTCTGCATCTTTCAAACGCTTTATGAGTTCGTGATCGGCATGCATGACTGCATGATCATGCTGATGGAGGACCGGGACACGTTTGACTATTTAATGCGGCGCTCGGCGGATTATTATGAGGAACTCGTGCGCCGGGCGATAAAAGAAGGAGTGGATATTCTTTTTGCCGCGGACGACTTTGCCTTTAAGAGCGGACTTTTCGTGCGCCCGGAGTATTTCAGGGAAATCTGGCGGCCGCACTTCGATAGAATAATTGCCCCGGCCAGGGACGCCGGCGTGCCGATTATGTTCCATTCCGACGGCAAAATTGACGACGCGGTTGAAATGCTCCTGGATATGGGCATCGAAGCCATCACTCCCATGGACCCATCCGGAATAGACTACCGGGATTATAAGAAACGTTATGGCAGCCGCGTTACCCTGCACGGAAACATTGACCTTACCTGGCCGCTTTCCTCAGGCTCGCCGCAGGATGTTGAAAAAGACGTCAAGACCCATATGGATGCCCTGAAACAAGGCGGCCGGTGGATCGCCGGCAGCAGCCATAGTATTGTCAATTATATACCTCATGAAAACTTTGTAACGATGATTAACGCAATCCATAAATACGGCGTTTATTGAAAGCTCTGCATAAAGACAGTGGTAAATGGCTGAAAAGGTATAACACATTCCTTCGTCACCAGATTTATTCATCGTTTTAAATCCAGACTTGCCGATCCAGGGCGCGATATCCTTCGACTGGTTCGACTCCGCTCACTTCGACTTCGCTCAGTACAGGCTCCATAGGTCTGTTCCGGGCAGGCCCCTTCGACAGGCTGAGGGCAAGTTGAATGGTTTTGGAGAGGTGCCGGGAAGCCTGGTATTACAGAGAGAGGATACAGCGATAAATTGGGAGGAACCCGGTTTCCTTGGCAGTTGACATCCCTGACCTTATTGCGCATCATCAGCGCCGTGAAAACGCTGCTTCAGTCAGATTCCGCGGGCGGCCGCCCACAAGCGAATTCCTCATCAGTCATCCCTTAGGAGTAAGAACATGGATAAGCAAGCCACCACATTTTCAATCAAGCAGTTTCTGGAACAAGACCATAATCCTTTCGTCAAGGCCTTGCAGGATGGGCCGGGTTTTTCGTTTCAATCGCAGGCTGTCAAACTCCCGGAGTTCCCCGCGCATATCAGGGTCAAGTCTATGGAACACTCGGACCTGGGGATAAAACACCGGCGCAGTGTGGTCTTTGCGCATCCGCAATCCGGCCTGGAAGCTGAGGTTCAATATGAATATTTCACGAACACCAATGTCCTCGAAATCGAAGGCCGTTTGTTCAATCGCGGTAATGATGTGATTAAGGATGTGAGCGGGCCGTTTTCGCTCGTATTGAACTTCGATCTGCAAGCCATTGGCACGCCGCGCATGACATCCATTTACGGGGGCGGCCCGACCGACGGCTGTTTTCCGCCGCCCGCTTATAAACTAACCGCAACGGATGGTTTGCGGAGCCTGATCGGCGGACGGGAAAGCGGCCGCTCGACCGACAGCGTGGCACCGTATGTCATCATTACGGATCCGGCAGAACGGCATGGATTCTTTGTTGCCTACGAATGGCCCTGCCGGTGGATCGTCTGTGCCGACGGCGGACGGATACTCGCGCATGTTTCCTACACCGGGTTCGACCTGGCGCCGGGGGAATCCGCCTACATGCCGAAAGCGGATATCGGCTTTTTTGAAGGCGATGCCGTGGCCGGCAGTAACGCCTTGAGAAAACATGTTGTTGATAACGTGATCAGGCCGGTTCCCAATATCCCGAAAGTTCCGCCCGTGTTTTACAACACGTACTGGGCGGCGTCCGACGGGACGGGTATCGATGATATCGCCTATCTGCAACAGGAGGCCAAGGTCTACGCGGAACTCGGCCTGGAGTATTTCGTCATTGACGCCGGATGGTTCAAGGACGGGTTCCGTAAGGGAATCGGCAACTGGGAGATCGAAGAAAAGCGTATGTTTCCGGACGGTATGGCCGCGTTCGCCGACTATGTCCGCTCGCTCGGCATGAAGTTCGGTTCGTTTCTGGAATATGAGTTTGCCATGAAGACTTCCGACTGGGTCAAGCGACATCCGGACTGGTTTTATTACGCTGAAGGGAAGCACAACTACTTCTATGGCCAAAGAGCGTACGATGATTGCCTGCTGAAACTGGACGACCAGAACGTTCGCGCTCCGGTGCTGGAGTTCTTGCTGAGGTGGGTTGAGAAATATGGCATTGAAATGCTCAGGATTGATTTCAACAACGCGCCGGCGCCATTCTGGGAGGCCAATGAAGCGGATAACCAGTGGGGCCGGATTCAGTTGCAGTATGGCGAAGGCATGCTGGCCTTGCTGGACGCGTTCAGGGAGCAATGCCCGCAGGTGCATATCGAGACCTGTGCCGGCGGCGGATACCGCATGGACATGGGGATGATGCGGCGTTCCAATTCGGTATGGATCAACGATAACTCAAACACGATCGCCGCCATCCGGAGCTTCAAGACCAGTGTGAACAGGATTCTGCCAGGCAGTCACGCGAATTCCTGCTTCAACTGGGCCACCCACGAGAAACGTTGTCCGCAAAGCCGGGAGTCTTTGAAAAAGGACGGCTATCCTCCGGTCGCTCTGCGCTCCCACATGGCCGGCTCGCTGGGCTTTGCCGAGCGGACTGCGCTGTTTACGCCCGCCATCAAAGCCTACCTGAAGAAGGAAATCGCGAACTACAAGGCCCAGCGGCATCTGCTGATGAAGGATTTCTATCCCATCTTCAACCCGCAACGTCTCACGGATTATGACGGCTGGCAGTTCCATGATCCGGATACGGACGAGGGTTTCCTGATGGCCTTCCGCGTCCAGTCACCAAAGGATTCCACGACAGTGCAGCTCGGCGGACTGACGCCGGGTAAAGCCTACTGCCTGACCGATGTTGATACGAGGGCGACACGCGAGCTGATCGGCGGCGAGCCGTTGCGCATTGCTATTCCGGAGAAGGAAGGCACCTGGTGGTGCCGGTATGGCCGGGAGGCTCAGGTATGAGGACTATACCCGCACTGGTCGCCGTTTTGGCGCCAATCGTACTGACCGGTTGCCTGTCGCTATCGTCAGGCCCAGGACCAACACCCGACGATCGACATCTGGCCGAGCAAGCGGAATCCGCCGTCAAGCTCGCCTGGGGCACACCCGCCAATGAGATCGCCAACATGATCACGTACGATAACCAGCGTGATCTGATTCCCATGCTCAAAGGCGAAGTCAAGAGCACCCCGGAGCAACTGGATTTTGCCCGCCGCCAGATCACCGCCGTCACCGGCGTCTGCGAGGATGGCCCCGCCTGGCCAAGGCCCCCGCGCTTCATTATACCCCGCGCCCTGACCGCGCCTGTGATCGATGGCAAGACCGATGAACCGGTGTGGCGGAACGCCGCCGTCTTTCAAACCATATACCCGTTGAACAAGCGTGAGCCGGCACCCGGGCCGGAAACCACCATCCGTGTGCTCTGGGATGAGCACTATCTGTTCTTCGCCTTCGAGTGTTCCGACCGGGATATAAAGGCCGCGGCCGTCGAGCGCGACGGCCCGGTTTGGAACTGGGACTGCGTGGAAGTGTTTTTACTGCCGGAATTCGAGGCCGGACTCTACTGGGAGATCAACATCACGCCGGCCGGTTCCATCTACGACGCCCTCAACGCCAAGAAATTCAAGGGCTGGGGCGGGCTCGCGCGTCCGGAACTCACGGTGGAGGGCCTGCAGACGGCCGGCAGTGTGAACGGCACCCTTAACCAATCGGATGATCGGGATGTCGGTTACACGATCGAGATCGCCGTGCCTTTCCGTCGGATACCATCATACACTCGCGGGAACCCGCCGCACCCGGGCGACACCTTGCACCTGATGCTGATCCGTATTGACCGCAACGCGGAGGACAAGACGGCCTATGCTTTTACGCCGCTGCTCAACTGGGGCCACAATATCTGGAACCATGCACCGGCGGAACTGGGAAGGTAAGGCCAAGACGGAAAGAGCCGCCGGAAAAGGCCGACGGAACATATGAACGTTGCTGAACTATTTGAGAGCATTGGTAACTGCGCCAACCCAACGGCCCCGCACAGCCGGCAACGTTTACATACGCAAGGAGCCCGTCCATGATCTACCGCCTGCCACCGTACCTCAGAATGTGGGACACCTGGATGTTCCGTGAACATGATCGCTACCACCTCTTTACGCTCACTCAGCCATACAACAAGCAGGCATGGGACCGCGTCTGCCACGCCGTGACCACAGACTGGCTGAACTGGGAGGAACGGCCTGAAATCCTGTTGCAAGACACGCAGAATCCGGACGCCTGGGATGCCGGCTTTATTCTAACCGGGTCGGTTTTCCGCACCCCGGACGGGTATGGCATGACCTACGGCTCCCGCCATGAAGATCGCGAGAAGATCGGTTTGCTATTGTCCCGCGACCTCGATATCTGGGATAAACACCCGGCCAACCCCATGTTATGCGCCCGCGGACCTTACTACGAGGCAACCCCGGCGGACACCGCCCATAATACCGTGCCCTGGCGCGATGCGTATGTCATCCCCGCTGCGGATGGCAGTTACGAAGCCTTTATCTGTGCCGGGGATATGCGCGTGCCCAAGACGGTCAACGGCTGCATTGCCCGGGTGACCTCCCGCGATCTGGTGAATTGGGAATACCATCCGCCGATGGCCTCACCGGGCCGGCATCTGGACATGGAAGTCCCCCAGTACTTTGCCTGGAACGGGTTCCACTACCTGCTCTACTCCACCAGCGGCATCTACCGCCGGATCCATCTGCCGTCCCGGCAGTGCGTCACCGGCACATTCTATTTGATGAGTGACTCTAAACATGGCCACTATCGCGTGCCCGATGACCACTTGCTGATCGGATCCGGAGAGGGAAGGTTCGACTGTTACGTCGGCAAGATTATTGAAACCGATGCAGGCCCCCTGCTCTACCACCACATTAACGGATACCGCACCGCGTTCGCCGCACCCAAGGTGGTCGGACAGAATCCTGACGGGACGCTCTTTCTCAAACGCTGGCCGGGGTTGGACGGACTGCTCGGAACGCAACAACTCGGCCCGGGATCATCGGGACAGGTCCTGAAGGCATCCGGGAAGTGGCCCATCGGGGAATGGCGTTCCGCCGCCGCAACCCTGACCGGAGACGCCGGCGTAGCCATGAGCGCCTGGCTGTTCGACCAGCATTTGGAAGACTTTGCGGCCCGCTGTACAGTGGATCTCTCCGGCGCGGCCCGCGCCGGCGTCATCTTCCGCATCCACGAGAGCGACACGATGTCCGAAAAAGGCTGGGCCGTGTCGCTAGACCGCGAACGGGCCCGGATCGAACTCTGCCGACCGATCATGCAGTGCCGCACAACCCTGCGTATTGATCCTCTGGACGTCGTCTACGGCGCCCTGCCGGACCGCTGTGAGATCGAGGTCTGGGTTCGCGATAGTTACGTTGAGGTCTATGTCAATAACCGGCCCTGTTTTGTATTGAACACGTCTCTCGTGACCGCCGCGGACCATGTCACCTCCGGGCGGTTGGGGTTGTTTGTGGAGAATGGCTCGGCGCGGTTTCTGGACTTGCGGGTTGCGGACATCCCTGTGAAGCTTAGCTAGCCTGGATTATTCGCGACTGATCGCGAATAATCCACCCGCAGGGCCGTCATCGCCCTGCAAATACAGGGCGGAGCGATGCCTGATCAAGGCGGTAAAATATTGACATTGGTGGAGAATAAATTTTTCCATAATCACAGTGGGAGTATGATTATGAATAATCAGTATCAGATATCGGCAATGAAATGTTTGATTGATCGGTTCTGTTGTCTGGCAATTTGTTTTCTGCCTGGTGTTGTTACCCGCCAGAGGCGAGTCAGCCTGCGGCTGGTAACGCTGGTTTGCCTGCTCTGGTTTGGCGTCCTTGCGTTGCGCGCGGATACGAATTATGTGTCGCTGGATGGCCAGCCGCGGCTGGATCGGTTCAGCGGCCGCGTGGACATGGGCGCCTATGAATTTGCTCCCCAGGGCAGTATGTTCCGGATGTATTAAGTTCAGCTGGTTCATGAACCGTTCAATCAACGCAGGAGAGGATTGGCTATGCGATATAGACCGTTGGGTTCATCTGGAATCAAGGCCTCCGTCGTAGGCATCGGGCTGGGTTCCATTGATGAGCAGGAGACGACAGGTGTGATCCGTACAGCGGTCACCAGCGGAATCAATCTCGTTGATACTGCGGCTTCATACAACCTCGGTCTGTCGGAAAGCATCGTCGGCAAAGCTATCGCCGGCATCCGCGATAAAGTCGTTATCTCCACGAAATGCGGCGTAGTCGCGCACACGACCAAAGGAAAATATTCCCACACTCAGGATGGTAAGCCGATGCATTTCTACCTCGGAGCCGAATCAATCCGGTATGAGCTGGAGGGGAGTCTCAAGCGTCTTGGCACTGATTACGTTGACCTCTATCTAACGCACTGGCAGGACATTACCACGCCGATTGAGGAGACGATGGGTGCTCTGATGGAACTCAAAAAAGAGGGGAAGATTAGAGCCATTGGAGTAAGTAACATCAGTCTCAGGCAACTTCAGGAGTACTGGCGGTTCGGCCCGGTGGATAGCGACCAGGAATGTTATAGTATGATCCATCGCAGGATTAAGGGTGACCTCCTCCCATACTGTCGCAGTCGCGGGACTGCAATGATTGCCTACTCGCCGCTTTCGCGCGGGCTCCTGAGCGGGAAAACTGGCCCCGACCGGGTCTTCGCAAAGGACGACGCGCGGAATAATGACCCGCTTTTCAGCGTCGAAAATCGCGCGCGCGTGGCGGCCATGCTGAACGCGATGCAACCGATTGCCGAGGCTCATGGAATAACCCTGACTCAACTTGTCATTGCGTGGTTGTTATCACAGCCGGGACTGACGCACGCCATCTGCGCGGCCCGCACCCGTGAGCAGGCCATTAAGAACGCCGGCGCCGGCGACGTGGTCTTGAGTGACGATGAGTTAGTCAATATGAACGCGACTGTGGAGCGCCATTTTCCTTTGGAAAAACGGAAATAGGGTCTAACTTTAAGAGGCCGTTGAAAAACTAATTCGGACGCGACCCGCCGGAGTCCGACGTAGGGGGGTCGTGGCCGTTCTTCGCGACGTTTTTCAACAGCCTCTATGAGTTGAATCGGATTATATCCGGAACTGGCGGTCAAGGGTGCGCTATCCTTCGACATCGCTCAGTACAGGCACTACCTCCGGGCGGGCTGGATGGTCTCGGACGCGGCCTTGATCAAAACTCCAACCGCACCGAGAACAGTCCATAGTTGTAGCTGGATTGCAGGATGCGCCACTCGCTGGTAGATGGATTGTACACGGCAGGATCTGCCCGGCCATCCCCAAATCATGCTGGCCTTGGCCATGGAATATCGAGA
>CAYQNY010000102.1:0-2599 GCA_964418925.1 uncultured Verrucomicrobiota bacterium
TCACGGGGATATGACGCCAAAATTAAATGGCTGCATATTCCAATCAATAAGCCGAGGAATCAACCTCATGCAATAGTTCTTTGCTGAGTTTCGGGCCGCTGCGATCTTTATACTTCAGTATCGCGGGGGACAGGACAATCAAGTCATTGGCCTGCTTGCCGAGGCTCTTGACACGGCCCTTGGCGGCCACGCAGTCACCAACCGCCAGAGTCCTGGCAATCTTTAGCGATACGTTCTTGGTAATGACCATGGTGACCTTGATGTCGGAGCTGGGTTCCACGGTTGTCAGGGTGATGGCGCCGGATGTCGGCGCGTTGTTTGTAATTTCCGTGACCTTCAGATAGCGGAAAGTCTGCAGCGTGCCGGTCGCGTCTTTTTGAATGAGCCGGCGTTCGGCCGGCGTGCTGGCGGCATATCTCAGCGCCAGTTCATTGCCGTTACCGACGGGTTCGGCATAACCGGTGTGCGTGCCGCCGACAACCAGCGTGAATAATCCGATGCCGACGATGAATCCTGCCTGTGAGAATTGCATGCCTAAACCTCCTGAAGGAATGTTTCAACTCATGACGGCATGAACCGACCACGCCATCTTCATGCCGATAATATCCCAGTTTGCGAACGCTGGTTCAAGCCGAAATTTATCTTTTAATTCACCGGGGAACCCCGTATGGTGCGCTTATGTTTGGCGGGCGGATGTATGTGAATTTTTCCGCCAGAGGCGGATCCGCCTTCGGCGGACAATCATGTGCAGTTTTGGCGAACCGCCGCTACACTATCCAATCCCATGACATTGGCTGTGTAGCAGCCGTTCGACTTGTCCCGCCAAAGGCGGGATAGAACGGCAAAGTTGCCCCGCTGGACGGGGCCTGATTTCAGACATCATGATGAACTGGCTTGCAGATCGTGAAATAAGTTGTCTTTCCACCGGCACCGGCCGCGGGCTGATGGTGGCCTTGCTGATCGCCTTGCCGTTATATCTGTTCTGCACGTTTGGACATGACCTCTGGCGCCCGGCCGAGGCGCGGGAAGCCGGTATTGCCAGGGAAATGATTGCCAGTGGAAACTGGGTTGCCACGTATCTCAACGGCCATCTCTTCCTTGAGAAACCGCCCCTGTACACGTGGGCTCTGGCATTGCCGCTGAAACTGCTGGGTTATCAGGACTGGGTGATCCGGATCCCCGTCTTTTTGTTCACACTGGGTACGTTGGTCTTGACCTATCTGCTGGCGCGCCGGCAATTGGGCGTAGTCGGAGCCCAGGGCGCGCTCGTCAGTCTCGCGTCCATGTGGCTGTTCATGGAAGTCAATCATGGAGCTATGATTGACAATGGCCTGATATTTTTTATTGTGCTGGCCATGCTGGCGTTCTATCGCCTGTGCGACCGGGACCGCTGGTTTTTGCTTTGGGCCATGCTGTTTTATGTCAGTCTCGGCCTGGCGTTTCTATGTAAAGGCGGGATCGGACCGGCGCTGATTCTGGTTGCCGTGACGGGGTTTGTGTTGATCCACAGGCAGTGGTCGGTCGTGCGTTCCTGGCATCCGTTGCTGGGACTCGGTATTCTGACGCTGATCATCGGCGGCTGGCTCTGGGCGCTCTGGCTGAAGGGCGGAGCAAACTATTTCCGGGTGTTTTTTATCGATAATCATCTCTACCGGTTCCAGGGCAAGGCCGGGCCGGCCGCGGAATGGTTTTATTACATTCCCTATATCTTTGTGGTCACGTTCCCCTGGTCGTTTCTTGTTCCGGCGGGACTCTGGGTGGCTTGGAATCAGCGGCGCGAGGCGGGCGCCGGCGCCCGGCGGTTCTGGAATTTTATGTTCTGGTGGATTGGCGCGATGTTTGTTTTGCTCAGTATTGCCGGGACCAAGGACAACCAGTATCTCCTGCCGCTTCTGCCTCCGCTGGCCATGTTTTGCGGGGCGTGGGTGGAACGGTCGTTTGCGGCCAAGTCATATCCCCGTTGGTGTTTGAGTTTGATGTGGATGTTCAGCGTGGTCGTTGTCCTGGGCGTGGCGCTGGCGCCGCTGACGCCGGTTTGGGTGTATAAAAAGCTGTTCATCGGCAGTCTGTTGTGGTTCCTGGCTCTGGCGGGCGTCGGGTTTGTCGTTCTGCGCGCCTTGTGGTTCCGCCGGTGGCGAGCAGTCTGGGCGGGGATAGCCTTGCTGATTATGGGCGCTGGATTTTCCATGGGACTCTTTGTTGAAAAAATACTGAATGATATGAAGAGTTCCAAGCCGCTGTGCGCCGTCATTCAGGATACCCTGCCGGCCGGCGCGGATTTATGGGGTTATAACTTGAATGAAAATACGGAAGGCTTCCTCATATTTTACGGCATGCATCCAAAACGGGTAATCTCCATGGAACAAGCCACCGGCCTGGCCCAAGCGCCGGGGCCGGCGCTTATCCTGCTGTCGTCCCGTACCCAGCGCCATGAATTCGGCGAGCAACTGATAAAAACGGGGGCTTGGCGGATTATCCGCAAAGTTCATGTGGGTGGTCGTAATTATTGGTTGGTTGGAAACATGGTCGTAGAGGCCGATGCGCTGTAGCGCGCCACGCCTGTCCCGAGCGAAGTCGAGGGAGTGTGGCGCGGTTCCGC
>CAYQNY010000102.1:2699-11800 GCA_964418925.1 uncultured Verrucomicrobiota bacterium
AACGCCGTTCGGCGCTACAACAGTTGGTGAAAGGGAATTATTGTAGCGCGCCACGGTGTGGCGCGGCTCCGCCGAACGCCGTTCGGCGCTACAACAGTCGGTGAAAGGGAATTATTGTAGCGCGCCACGCCTGTCCCGAGCGAAGTCGAGGGAGTGTGGCGCGGCTCCCCATATCCCGCCGATGGTTGCAATAGCCCCGCTAATAGTGTAACCTGCTGTTGATTTGGTTTGGAAACGAAATGATGATATTTCAGGGAGCCTGACGATGATTGATTTATCCATTATTGCGCCGGTATATAACGAAGTGGATAATGTAGAGCCGCTATACCGTAATCTGCAGGCGTCCCTGGCCCGCCTGGGACGGTCATATGAGATCATTCTTATTGACGACGGCAGCACGGATGGCACGTGGGAAAAATTGACTGCGCTGGCGGGCACCAGTCAGGTCCTGCGGCTTATCCGGTTTCGCCGCAATTTCGGCCAGACCGCGGCCATGAGCGCCGGCTTGGACCATGCCCGCGGCGAAATCATCATTACCATGGACGCCGACCTGCAGAACGATCCGGACGATATTCCCCTGCTTCTGGAACAAATTAAGCGCGGGTTTGACGTGGTCAGCGGCTGGCGCAAGGACCGGAAAGACGCCTTGATTCACCGGCGTCTGCCGTCCATGGCGGCCAACGCGCTTATCAGTTGGATTACCGATGTGCACCTGCATGATTTCGGGTGTACCCTCAAGGCGTATCGCCGCGAGGTAATGAAAGACGTGCGGCTGTATGGAGATCTGCACCGGTTCATTCCGGCCTTGGCATCATGGGTGGGCGGATCCGTGACCGAAGTGGTGGTGAAACACCATTCCCGGCAGCACGGAAAATCCAAGTATGGCCTGACGCGTGTCATCCGGGTCATCCTGGATTTGCTGACCGTCTCTTTCCTGCTTCGCTATAGCAAGAGTCCGATCCAGATTTTTGGAAAATGGGGACTGCTGACCGGCCTGGTAGGCCTGTTCCTGCTGGTCTTCATGGTGACTGCCAATCTGTTCGCTAACCTGTTTGGCACTGAATTTGCCGCCGGATTGCTCAAGCGTCCCTTCTGGGTGATTACCTCGTTTATGCTGATCTTTTTCGGTATTCAGTTCATCAGTATGGGACTCCTGTCCGAAATCCAGATTCGGACTTATCACGAATCCCAGGGTAAACCGATTTACGTCATCCGGGAAATAATTGAGCCTGACAGATAAATTCTACGAAGTAGAATTTAATGCGTTATATAGCCGAGATTACTGAGCAATTCCGCTGGATTACCACCTTGGCCGGCGCCGGACCGGCGCGCTTGCCACGCTCTGGGCAGGGCCATGAGTGGTTTTCCAACCTGCCCGCCAATCTTGAGTCTGCCGAGGGTTTTTGGATCATCAGCGGCGTTTACCTGGCGCTCCTGCTGGCGGGATTGGCTATTGACCTTGTCATGGGGGTTCGCCTGCTGGTGGCGCGTAATGTACCATTAACGCCACCGACAGATTGGACCCGTGGCGTCGAACATCTTAAAGGCCGGCCGTGGACCTGGCGGGAAGCGGGCCTGATCCTGAGCATTTTGCTGGTGGCCCAGCTGGCGTTCAATGGTATCCATTGGTTTTTCGTGGAACGGCAAGCAACGGCCATGGATGTAGATATGCTGGCCGTTCTGTGCCAGGGGGTGGGGTTCCATTTGATCGGCTTGGCGGCGCTGGCCTGGGTTATTCATTGTCGCCGCGGGTCGTGGGCCGACGCCTTTGGCATGCGCCGGCAGGAGATGCTTCGCCGGGTGGGGCAGGGCATGTTATGGTATTTGGGAATCCTGCCGGTGGTGCTGGTGACGTCGCTGGCGTATCAGATGATCCTGTTCCGGTTCGGCTATCCGTTTTCTGTTCAGAATGTGGTCTTGTTTTTTATTGAGCCGCAGTCGCTGGGCGTGCAGATATTCCTGCTCGTGCTGGCCATCGGCATTGCGCCGCTGACGGAAGAAGCGCTGTTCCGGGGCCTGGCTCTGCCGTTATTGGCGCGAACCGTTGGGGTGCTGCCGGCCGTCATGCTGACGGCCGCCGGTTTTGCGCTGATTCATTTCCACGTGCCGTCGTTTGCCCCCTTGTTTGTGCTGGCCATGGGATTTGCGCTGGCATATATTGTCACGCGATCTTTATGGGTGCCCGTTGTCATGCACGCGCTGTTTAACGGCATGAATATCGGCCTGCTCCTGCTGGCGACGGCCGGTTAATGCATTGGGAATTTCCCGCCAGAGGCGGGTCTGCCTATGGGTGACAAAGTTTGTTGAAATCCCTTACGTCGAATGACAAAAGTCAAAGGTTGTCAATCGGCTTTAAGGACTTTAAGACCTTGGACTTTTGACTTTAGACGGCGCCGAAGGAGCCCTAACCTGATGCAACCAATTAAAACACTGGAGTGGATTCCGGAACATCCCGGCAGTCCGGTGCCGGGACACATCCGGATGGTGGATCAAACGCGCTTGCCCAACGAGCTGGTTTATCTGGAAACGCGGGATATCCGCGCAGTCTGGACGGCGATTAAGACCCTGCAGGTCCGCGGCGCGCCGGCCATCGGTATTGCCGCGGCCATGGGGGTGGTGGTGGCGGTTCAGGATTCCCGGGCGGCCACCGGCCGGGAATTGGTAACCGAGGTAACCTGCGCCGCGGACTACCTGGCCACGTCCAGGCCGACGGCCGTCAATCTCTTCTGGGCCCTGAACCGCATGCAAGTCCTGGCCGGGCGTGAATCCGGGCAAGCCCCTGACGCGCTCAAATGTTTGCTGGCTCAGGAGGCTGTGCGGATTTGGGAGGAAGATGTGGCCATGTGCCGCGCCATCGGCGCCCATGGCGCGGCTTTGCTGAAAGATGGCCAGACCGTTCTGACCCACTGCAATGCCGGCGGCCTGGCAACGTCCCAGTACGGCACGGCGCTGGCTCCCATCTATATGGCGCAGGAGCAGGGCAAACGCCTGCGGGTGTTCGCGGATGAAACCCGGCCGCTCCTGCAGGGCGCGCGGCTGACGGCCTGGGAATTGATGCAGGCCGGTATCGAGGTGACTCTGATCTGCGACAACATGGCGGCCCAGGTCATGCAGGCCGGCAAGATTGATCTGGTCATGGTGGGCGCGGACCGGATTGCCGCCAATGGCGATACTGCCAATAAGATCGGAACCTATGGCGTGGCCGTCCTGGCCCACGCGCATGGCATTCCCTTTTACGTCCTGGCGCCCAGTTCCACCTTTGACCTGACCCTTGCCTCCGGGGACGCGATTCCCATTGAGGAACGCGGCGTTGAGGAAATCACGCGCGGCTTCGGCCGGCAGACGGCGCCGGACAATGTCAAGGTCTATGCCCCGGCGTTCGATGTCACCCCCGCCCGTCTCATCACGGCGATTATCTGCGAAAAAGGCGTCCTGGCCCCGCCCTTTGACCAATCCTTAAAACAGGCCGACCATTCCTGTTAATGCTGGTTGGCCCGCAACCCACGTTTGCATCGGTCTTCGCTCAGAGCTACGCCCGACATGTCGCTGGCGCGCCCATGCCACCGTCCCTCTTCATGCAAACACTACCGCCTTGTCCCACGCCAAAGGCATTTACGGTTCATTCTGTCCCCTTGAATATTGGATATTCTTCTGATTTTATTGTTTTTTTTATCGCGGTTCCTGATGGATAAGGAATGATTATCGTAGTGTCTTTTTCGGCACAATGCGGATTTGGCCGTTCCGCACCGTGATGGACTCAAGTTTGGCGAGGACGGTGGATAATTTGGCGTCGGTGTTGGCGTTCTTGGCCAGGTTTTCAGCGCGGAGCGGCTGCATGAATTCCGCCGGCACGGATTTTCCCTTGACCTCCAGCGCGTCGAGAAAAACCAGCAGGCGTCCATCCATCAGTTGGACATTGAAAACACCCATGCCGTTAAGATAACGCCCCTTGGCCTTGCGGGTGATGAGTTCGAGCGGCAAGCTGACGTCGCCCCTGATTTTATTGTCCTCGATGGTGACATGGATCTTGCCCGCCATCTTGTTCCAGGTCGGGTGATATTGAATCAGCGTGTTGATGTCATTGCCGGTCAGCACCAGGGGTTTGCTTGCCCGGCCGGCCTGCAAGTCTGCCTGGAAAGTGTCCACACGGGTACAGATATCCCGGGCCTGGTCTTTGGAAATGGTCAATTGCGGCAGGGACCGGGGCTGGGCCTCCGTGTATTGGTCCATCAGGCCGGTCACGCAAGTCTTGATCAATCCATAGGCGAGAAAACCGCCCACGATCAGAAGCGCCAGCATTACCACGCATCCGATGCCAATGAACTTGCCAATGCCTTTTCGTTTGGGCGGGGGCGGGGGAATAGCGCTGGAGGTCATAGTGTATCCTTTCATTGCCAGGAGTTATGACTTCTGCAAAATGCAGAAAGCATTAATCAGTTCTTCGGCTCCATCAGCACGATGAATACCGGCAGGGATTTTTCATGCCGGCCGTCAATGGCCAGGTCAATGGAATACTCGCCGGCCTTCTGAAATTTTAGGCCGTTCAGGTTCAGGATCAAGTTGGCGCAGACGGACTGGCCTTCCGGCGGTATCTTGACGCTGATATTGCCGTCCAGTCCGGGAAAGACGGCCTGGCCGTCGTCATTCACCAGGTTGATTTTGACGTGGTGATCGCCCTCTTCGATGCGATCGAAGCGGACGCGCAGGGCGATGGCGCAATGGGGATGCACCGTGGGGAGTTGCCGGCTGATGAGCCGGTCGAAAGTACCGAGAATATTCAGTTTCCCCGCGCTTTCCGTCGCCGCGTCGCATAACGTGAAAATTTCAATATCCATAAACGCGCGTCCTTTCTTATAGGTTCAATGCATGATTAACGTAATGATAAATTATCGAGGATGTCTAGTCAATCCCGCTGACCCTCGCTCCTGCCGGACCAGCCGGCCGGCGACGCGTCCATAAGCGTTATGCTACTTCAGGGGCGATGTCAGGCGGATGGCCTTGCGATAATCGGTAATTTCGGATTGCAGCATAGCCCGGACCTGGGCGATTTTCCACCGTAAATGGGCGGCATCCGTCATGTATTCCATGCTGGGTTCCCAGCCCAGGCGTGAATCCTTTTCAACCAGCGGTATCGTGGAGCGCGCATTGTCAATTTCACGCTGCGCGAGCGATTCCATCGCGTCCAGAATGGCATGCAGTTTCCGTGGCTGGGCGGTCACAAACAGTTGTTGATTCAGTTTCCACCATTCTTTGACATGAATAACAGTTTGGACGGTGTTGTAAATGAAACAACCGAGATTCAATAACCGGTCGCCGGTGTCTCGTTTATGATGCGGTGTGAGATCCAGCGCTTTTTCAAGCAAATGCAGGCCGGCTTGCCAGCGTGCCGCCATTCTGCGCAAAGACCTGATTTCCACGTTGATACGGCATGAGCCGGGCGATTGCCGGGAATCCTCAAAGGGACGATACAGGCTGAAAGCGATCTTATTGCCGGACCAGGCATGCCAGGCCGATGGGATTTGCAGCTCCTTGGCCGCAAAGGATTTCGATAAATTCGGATGAAAGATCAGGGGGTAGGAAGGGCCCACGCGGAAGGGTCCATATTGGTCTTCATTGGTGGGAATATAGTCTTGAATAGCCTCGCTCCACAGTCGCCATGTTTTCACGACCAACGGTGCCGCCCGCGCGCCGTAATCCCGTTGCGCGATGGCCATGGTCAGAGTCTCCATGGGTGGACTTGGCTGCCAGAAGGCCCACTTGGCCAATTCGCTCACAAACGACGGCCACCACCCGTAATGGTGTGATTCCATCAATCCGGAAAGGTTCCAGCGCCGGCGTGCTTCTTTGAGAGCCGCATGGCGTCGCGCCCATTGAAAGGGTGCGGGTTCATAGGGAATGACGCCAATATCCCAGGTCATGCCCCCGGTATTGCTCATGGTATACAGCCGCAGTTTCCGTTGCCGCGCGACTTGGGCCTCCGATTTGAAATATCGGCCCGGCCCGGCAAACGCCAAAGTGTAATCAACGCAAACATGGGTGACATTCTCATGACGTATCTGGTCAAACATCTCAAAGGTAACCAGCACGGTAATATCCGTCGGCAAGGCGCGCAACAGAGCCAGGCGGGTGGTTTCAGGGGCCCAGCCCCAGTTATATGTCCAGAATACGATGTCAGCCTGCGGGCTGTATTTACGAATGGATCGTTTAACCATGTTGACCCATTGAGGATAATCGCGGCATGGCCACCAGCCGGGGCTGGGCTTGGTCGGCGGCAATCCGTTAACCAGCGGCGCATCATGTGGCCGCCCGGTGGTTCTTTCATCACGGCTGGGAAACTCTACGGATTCGCCCACCAGGACCACGCCCTTGGCCTTGGGGCAGGCTCTGAATATCGCCCCATAGGTGCTGTCATAATAGTCCGCGGCATCCGGATCGGCAGGATGCTTGGTGCTCTTCAGATAACTGTACAGATAGACATCCAGTCCATATCCGGCGGCGCGTTCAATGAGATCGTTGAAATCCAGATAACCCTGGGTTGTCCGATCAACGCCCCGCGTAAAGACCAGGATGGCATCGAACCCGTAATGGGCCATGGCGTTCAAATGGCTGTCGGGGAACTGGTCAATGCCCCAGCCGGAATGGGTCATGCGCGGTGCAAACAGGGGCTCACGAATCATATCCAGTTTGTGTAAAATAGGCGCTTCGCGCAGATTAAGGATATCTTCCAGGTAGAAGGCGCCCTGGCTGACGCCGCGGTCGTCGTGCCCGCAGATGATCACGCGCCCGGGTAAGCATTGGATGCGGTAACTGCGTGGCCGCGTGACGCGTTTGCCCGGGGTTTTCAGGTTGGCTTTGGTTCCCAGGATGATCGCGGGCTGGTGGTCCTTGAGCGCCTTGGTCAGGTTGTCTGTTTTGATCAATAACGTTGAGACCTGCATGCTTGTGAGAAAATAATCCTGCAGATCCCTGGCGGTGTTCACGATTAGAGTCGAGGCCTTTTTGCTGATGACAATCCGCCAGCCGTTTTCGATCCGCCATTCATTGGCGGCGGGCTTGGCGTGAGTGTCCAGCCGATCCGGAACATGCACTTGATGGAGCTGTTGCCGGAATTGGTAGTTTTTTTCGACCACTGAACGGCTTTTCATAAATATCCTCTGGGTGTGTGTTGAAATAAGCTGATGATGCCTGTGTCCAGCCAAATCCGCAAGCAAGAATTACAGGATCGGCATCAGCAGGTGGCAGAAGTTTTCCAGCAGGCGATGAGCCACGGGGCGGGTCTGCCAGTCTCGCAGGCTGAGTTCATCGCTTTGGGCGATGTCGTCCAGCACGATACGTTTGAGGGCGTTGACGGAGTCGGTGTCAAAAACCAGCAGATTAGTTTCGTAATTCAGGCGCAGGCTTCGTACATCCAGGTTGGCGCTGCCGATCAGCGCCAGGCTGTCATCCAGGAGTAATGCCTTGGCGTGCATAAACGGCGGCTGCCGCTCAAAGATACGCACGCCGGCGACCAGCATTTCCTCATACAAGGCCTTGCCTGCCAGGCCGGCATAAAAATGGTTGTTATATTTGGGAACCACCAGCCGTACATCCACTCCCCGCGACGCGGCCGCGCGGAAAGCGTGCAGGATGTCCTGGGGTGGCACAAAATAGGGGGTCACTACCAGGAGCTGGCGGCGCGCCGAAACCAGGCATTCAAACAGAACGTCGGCTATGTTTTCCATTTCATCCGGTGTGGGCCCGCTGTTCACCACCCGCGCCAGCGCTGATCCCGCGGCCGGTACATGCGGAAAATAAGCCTGCTGCAGCAGGCTTTCCGGGTCTTCATCGGTCATGAAATACCAATCGCGCAGAAAAGAATATTGCAGTTCCTGAACGATAGGTCCCTGAACGGCGAAGTGATAATCGCGGATCGGCGGCTGACCGGACTGCGTGATGTTTTCGACGTGGAGATTGATGCCGCCGAAAAACGCCGACTGCCCGTCTAGCACCATGATTTTCCGGTGGTTCCTCAGGTTTATTTGGAATTGACGCTTGAATGTGTTGGCCTGCGTCCAGCCGCAGATATGCAGATTGGGTATCTGTCGATAGCGGGAGAAAAACCGGCTGATGACCGCGCCGGTCGAGCCGAACTGATCGAATAGTATCCGAATGGTTACACCCTCCCGGGCTTTTTGGGCCAATAAATCCAGGAATTGGCGGCCGACAATATCATTACCGATAATGAAAGTTTGCAGATGGATATGATGTCTGGCGCGGCGGATTGCCGCCAGCATGGCCGGAAATGCTTCGTCGCCGTCTACCAGCGGGTGGATACTGTTGCCGCCCAGGAGGGGATGGTTCGGCAGGAGATGATCCATGATGTTGTTGATTTCCCGCTCCTCAGCCTTGCCGGGCTCGGCGGAGAGTGACTCGTGCACGGCCCGCCAATAGGTCATGGGCAAGGCCGCATCTTCCCGCGCCTGCCGTTCGGCGAGAAACGCGCTGTCGGCGCGTTGTTTGTGCCAGGCCTTGCGGGGCATGCGGTTAATCCCGAAAATAAGGTAGAACAGGGCGCCGAAGACGGGGAATGACCAAGTCACGAAAATCCACAAGAGAGCGGAGGTAGCCTCGCGGCGGGTTCTCAGGCAATGCAGGCTGACAAGCAAAAAGATGGTGAGATGCAGAGCCAGGTCCAGCCAGAGCCAGGGCGTGATGGCGATTGCAGTGAAATAGTTCGATTTGATCATGACGAAAGCTAATCCTTTCTTTACCTGCTCATTTTACCCGCTATTTTGCTGAAAGACCCTATTAATTAGGCGGCTTCACCGCAACTTTGCCGTTCTCCCCCCGTCAGCTCCGCGCTGCGGAGCTAAGGGACCACCACGCCTCAGGCGTGGTAAACTTGCTTGCCACGATCTTAGCGTGGCCTGGCGACGTGGCGAACGGCCACTACACAACCCATGCCATGAGAACGAATGGTGTAGCGGCAGTTCGCCTGCCCGCAGTCGCTGCCCGCCCGCAACACTTCGCGTAGCGATGTGGGCAGGCGCTCCAGCGCTGCAGGCGGGCCAGAACTGCACATGATTGTCCGCCGAAGGCGGATCCGCCTCCCGCCGTCGCCA
>CAYQNY010000103.1:0-11713 GCA_964418925.1 uncultured Verrucomicrobiota bacterium
TCATATACTCATCATAGCTATCCGGTTTAGTCAGGGCGGCGGATCCTTCCTGACTCCATGGTTTGATAGTGCCATGCTCCAAAAGCATTTTCGCCGCCCGAACAAGGGCTTCCAATGGCGGAGCAGAGGTAATGAGCTCATAATAATAGGTTACGATTACGGCCTCTGCGCGGCTGTTGCCGCGTCCCTGATTCAGGTATTGCACGGACTTCTGCTTATTTGCCGGCGGCGTTAAATCCTGCCGGCCAAAATACAAAAAATGCTTTTGCCGATGCAATTCCCGGCCGCAACCGATAATTTCAGACATATTGTTAATCTCCTAAAAACCGGCGTTGATTATGGAACTCAGGTCTTCGCCTCCGACCGTCTCCAGGTATTCCACCATCGCCTGCAGGAATCGCGCGGCGATCGCACCATCGGCGATGCGATGGTCCACGCACAGTGAGATCGGCATCGTCTTACGGGCGACGACCTGCCCGCCGGCAACGACCGGCCGCTCTGCCAACGAGCCGACACCCACGATGGCGGCTTCACCGGGATGAATGATCGGATAGAACGCGTCCACGCGGTACATGCCGACATTGGAGATTGTCATGCACGCGCCGTGTGGCTTGAGGTCCTTGAAGTTGCCCGCCTGCCCGGCCTTGACCAAGGCTTTGATCTTACCGGTAAGCGCGGCCAGGTCCTGCTTGGCGACGTCGTCCACCACGGCGATGGCCACGCCCTTGGGCGTCTCGATTGCCAGGCCGATGTTGATCGCCTTATGCGGGACCAAGCCGGCATCGGTGTATTGCACGTTCAGCGACGGCTCGATCTGGAGGCCCGCCACAATCGCCTTCATCAGCAAAGCGTTGAACGAGAATGCCCGGCCCTGGGCCTCGCGCAAGGCGGCGGCACGGGTCATATCAACCTGTGCCGTGATGTAGAAATGCGGGATCTCCTGCTTGGACTTGGTGATCTTGCGGTTAATCTGCAGGCGGATCGGATCGAACGTCGCTGCGCCGACAACAAAAGCGGATGCCGGCTGGGCCTGCGCCGTTTTTTCGACGTCGGCTGACTCGATTCTGCCGCCCGGGCCGGTGCCGGTGACCTTCGCGATGTCCACGCCAAGCTGCTTGGCGAGCTTCTTGGCACGTGGGGAAATCTTCGGACCGCCCTTGTCGAACTTCGCGGCGGCGGCGGTAGCCGCCTGGACCGTCGGGGCAACTATTGCGGCGGCCGCAACAGCGGGCTTGGCAGCCGGAGCAGCCGCCAGCCACTCGGCTGGAATCGCATCGCCCGCATCGCCGATGACGGCGATGGTGGACTGGACCGCGAGCGTCTCGCCATCTTTCGCGAGGATCTTTCGGATCAGGCCGTCGCAGGGGCTTTCGTACTCAAAGACGCTCTTGTCACTCTCCAGTTCCAGGAGCACCTGGCCGATCTTGATGGCGTCGCCTTCCTTTACCTTCCATGAAACGATCGTGCCTTCTTCCATGGTTGCGCCCAGGGATGGCAGTTTGATCTGTTGCAACATTGACGATTCTCCTTTTGTTTACGCGCCGGCAAACATGGCTCGGATGGCGGCGGCGATCTTTTCGGCGCTGGGGATCGCGGCGGTTTCCAGCGCCGGCGAGAACGGGATCGGCGTGTCCAGTGTCGCTACGCGCTGCACCGGACCTTCCAGCAGGTCGAAGCCCTGCTCCATCACCCGGGCGGAAATCTCCGCGCCGATGCCGAAGCTCTTGTGGCCTTCCTCGACGACCAGCAGCCGGCCGGTCTTCGAGAGCGACGCTAAAATTGCATTCATGTCCAGCGGGCTTATCGTCCGCAAGTCGATGACCTCGCAGTTGATGTTCTCTGCCGCCAGTGCGTCGGCCGCCTTAAGGCTCAACAGCAGTTGCCGCGACCAACTCACGACGGTCACATTGGCGCCGGGACGGACGACGTTTGCTTTACCGATGGGAATCAGGAAGTCCGGATCGTCGGGCACTTGGCCTTTGTTGCCGTAGAGCACCTTATTCTCGATGAATAGGATCGGGTCGTCCACGCGGATGGAACTCTTCAGCAGGCCCTTGGCTTCGGCCGGCGTGGAGGGCATCACGACCTTCAGGCCGGGAATCGCCGCAAACCACATTTCCAGACTCTGGGAGTGCTGGGCGGCGTAGCTTTTGCCGGCCCCGCCTTGCGTGCGAATCACCAGCGGGACCTTCACCTGCCCACCGAGCATGTAGCGGACCTTCGCCACCTGGTTGGCGATCATGTCCATGCAACAGGTGGTGAAGTCGATGAACATAATCTCCGCGATCGGCCGAAGCCCCGTCAGCGCCGCGCCCAAGGCCGCGCCGACAATCGCCTCTTCGCTGATCGGCGTGTCGATGACGCGCCGCGAGCCGAACCGCGCGTGTACGCCCTTGGAGGCCGCCATCGCCCCGCCGAACGGGCCTACGTCTTCACCCAGCATCAGAACGTTCGGATCGCGGTCCATTTCCTCGATGATTGCCTGCGCAATTGCCTGACGATATGTCATCTCTGCCATAGTCTGTATTCCCATGTTTCTACGAATTTATTGTGCGCTGAAAATGTAATCGGTGACCGTGGCAGGATCCGGAAGCGGCGATTCGTTGGCGAACTTGATTGCCTCCTGCACTTCCTGCTCGGCGGCCTTTTCCAACTGCCCGACCTGCTCCTGGGTCACGATCTTTTCGTTAAGCAGACAGGCCACGTACCGCTTGATCGGGCACTTTTCTTTCCAGGCGGCCTCTTCCTCGCGCGTGCGGTAGGAACGGTTGTCCGAGGCCCCGTGGCCGTACCAACGGTAGGTGTCAGCCTCGATCAGCGTCGGGCCTTGTCCGGCCCGCGCGCGTTCGATGGCCTCTTTGGCCGCCGCATACACCGCCAGTACCTCGTTGCCGTCCAACCGGATGCTTGAAATCCCGTAAGCTGCTCCGCGGGCCGCAATGGACCCGCCGGCCAGCGTTTGCTTGATGGGTGTACTCAGGCCATACTGGTTGTTCTCGCAGATCCAGATCACCGGAAGCTTCATCACGGCGGCCATGTTCAGCGACTCGTGGAATGCGCCGATGTTGGCGGCCGCGTCGCCGAAGAAACAAACGGTGACGGCGTTTTTGCCCTGATACCGGCAGGACAGGCCCACCCCGACGGCGATGGGCAGCCCGCCGCCGACGATGCCGTTGGCTCCGACGATGTTCAGCTTCACGTCCGCAATATGCATCGAACCGCCGCGACCGTGGCAGTAGCCGGTCTCCTTGCCCATGATCTCCGCGAGCATCCGGTTCATGTTGGCGCCTTTGGCCAACACGTGCCCATGCCCTCGGTGGGTGGTCAGCACATAATCCTGTGCCTTCAGGCCGTGGCAGACGCCGACGGCGATGGCCTCCTGCCCGACCGACAGGTGCGGGCTCATGCCCGGAACCTGTTTGGCCAGGTACATCTGATATAGGTTTTCCTCAAAATGACGAATCCGCAGCATCTGCCGCAGAATCTCAAGGTGGTCCGGCTTGCTTGGTTTCATGGACTTCCTATCTTGTAAGAGTAGTTCGGTTCTGAATAGCCTTCTTCAATTCATCGGCGACGGCATGATTGATAGCCATGTGCACATCCTCGATCTGCACCATCTTGTCCGACGGCACGACGATGCATAAGTCGGCGACATTCTTAGCCTTGCCGCCGCGCTGGCCCGACAGGCAGATTGTCTTTGCGCCACGCTGTCTGGCGACCTCGAAGGCCTTTAACACATTTTGGCTGTTGCCCGAGCCGCTGATGCCGATAACCACGTCGCCCTCGGCGCACCAATTCTTGAGCTGCTCGCTGAAGATATGATTGAAGCCCATGTCGTTTCCCAGCCCCGTAACAAACGAGACCGAGTCGTTCAAGCACATGGTCTTAAAACGCTTCTCCGCCACGACCTTGTCCTTGGTGTCGGAACTGATGGTGTGCTTGGCAAAGTCGTTGATCATGTGGGCCGCAGTGTTTCCATGCCCGCCGTTGCCCATCGTGAAAATCGTCTTTCCGTCCTGCTGGGCCTTTAGGATTAGCTGCACCATTTCCGCAAGTCGCTGGGTGTCGAGCAGTTTGAAAGTGGAGCAAAGGCCGACAAAGTATTCACTCAGACCTGCCGCAATTTTCTTAGTATCCATCTTCGCGTCCTTTCCTTGTCATTCGTCTGTCGTCCCTGCCCGCGGGCGTCATCCGGTCACAAAAAAACGCACTCCCAGGCCATCAAACCGGATTGGATTCTCCGGCGTGATTTCCGCGCCGGTGAACAGGTCATTCAGCCGCAGATTCGTCCGCAACGTCACCTGCACCGGATCCAAGCCGGCGCTGACCAGTCCCAACAGTCCCGCGCCGCTTTTTGGGTCTTCGTAGTAGAACGGCCCTACATTCGGGCAGTCATCCACCCACACGGGCATTCTTCCCTTCATCAGCCATTGGATTACCCGGCCGATGAGATACGCCCGCGAGCGATAAAGCCATTGCCAATTGCCCGGCGGCACCGCCAAAACAGCCACGCGTCCGCCCAGCTCATTTTCAAACATGACCAAACCCGGCCCCAACCGTTTCTTTAGCTCCAAGTCCCACAATGACGTGGGTTCCATGGCCCCGGCCGACGGCGCCAATTTACGGGCATAGTTCTTCAGCGGGTCCTGACGGTACCAGTTGGTGGCGATCAGGTTATCGGCAAAGGGGCCGCCAAACTCCCCTTTCTCCACCCGCTCCACTGTCCCATGCCGGAGCGGCCCGACCGAACTGCATCCCAGCAGGCGGCCCATGCCGCGTTGCTCCAGGTGTTCAAGGGCCACGCCGTCCAGGAGCAGACCCCCTTTGAGAAACTCCCGAACCTCGGCCTCCGAATAGCAAAGAATGTCGTCGCCTAGAATGGCGTTGGCCGGACCGGCGGCGAACTGGGTGGGAATCCCCATGCGCGGCAAAAGCAGGTCCAATTCCCGCTTGGGTATTAAATCATCCATTCGGCCACTGCGATTGATACGGTGCTTCACGCAGTCTTTATGCCAAGGCAGGGCAACCCCCTTCGCCGTCTTGCCCCAGCGCGCTTGACGAACGATCTCCAACCGGTCTTTCATCTCCGCCAGCAATTGGGCAAATCCAGGCTCCTGCGCAAAGGGCGTGCCCAGAACGTCATAGATGTTCAGCGTAATATCATCCGCCCCGGCCAGCGTGTGAAGGTCCATCTGATAACGCGTAAAAAGGAAACTCTTAGTATAGCGCGTATGCGGACCGTTATCCACCTCGCTTACGGTCTGCACATCTGGTCCGGCTACGGACATGCTCAGCGACATGAACTGGGGCATGATCCAGATTTCCTCCTGGAGCGCTTCGGCATAGCATCCCCCGCACGGACGGAACACCGGCCGCCGCGCCGGCCCGGAGAATTCGCGCAATAAACGTTTCATATCCCGTCCCTGCAGGGCATGCGCAGGCTCCCCGCTGTTCATCAGTCCCAACCGGGTTTGCGGACTCACCCGCTCCGTGGCCTCCCGCATTTTGCGCGCGGCTTGCAGTTGACCGGCGAAGTTGATCTCCATCCATGCCGCGCGCCCGCGGCGGTCTTCTTCCCCGGGACCGCACACCTGTTTCAGCAATTGTTTCGCCGTCAGTTTCGCCAAGCCCAGGGCCTGGGCGGTTTGCCGGACATGCAGGGGGCAAAAGCAACCAAAGGCGGTGGAGTGGTTCAGACTGCGAAAATCATCGTCAACGAACATCTTGTCCGGCTTGCCGGCGGCGTAGAGGGCGCAGACCTCGGATGCATACGTCTGCCATTGCTCGTCCAGAATGCAGTAGCAGGCGCGCGCCGGGCGCAAATTCTCGCCGACGAATTTCTGGAATGGCAGAACCCGATCGTCGGCCACCGGCGCGTCGTTATGCCCGATCAGCGAGGCCAGATTGATGCTGAAAATGATGCCCGCGCGCCGGAGTTCTTCCGCCATTTGCGCATAGATCGCCGCCATGCGGCGGTGTTTTTCCAGCGGATAGGGCGTCATCAGGAGCTGATGCGATTGTTCCATCAGCAAGACTTCTTCAATGCTGGCCTGTCGGCAAAGAGCGATCAGCTCCGCAAGCTGGGCTTGCCAGCGATCCTCCAGAATAGTCCGCCGTAGCATGTAATTCATATGAGCCTTGTACCTGAATCCGTGACGGCAAATGACGTCACGGAGATTTTTATCCGGTTATGTTGCTATAGCACGAGTACGATCACCGCCGGATTTTTCAATGGCCATACCGTTTTTGCTCCGTTTCAAATCAATTTTCCGACATGGTGTTTTATTCGAAGGACTGAGTGACCCCTGTTTCCACAGTTGCCTCACCTCTTTTGGACAATATCCGCCGCCATGGCGGCATAACCCCAACCGGAAGAACAGCTCAACCGGGCTTCGATAAGGCCGGCGCATAGCGCGCCAATGGGCAACTTAACAACTTGTCCCGCGCGGGCGGGTTTGATCATTTTCACACTCGGTTTCGGCAAACCGGGTGCTTTGAGGCGCAGTTCACATGGCCCGGTGTTGCGGAGTTGAAAAACAAGTTCATGGGACGCCGTTGAAATGTCGGACGGCAGGCGCATCGTCCACGCGAGTTCCACGGATTCCTTTTCCGGCGGCAACCAACCCAGACATGGTGTATCGGCGATGTCCCATGGGTTTTTTAAACGCTTGTCGTTCATGTAAGTAACCTGACCGGGATGCGGACACCGCGCGCACAGATAACGCGGACGGAAAAACTCGGCGGCCGAAGGCTGTCCATCCAGACTGCTTGCCGCCACCCGGCCGTTTTCGAAAGTGACGGTGCGAATAGCCCGGTTCCGAACTGTGAGGATATTCTTGCCCCCATACTTCCACCAACAATCAAGGTGCGCATGGCCATGCAGGAAGGCCACAATCCGCTCGTTCTCCAGGAACAATTTTTGCAAGAAATCCCGTTCATGTACCTGGCACGTGTCGAATTGGTTTCCCACCGGCAAAAAATGATGATGGGCCGCCAGCACGATGGGTTTCCGGGCCGCTTGCACCTTGGCTTCCAGCCAGCGCAGTTGGTTCTTGCCAAGCAGCCAATTGCAAGTGTCGAGGCAAATGAACAGCATGCCTCCGGCTTCAAAGGTGAAGTAGGCGGGCGTGACGTCCAGGAGCAGGGCAATGTGCGGTTGGACCTCGGCCGGCACCTGATGCCAGGCGGTCTGCTTGGGAAAATACACGGCGGTGTTCCGAACTTCCTCCCAAATCATGGGTTTCCACGCCGTCATCCGTATCCGGTCAACCGACGAATGAGCCTTGAGCTGGGCGGCCATGGTTGGATGGCAAACCTGGCGCGCGTGCCGGGCCCACGCGCCATTATCGTGATTCCCGCGCACGAGGATAAACGGCGCGCGGAGGCCTTTGGCCCACTTCATCGCCGGCGCGTATTCCTCGTCCAACCCCCAATCAACCCAGTCGCCCATGCCGATTATCAGGTCGGCATGCGGGATTTTCAGATTCTTGGCGTTGTAACCGCCAGGACCCGGAAAATGCAGGTCGCCGACCATGGCAATCTTAAATTGCGGTTTTTTCATTTATTGTCTTTCGTTATAATTGCTCCGAAATAATCGTCAGCCGGATTGTGGCCAAACCCAAGCGCGGCCAGACCGATGCCTGATTCTTTCAGCCGTAAAACCCGCTTGGAGGAATTGGTCAATCGGCGGCGCCACACCAGGGCATTATCGTGCCATTCGAGCAAGAGCTCCTTCCGGAAACCGGCCTGATAATCCAGCGTCACTTGGGCTCTGTGCCTTTTGAGGTTGACGTTGGCTTCAATGCGATTTGCTTCCATGCGCTTCAAAATATGGAAAAGACAGTGCCTTGGTAAATTATTTCATACGCGCCCATGTCCACGATCTTGTACCGGATGCGCGTCCGCCCGTCCATATCAACCGAGTTCGTCATCCAATTATGGTTTACACCGGTGTTGACACAGGGCGATGATGCGGTCGGACGGTAGTTGCCCGCGCCCGCGTTGACAAACGCCGGATCGTTGGTGATATTCCCCTGGTTCGGCGCCGGCGTGGTGTCCGCCCCGGCGGTGGGCCGCATGCAGGAGTAGAAGTAGTTATTCGTGTTCCGAGCATTCGCATTATAGACCTCGTCATAATCGTCGCCGGTTGTGGTATTGGAATAGACAATGCAATTAATCACCGCGCCGCCACAACCGCTGTAATTAGTCTGACTGTAGTCCGCCAGGCCACCCCCGTATTTATCATTCTTATTGCCGGTAATCGTACAATTGATCAGAACAGCTGGCCCTTTGGTGGCGCCGCCACTTTGTAAAAACACGCCTCCGCCAGCTCTGTCCGTTCCCCGATTGGTATTACCCGAGATCAGGCAGTTTCTTATAATGGCATTGGGGGTGGGATAGTCGGCATACGTGCCGCCGGTACTGCCCACGACAAGTCCGGCGCCCCATCCATACGACACATTATTGGCAATGACACACTTTTCAACACACACCGGGGTTCCATAGGACGTCCAATTCGCCGGATTAAGATAGACGCCTCCGCCACCATAGACATGATTTGAGGCCGTATTGGCGATCACCTGGCAATTGGACATCTGCGCCGCACACTGCGCTCTAATTCCACCGCCATAACTGGCCACATTGCCGATTACAGTCGAGTTCAGCAATTTGGCTGCGCCGTACACCCCCACACCGCCGGCACTCCCGGAAGTATCGGTGACAACATTATTACTGATCACACAGTCGGTAACATAGCTCGCTTCAAGCGCGATTCCTCCTCCATGCGTTTGCGCCTGATTGCCGTCCACCACACAATTCGTGACCACAAAACCGTTGTTGTATAAGCCGCCACCGCTCCCAGCCGTGTTCCCGGATATACGGCTGGCAATCATAATTCCGTCACCCGTCGTAGGGGCAAAAACTCCCCCGCCTTTATTGCGATTGCCGCCGCCATCAACCGTGTCGGGAACGGTGTTGTTTAGCACCGCGCAGTTCGAGATAATGTTGCCTGTGCCGTCAAAACAGATTCCGCCGCCGCCGAAATTGGCGGCGCTATTGGAACAGACATTCCAGCAAATCAAACAATTCAACACGGAACCGTTTTTAAGGAAAACGCCGCCGCCGCCACCGATGCTGTCGCTGACATTGTAACCGTTGCTGACCGTGAAGCCGTCCAACACGCTATTGCTGACATATAAGCAACGGATGGTGACATTGGGATAGTTGCCGTTAATGAAGGTCACGTTGGTGCCATTGAGGCTTTTGAGGGTGCAGTTGTTGGTAACGTAAATCTGGTTGGTTAGCGTATAGGTCCCATTGCTGACCAGTACCATGTCGCTGGCCGCCGCCGTGTCCACCGCCCATTGAATCTGCGTGGCCGCGCCCGCCCATGTGTTGTACCCGTTGGCAACATCGTTTGTGCCGTCCAGCGATACATAATGCGTATCGGCCCGGAGCGTAAGAACGCCAAACCAGAGCAGGCCGACCAGCGTTAAACAACCCGTCTTCGCCCAGGGCTTCGCCAAGGTGAGAATACGCATAACGCCTATTGTCCGTGAACGGAAAACCTTATTATTCATTTATTCGCCTCCCTTGCCTGAGTTGTTGTGCTCTTTGTCGGACAGAATTATAATCCGGAATACCAGTAGCGCCTCCTATGGCGCCAATGCAAAATGAAGAACAGGCATTTCCCAATCGGGCCGCAGCGAGAACATTTTCTCCGTGTATTAGACCGGCAATAAACCCGGCGTTCCAGCAGTCACCCGCCCCGGTGGTATCCACAACCTGGGTACGGCAAGCCGGTATATAATCACGCCTGTTATCCTGCGCAACCAAGCAACCTTCGGCTCCCAATTTCAGGATGGTCGCTTTGGCCCCGCAATCTAAAATGTGTCCGGCGAGTTCCTCTACCTCCAGGTCAGGATATATGACACGCATATCATCAGCGCTGGGTACGACATAATCGGCGTAAGGCAGCATCTTTTCAAACGTTTCACGCTGGGGACCTAATCCCCAGCATTCATCAAGCAAGGTCACGATACCGCGGTGTTGTGCTTCAGACAGCAGCTGCGCGCCCGCTTCGCCGTCCAGACAGGGAAGCACCCATAAATCCTGATAAAGCAGGAATTGGCATTGGAATAGCGCGTCGAGTTTCAGATCATGGCGACAGAATGTCTTATTAGCGCCCGGAGTATGAATAAACGTTCGATCGCCGTCCGGATGAATACCCACATAAGTAAAAGGGGTTGCGTCATTCTGTGAAATGCAAATTCCACTTGTATCCACACCTGATTTCTCCAGCTCCCGCTGGAGAAATTCGCCGTTGGAATCCTGCCCGATCTTGGAAAACACGCCTGCGTTAATCCCCATTTTACCCAGAGCGCCGCTGGTGTTGGCGGCGCCGCCGCCGGCAAAAAACCGCACATTCCGGGTAATGACCTGCGTCTGTCGGTGAGGAACCGGATAATGACTTAACGGTCCGCTTAATGCATCGACAACGAGGACCCCGATACAATTAACACGTGTCATGCTTTAACTTCTCCCGGCGATGATTTGTATTATTCACAACTGATAATAAATTATCATAGCCGGGAAAGATGTCAAGTCGTCTATGGACATTATTTTTTACCTTTGTTATATTCGAACAGTTGATGTGCCTGCCGGCTTATGGCGCTATGAAGGGGTGACGTGCCGCAAACGGTCCTCGGAAATGATGAAAACTGGAAAAAGAATGATAGATCCGCGTAAGCAAAAGATTCTTGACTGCATCTACAGCAAGGGGTTTGCCGTGCCTGAGGAACTGGCCCGTCAGCATAACGTGGCTCCCATTACCGTGCGGCGTGACCTCATCTGGCTTGAAAAGGCGGGGTTGCTGAAGCGTGTGCACGGCGGCGCTGTTCCCGTCAGTGCGCCTCTTGCCACGACACGCGTTGGTGTTCGGATGCGGCTGGCGTCCGCGGAAAAACGCGCCATCGCCGCCGCTGCCGCGGCTTTAGTACAGCCCGGAGAACGGCTTTTCCTTGATGCCGGTTCGACCTGTTGTTTTCTCGCCGAGGTCCTCCCCAACGACATGGATCTGACCGTCATTACGCACTCGCTGGATGCTATCCAAATGCTCGTGCTGAAACGAGGCATCAATATCATCACTCCGGGAGGCGAACTAGACGAGCGGCTCAACGCCTTTGTCGGTTCCGTGACGGAGACCGTTCTGGCCAAGTTTCATACGGACAAGGCTTTCCTGGGCACCTCGGGCATTGATCTCAAGGACGGCTTTACCGACAACAGCCTTTTCGAAGAACGGATAAAGACACTCATGTCGAGTCATGCCAGGGAATCCTTTGTCCTTGCCGATAGCTCCAAGTTCGGTAAAGTTGCGTTCAGATCAGTTCTGCCGCTGGGTAGAATATCGCAGATCATTACCGATGCCGGTGTATCCAACAGGTATTGTGTCGCCTTCCGTCGTAAAGGCATCCGAGTAATCAAGGCGGCACGCATTCGACATGGCATATGACCGTTTCGCGATGTCCCCCACGGGAATCACGGCCGGCCTTGCGGGGATAGTCAATGCTTTGGCTGTCATGGTTTAAAATATTTGACTTTTGTGCCTTTTGGGTTATAAAGTAATACGAGTTAATTGCAAAACTCACTGTGGACGCGACCACGCGAAACGCGTGGTAAACAAAGCTTGTCCCGCGTTTGGCGGGACGCGTCCCGC
>CAYQNY010000104.1:0-11693 GCA_964418925.1 uncultured Verrucomicrobiota bacterium
CGTTCGGGAGAACGGCAAATCCCGCGAAGCGCGGGACAGGCTTGCCCCGTCTGGCTGGGCCTAATTAAAAGTTGAAATTATCCGGATCTCGCAAAAGGTTGTCTGTGAAATATAGTCATCCATGGCAATCCGTTTCCCGCCGGCGCTTTCTGACCACGCTCGGCGCCGGCGCGGCCGGATGCGCCCTGACCCGATGGACACTGGCGGATGCCGTGGGAAAGGAGCCCCTGCATGAGGCGGCCTTTTATAAAAAACTGGCTAAGGGCAAAGTCCAGTGCGAGCTTTGTCCGCGCAGCTGCGTGGTGACGGACGGTCAACGCGGCTATTGTCGCGTCCGTGAGAACCGCCAGGGCCGCTTGTATTCGCTGGTCTATGGCCGGCCGTGCGCCACTCATTTGGATCCCATTGAAAAGAAACCCCTTTTTCATGTCTGTCCCGGCAGTCTGACGTATTCCATTGCCACGGTGGGATGCAACCTGTCGTGCAAGTTCTGTCAGAACTGGGATATTTCGCAGGCCAGTCCGGAAGATGTTTCCGTGCCGTATCGCTCGCCGGCTGATATCGCCAAGGCCGCGCAAAAAGCGCAGGCAAAAATGATCGCCTATACGTATAATGAGCCGACGATTTATCCTGAATACCTGCTGGACTGTGCCCGGGCCGGACAAGACCTGGGTATTGACAGCATTATGATCACCGCCGGTTTCATTTCCGCGCAAGCTCAAAAAGCGCTGTTGCCTTTCCTGAAGGCCGTCAAGATTGATTTCAAGGGATTTACGCAGGAGTTTTATCGCGATGTCTGCGGCGGCATGCTGCAGCCGGTGCTGGATACGTTGAAACGATTATCAGACTCGGGGGTCTGGTATGAAATTGTGGTGCTTCTGGTTCCCACGCTGAACGACAGCGCCGACGAAATCAAGCGGATGACAGCCTGGATAGTCAGGGAACTGGGGCCGGATGTTCCCCTGCATTTCTCGCGGTTTCACCCGATGTATAAAATGCGGAATATTCCACCGACGCCACTGGCAACGCTCCACCGCGCCCGGAAAATTGCCGTTGGGGCAGGCTGTCATTTCGTCTATATCGGCAATGTGCCGGGGTCAGAGGCACAAAACACCCTTTGTCCGTCGTGCCAGGCGATGCTGATTCAGCGCTATGGGTATCGCATCCTGAAAAACACGATCGTGGACGGCCGGTGCAAAGCCTGTGGCAAATCCGTTCCCGGCTTATGGTCGTAATCAGCCAACCAGCGGTCAGTAAATTAAAAATGCAGAATTAAAAAATCGGATGTCTGATTCCCCGCGTTCCTTCTTTTTAATTTCTAATTTTTAATTCTTAATTTTTCCTGGTTGCCAAGCGCGCGGGCCTGGGCTAGAGTGCCTATCCGCATGCCCAATGCGCCTGTAGCTCAATTGGATAGAGTGTCGGCCTCCGAAGCCGAAGGTTGTGGGTTCGATCCCCGCCAGGCGCACCAGTTTTTGCCCCTTATTCTATGCGGGCAAAACCGCATTTCAGCCAATAGAATAAAGCTTTTAATCTATATTCGCTTCGCGCTTTTCGTCTTTATGCGTCTTTTTCCGTCAAGTTGAAATGGGGGCAAGGTGTAGTATACAAAAAGGTAGCAGTCGGGGTCAGGCCGACAGAAGCCGACAGTTAGACGGGTGCAAAAGGTAGCAGGATCGCCCAGGTATGACGATCCCCGGCCGGTGGTCATGATGGGGCGGGGCGCGATAGGTGGCGGGAGTGTGCTCTATGATGGCATTTAATCGTTCCATCAGAGCGCCGGGGCCCCATTGGCGGTGGTTGAATCGATCGTGGGGCACGCGAGCCCGGCGATGACCCGTTACTATACTCACGTTGTCGAGCCGGCCGCCGCGGCCGCGGTGGGGTTACTGCCGGAAATTAACTAAGGAGGGATTCAACTTAGGTTGTCAGTGTCTGCCAATGGGACCTGTCTGGTACTGGAATTTGGAATTGAAAGAACCGACAGGTTTATCTTTTACGGTCTCAAAAATCAACTGGCATATATAAGTCTTGTTTGGGGTGATCAAGAGCGGGTAGTTCCCGCAGTTTTTAAGTTCAAGGATGATGTTTCCTATAAAACCACAATGGATGGTTGGGGCGGTCATGTGTACCTGAAGACCTAATCTTGCAAACCCGCTTCTGCCTTCAACCCGGGCTGCGAGCTGGCTGGTATATTCCAAGGTGATTTTTTCCAGCGTATTAGCCAGTATGAAGTCGCCGGCTTTTAATTTAATGCGACCGTCCGATTCCGGCCTGACTTCACTAAGATGGTCCTTACACAACGTAATGTTGAAGGCGGAAAGATCGAAACACACTTCAGCCCCAGATCCAGCCTGAGTTTCTTTCCATTTGAAGAATTGATTGCCTACACGAAGATCCAAAGCGGAAGGAGCAAACTGTTCTTTTTCCGGTTTAGGGTCCAATACGATTTTTCGCTGTCGAATAGCCCTCCCTATGGCTTTATTCGAAAGAATCATAAGCGTCGATTTTCTCTATCTGGCTATAGTCGTTGCCGGTACGAGCAGGGATGGGCCATTTTCGAATGTTGGTTGAGGAAGGACAACACCTACGTGAGAACCGCTCTTTGAAACAGCAGTTGCCAGAAGCTGCGCTTTGCCTTTGCCGCTGCTATCTATATTCATCAGGCAGGATTCATTGACGAATACGTGAACATCTTTGTTTTCTCCGGTAGAGTTGATGGCCGTTAATTTGGCTAAGTATTCGCCTCGAAACATTCCATGTTGGACCGTACAGTTTAATTTACATGTGCGGGTCATTGGATAAGCCTCCTGATATGATTTAGTGATAGTGATGCTTCGTATGCGGCCAGAATACTTTATAAATAATACGTGTCAATAATAATCCGGTTTTTTGACGGTCGGTCCCCTAAAAGACGATCACAATGAATTCAGGTCGGTGTTCGGTGTCACTGCCCTCCTGTCTACATAAAATATGAAGCAAAAGGTGCCCCGTCAAGGTTTATTTTAATATATTTTTATATGGCTATTGGCCGCCCGTAAATACGCGCGAGTGCGCCAGGTAGGCGTTTTACGTGTCAGCGCGGCGGATGGCAATCCCTGAAGGGGGCACAGGCTATCCCTGGTCAGCGGACCCGGGGCGGATGGATTTCAGGGCGGCGGCCAAACGCGGGTTGTTCATGTCAATTTTCTTTTTCGGTGCCGGGGCAGGATCGGGCATGGCAGCTTTGCGCCGTTCATAGGCGGCTTGCCATATACACGCTTTAGAACAATATCGGCCGGAGCGTGTGGGGCGGTCAGGATGATATAACTTGCCACAGCAGGCGCATATCCGGCGGGCCAGGGGTTTCAGGACGGCGGCGGAAATGAAAACGTGCGGTCCGTCATAGGTTGCCTTGATGATTCCGGCGGCCAGCCAGCGCCGGACAGTCTCCGGGCGCTTCCCCAGGACGGCGGCGGCTTCATTCACGGTCAGCATGGCTTTTGTTGTCATGGCGCAATCCTCTCCTTTCCCTTCGGGAAAGTCAAGATGATAATATAACGTTAGGTAGTAGACATAACAGATATTATGCGACTATGTCTTTAGAATCCCCTAGGAAGGGACGGAAGGCAGCCGTAGTCGGATGCTTGCCTGTTCGCATGATGCGCGGCGTTTGCCCGTAGGTGTCTAGCGCCTTCATTGTGCCGTCCCTTCTTTCATGTATTCTGATAGATCCTTCATGGTTGGGATCGGCGGCGTCATCCATGTTAATTTATCTGTCAGGCATTGCCGCCAGTATTGCGACAAACTCATTGCCCGCCTTGCCTATCTCGCGTTTTTCGTTTGCCGATAACTCCGGGCGGCCATAGCCTTTATGTTCGCCCTTGTGTCGCTCATTGATGATCTGAAACAGTTCACGCCGGATAAAATGTTCCATTCTAACCAGCCATACGGCGCGTTCTTCGGCAATGTCTTGCCCCATGCAGGCCCACCTATCAAAGGGCGGATGGACCTTTGCCAGGCTTGCGGCGTCATAATGGCCTTGCCGGGTTCGTTGTATCCTGTTTTCTTTAGCATAGCGGCTGACCTGATAACGGCTGACCTGGACAATTTGTTCAACCTCTTTTAGTGATAATTCCATGTCTTGATCCCCTTCGATTGTTGCATAACAGTATCAATTTATATTTCCCTGATGTCGTCACAACGGGTGCGTTCACGCTTGCCCCCGGAAGGACCCGAAGGCGCCCGGGGGGGGGCGGTCTGTCCCATGATCCGGCAGGCCAGCGCCGGGGTATCGGGCAGGGCAACGGTCAACAACCAAGCGGCAGACAGCGCGGCGGCTGCTTCATTCTCTGCCCGGATTCCTTTGCGCCTGCTATTCATTGTCATCCGAAGACCTTTTTCAATTTAACGTTCAAGCAAGCGCCGGGTTTATTGGCCTCGCCTTGCTTCAACTCGCCGAATAATTCCGCAAGGCAGTCCTGGAAAAGCCGCTCCGCTCTTTCAACTCCATGTTCCTTCCGGGCCTGGTTCAACACCTTCAGCCAATGGCCCCAGCCCTGCTTTGATCGTTCTCCGGTGATTCCCATTGCCGCAAGGATCGGATCCGGGCATCCGTGAATATCGGTGTAGTCATTGATCTCCGGCAGCTTTGCCGTTTCATAATCAATTCGACGTTTCTTCTCCGATGGTGCTTTATCAACCGGCAAGTCGGCAGGCTTTTTCCCCGCTGCTTTCGGTATGGGTTTACATAATGGGCTTCTAATGGGATTTGGCTTGCATAGCTCTGCTAGGTCATCCCCCCGTTTTGGAAGGTCATCTCCCTTGTTTTGGAAGGTCGTCTCTGCTTTTTGGAAGGTCATCTTGTCGGGATGACCTTGCAAGACTCTGCTAGGTCGTCCCGTGGTTTCAGCGGGCAATTTCAGGCGATAGAGATTGAGATAAAGCGTTTTTCCACCGGCGTGAAATGGAACATGGCGCGGCACAATTTCGAGCAATCCCATAGCCGCTAGTTTATGCAAGCGGCGGCGGGCGGTTGAAGCGCTACAGCCTGTTTCACGGGCCAGGGTAGGAACAGACGGATGACATTCCCCAGCGGTGTTCGAGTGGAAGGCAAGCGGCCAGAGCAGGGCCTTGACCTTTTCCGGCGCAAGGTATGCCGCAACAATGGATAGCCAGTTAAACCGGCTTGTCTTGGTTCGCATGGCTATCTCCTTTGGCCTCGACAGGCTTCAGAGTTGATTCATATTCGCGGCGGGTGACATACGACCGGCCCCGGCGGCAGGCGCGGCAGGCGGCGCAACAGTTGCCGATCAAGCCGCCATGTAGCGGCAGATAAACGGTTTCCGTGATCCGTTGGCAGCGGTGACAATGGGCGGGGGCGGTCATGCGGCCCCCAGTTCGCCCGTCAGTAGGGCTTCAACATCGGTGGCCAAGAAGCCGCTTGCCCGCCGGTGTCCCGGAAACGTGCGCTTTTTCAACAGGCCGGTTGCCGCGTATTTGTCAACGGTTCGTAATGATCTGGATAGCCTCTCGGCCACTTCCCCCCGGAGCATTATGCGCGGCCCGGTGGAGGCAGCGGCGGCCGGGGCGGCTTGCGGTTGCGGGCCTTGTCGTAGAATTGCCAGAAGGCGATTGCGCTCCGGCGGGTTGACGGATGGGTCAGCCGTCAGGATAGACCGGACGGCTTGCAAGGTTGTGGGTAACACGTTTCGTTTCTCCTTTGGTATAGGGTGCGCGTTTATTCGCGTATCCCGTCACCAATAAACGAAACGGTTTTATTTAGGATGGATAACGTTATCGAAAACTGCGTTGCGCCATGATTAACATTGACGAAAACCGTTTATGATTTCCGGTTCTATTCGTGGTTTTTTTCGGGCATAAGGGCGCGTCTTTTCAGTTCCTTGACAAGTTCTTCCTTGTAGTGATCCCGCATAGTGGCTTGCCCAGCCGGTGAAGCCTTGCGATATGCTTCAATGATTGAATCCATTTCCGCCTTGTCTGTAATTGCGGCAGGTGTTTTTGGTTGAATAGGAGTTTTGCCGTCTATGCCGTCAACATACCCAGTGGGCAGGTCGGGGGGTGCGTTCGGCCCGGTTACACGATCTGACAGCCTGTAGCCTTTTGCTCTGGCCATGGCTTTGATTTTCTTTAGTAGTTCGCCAACACGTTTCTTTGTGCGACAGCCAGTAATTTTAAGGCGGCTACATTTGGCAACAATCTTCTCTTGTGATAAATATTGATTCCAGCGAAGGTCATAAATTAAGCCTTGCGGGTGTGGTAGTGCCTTGACGAATTGCCCGATACGTTCTTGAAACTCGGCGGACGTTGCTTGATTCGCTTCTCGCAGCGCGGCGTTATCTTTTTTCAGTTCTGCTTTTTCCTCTTTTTCTGCCCGGACACTCTCGGCAATACCTTTTACAGCTTCTTTAACCGGCGCAAGTTCCCGGCGAATCATGCCGGCAGAGACAGGCACGGCGGAGCGTTGTTTCTTCTGCCATAACGCGTTTTCTTTGATGGTATGTTCCCGCTTGGCATAGTTCGCGTCAACGATTCTCTCGGCGTTGCTGTCATAGAACGTGCCAAAGCATTCTTCCACCTCCGGCGCTTTTACGAAGCAGTCAGGCAGGTCTATGGATTCCTTTTTTTTACCACGTTCCCACCACGCAAAAACCCATGTGCCGTCTTTTACCACCAAGCGAAAAACGTGGATTGTCACCGGACTTGAACGCAATAGCCGTCTAACCTCTTTCTCATTCCGGCCATCTGAATCATGCAGAGCGAGCATTGCGTCTCCGGGGCAGTCTCGAAATGGCCATGCCGTCTGGTCCTTCTTCAGCAAGACATGATTTTCTTGCAAGTAGCCTTCAATATCTTTTCCGTCTATTCGTATTCGCGTTTTCATGTTTCCTCCGTACAGGTTGCCCGCCGGGGACGCGGGGTACGGCCCGGCCCCGGCAGGACTTCCCCGGCGGATCAGGCCGGGGCGGTTGTTTTAATTCGCCAGTTTCAGTAATTCCTTTTTCACGGTCTGCCAATTCTTGACGTTCAACTTGTCGGCCAAGGTGCGGATTGGTAAGGCGTCAATCAGCTTCGCCGGCGGCAGGGCAGGTGCAGGCTTGTCCCCTAGGACAGCGGGCAGGGTAGCCACGGCCCGGCGCAAGGCGTCTTCGTCTGTATGCGTGTACAGGGCATGAACATCCGCCGAAGAATGTCCGACTATCTCCTGTGAAATGCTTTGCGCGGCTCCGGCTTGGCGGAGAAACGAAACAGCGGAATGACGCAGGCTATGAAAGCCGGCGGCCACGTAGCGGCGGACTCCGGCCCCGTTGCGCTCGCCGGTGGTAGTCAGCCCACAGGCTTCAAAATGCTCTTGAATCACGTTCGACACAAGGCCCTGATGTCTCTGGTATCGTTCGGCCATGTCCGGCGTCAATGGCCCTTTGCGTTTACCCGGCGGCGTTTCATTCAAGACAGCGTAAAGTTCCGGGTGTATCGGAATCAGCAGGGGGTCAGGTTTCTTTCGGGCGGTCTTTCGCGGCGTGTAGCGGATTAAGCGGCGCTCCATATCCACGTTGCCCCAGTCCATGCAAGCGGCATCCCCCAGGCGGCAGCCCAGGTAAAGGCCAAAGGCCAGCATAATCCGCAATTCCCCTTTGGCAGACTTACAAACGCGCCGGAGTTCCTCGACAGTCAGCGGTCGGCGGCCGATAGAATGTTCATCCCGCTTGGCAATCTTCGCCCAGGGGTTTTCCGTTAGCCGGGCCTTGTCCGTCAGGACATTAAAGAATGACCGCAGAAAAGCGCGGTGTGCGTTGAAGGTCCGGCCCGTCACTTTCAAACCTGCCATGTGTTCCTTGTACTTTTCGCACACAGGGAAAGTCACTTCCCGCAGGAGCTTGACATCGGGGAAGTTTTCGGACAGCCAGCGGGTGAATGTTTGCCAGTGGCAATCATAATTCCGCATAGTAACGGATGAAATTTCGCGGCGATTCCCGGCCCGTTCGTATGCGTCCCAGGCGGCGGCCAAAGCCAAGGGCGGGTTGCGTTCGTCTTCAAGGTGGGTTAATTCGGCGGTGCGGCCTTCAATCCGGGCGGCAATGTTCTGTAACGTCTTAACTTCATCCTCGACCAGAAACGGCTCCATGATTTCAGATAACCGTTTTTTTGCTTCCCGGCGGTCGCGCTTGCCGGTGGTCTGCATAAATTTCTTACCCGCCACAGTCCAGCAGGCATAGAAGACCTTGCCGCGGCGAATCAAATATCCCGTTCGCTTTTTCACTTGCGCCCCCCTTCCTTTGTTTGCTTTTAATGGCGCAAGAATCGCATATCGGGGGCAGGGTGTCAACTACATAAAGATAGCAGTCAGCCGAAAAGGCCGATGAATAAAGGATTGTATTCGGCCTCCGAAGCCGAAGGTTGTGGGTTCGATCCCCGCCAGGCGCACTTCTTCCCCGCTTTCACTGGGCTAGAGATAGGCGCTCAGTTTGGCTTTCAGGTCGGCTTTGCTTAATGCGCCCACCATTTGTTCCTGAACAGTGCCGTCCTTGATGATCAGCAGTGTTGGAATGGAGCGAATGTGAAACTTGCCCGCCAGTTCCTGGTTTTCATCCACATTCACTTTTCCGATCTTCAGCTTGCCGGCGAGTTCCACGGCCAGTTCGTTGAGCACCGGGATGATTGTTTTGCAGGGACCGCACCATTCCGCCCAGAAATCAACCAGGACGGGAACCGCCGATTGCATGACTTCCGTTTGCCAAGTGTCATTGGATAGATGAATAATATTGCCTTCCGCCATGAGCTTGGTTCCTTTCATTTACGGATTATGATTTCTGCAAAACGCAGAAATCATTAGCTATAATATTTTCAAAGCAGGGATGCCGGGACCGGCAGAACGAGTTCCGGCCCGAATGCCTGCGCCGCCATCACATAAACCAGACAGCCGATTAATACCACCGCGGCGGCCGCCAATCCGAAAAACAGGGGGCTGATCAAATCGGCTTCGTCAGTGACTGCGGCGGCGGCTTCTGGCTGAATGGCATCCGCTGCTGCTGTCGGGCTCGGATGTTTCAGCATCACGGTGCGCGGGGCCACGTTCCGTTCCGTCCGTTTGATTTTAATGGTTTTTCGCTGGGTAATGGGAACGGCTTCGGCATCCTTCGGTAAATCAATTTTTGTTGTTTCCGCTTTTTTGGCTTTCATCACCGTTGGGACTTCAGCGGCTGGTCCTATGGTGGATTCCTCCTCCATGGCTGCGCTTGAAGGCCGTTTCAGGCGGATGGTGTGTGGTGTTGCTACGGCGCCCGGTGATGTGGGAATAGGCGATGTTCTGCGTTTGAGTTCACCGGGTGAGGGTGATGCGGACACCGGCGCGGTTTCCTCCACCATGATGCGCGAAGTGGTCATTTTGGCTTGGGTGACTGGCGGAGTTCTGACCACCGTCGGCGCCTTACTGATCAGATCAGTGCGTACCTTGGCCTTGGTAGGCGCCGACGATGTGCCCATGCCCGGCCGTTTCAGGCGGATGGTCTGGGGAATTACCGTAATTGGAGACGTCATATGACTTGCCTCCGCCGACACTGCCGTGGCATCCAGGATCAGACGGGTCGTCCTTTTTTTACCGTCGTCCTTCGCCGGGCGTGTTACCGTGGGCGTTTCGACAGGGCTGGTCTTTACCTTGGCCGGCGGTTTCATGCCGGCATCGGGTATAATGGTAATGGGCACTGTAGGCGGCCGCTTAAGTTGAATAGTCGGCGGACCGGGCGCTGCAGTGGTCGTAGGTTCCGTAATGGGTGTAGTGGCCTGTTTACCGGCAACCGGTTTTTTTAACGCGGGCAGAATGTCGGCTAATGAGATGCGGATTGTTTCCGATTTACGATCCGTCGTCGGTTGCCGCGGGATGCCCACCAGGGGTGTTGTGGCGCTCTTTGGGTTGGCATCTCGTGCCACGGTGGAATTATTGTCCAGGCGTGCCGTATCTTTTTTACCGGCCGGCGCCGGCCGCGATGACGCACCGGCTATGTTGATTACGGCAGTAGACGACCGTTTCAAGGGGATAGTTTTTGGCGTTGGGGTGGTTGCGGAATCATCCACCGGCTTAATCGAAAGAACCTGGGTGGTCATTTTCTTTTTGGGAACTTCCCTGGAAGCCGGTTCCGACGGCGTACGCGCTGGCGGATTGTCGGGCATATAATTAATCCTCTTTATTAATAATCACTTCATTTATTTTTATAATACCATCCGCACCGCACCAAGTCAAAAGGTATTTATATTCTACCGGTTGTACCATTGGCAAAAATCGACAGAATACTAAAACGAGATCAGTTCCTTGGCCTTGGCATCCAGAGCCTGATCCATTTTTTTTATGGTATCATCCGTATATTTCTGGATTTCCTTGAGGCCTTGATCTTTTTCATCCTCGGTGATTTGGCTTCCCTTTTGAAGCGCTTTAACCTGCTCGTTGGCTTCCTGGCGGATGTTTCGCGCCGCCACGCGCGCTTTTTCAGTCATTTGCCTGGCCATTTTGGTCAGTTCCTTGCGGCGTTCTCCGCTGAGTTCGGGAATAGGAATCCGGATAACGTGCCCGTCGTTCAATGGCGTGGCGCCGATGTTGGCTGCCATGATTGCCTTTTCAATGGCGGCCAAGGCGGTGGGATCGTAAGCATTGATGACAATCAGGCGCGTATCCGGCGTGGCAATGTTGGCGATTTCCCGCAAACGGACCGACGCTCCATAGTATGACACCATAATGTGATCCACCAGGCTCGCGGCCGCTTTGCCCGTGCGGAGCCCGGAAAACTGCTGGTTCAGAAACTCCAGGGATTTTGACATTTTGTCATCGGTTTCCAGCAGGACATCATCCAGGGTTTCCATGAGTACATTCTCCTTAAAGTATTGATTCTGTTGCGCAGAATCAAGTTCAGGTCAGATATTTTTCACCAGTGTGCCGACAGGCTGGCCCGCCAGCACGCGTTCGATATTGCCGGTTTTGAAAAAGTCGAACACGATAATGGGAATATTGTTTTCCATGCACAGCGAAAACGCGGCGGAATCCATTACCTTGAGACGGCTGGTCAGGGCCTGCTGAAATGTGAGGGAGCGGTAACGCCGGGCTTTGGGGTTTTGCGCCGGATCGTCGGAATACACGCCGTCCACCTTGGTGGCCTTCAACAGGGCGGCGGCGCCGATTTCGCTGGCGCGCAGGGCGGCGGCGCTGTCGGTGGTGAAGTAAGGATTCCCCGTGCCGCCTCCGAAGATGACCACGCGCCCCTTTTCAAGATGCCGCAGCGCGCGCCGGCGGATAAACGGTTCGGCGATTTCCTTCATTTCAATCGCCGTTTGCACGCGGGTTGCCACGCCCGATTTTTCCAGCGCGTCCTGCAGGGCCAGCGCGTTGATCACGGTTGCCAGCATCCCCATGTAATCACCGGTGTTTCGGTCAATCCCCAGCGCCTGGCCAACGCCGCCCCGGAAGATATTGCCGCCGCCGATGACAACCGCGATCTGCACTCCCATGGCCCGGGCGGCCTGGATGCGCTTGGCGACGGTGCGGACCGTGTGCGGATCAATGCTCAGCCGGGTTTCCCGGTTCTGCAGAACTTCGCCGCTGAGTTTCAGGAGCACCCGCTTGTAGCGACTCTTGCCTGGTAATTTCATAATCATGTTCCCGGGGTTAGGATGCTGTTACGGCCTTTTGGATCATCAGCATAATGAAA
>CAYQNY010000105.1:0-11492 GCA_964418925.1 uncultured Verrucomicrobiota bacterium
CGGTCAGCGGGGCGGCGTTTCATCTGGATGCCAACGATACGAACACGGTACTGCTTGACGGAAGCAGTGTCACCAACTGGCAGGATAAGGGCAGCAGCGGTCTGGATGTTACCCCGCCGACGCTTGCCGACCAGCCGACGCTGGTGTCCTGGCCCGTCAGGGCGGGTCGGTCGGCCGTCCGCTTCAACTTGGATGACCGGCTGATGAACACAACCGACTCCCCCTTTGCGAACGCGGGTCCATGGACGGTCTTTGCGGTGCTTGAGGCCCGCAAGACCGCCGGCTCCGGCGGGAACTTCATGGGCGGCAGCGCGGGCGATGCCAGGGGCATAGTGTATTTCTACAACAACTCTGTCAGAAGCTTCCGGGGAGGAACGGAATTTGCGAACTCCGCCTACACGAACGGCCAGTACCTGGTGTACTCAGCGGTGTGGAACGGGGCCGCCAGTTCCTCGTGGATTAACGGGACCAACCAGGCAACCGGTTCGGTCGGAGACGCCGTTGCCGATGGAACCGACATTGACATAGGCAATGAGGATGATGGCGGAGTATACGCGGGGGATATCGCGGAGATCGCGATCTATAACAGCGCACTAACGGATTCCGAGCGGGAGAACGTGGAGAGTTACCTGTACGACAAATGGCTCATGCCGCTGGCGAAGGGGACAGTGTTTAGCATCTTCTGATCTCAAGCGGAGATCGAGTCTTCCGTTGACAAGCTTGGCCTTAACCTGGATTATTCACGCAAAGCGTAAATAATCCACCCTTTGGGCTTCGACTTCGGCCTTTAACAAGGCCTACGCTCAGGGTTAACCTTGAGCCGTTTCGACAATGCTCAAGGCCCTGAGCGAAGCCGAACGGGCAAGCCCGAAGATTTTTTCGGGCGCGTCGAAATCTCAAAGCCGTTGGTTTTGAGATGCTTATGAATGAAAACAAAGTTTTCATGAATAAGTCAGGTTAACGCCCCATAATATCTGCAACTGTGATAAAAAATCAAAGGAGAAAACTGTGATATATGCTTTCTATGCAGTGCTCACGGTGGTGGGGACGGCTTTACATGTCCTGATCGCCAAAACCCCCGTTATTGATACATCGCTACTCTATATGCTGGTTGTCTTCGTGGGAGTCGGCGGCGTGATGGGATTTTTTGTCCATGCGTTCAGGGCCGATTGGGTCGCGCAATACATCGGGTGGCCTGCGGGCAATCCGTTTCAGTTTGAGGTGGCCTGCGCCAATCTGGGCAAGGGCGTCTGCGGACTCCTGTGCATCTGGTTGCGCGACGGGTTTTGGCTGGCCACGGCAATCGCCTATTCCGTCTTTGCCCTGGGCGCCGCGTACGGGCATATCATCGAGATCAAGAAGAAGCAGAATTATGCGCCCGGGAATGCCGGCGGAGCGCTCTATGCTGATATCCTGGTGCCCGTTGTCCTGGGCGGTTTATTGCTGGCCAAATATTTTCTGCAGTAACAACTCCAGCCATCAATTTTTGGATTCCGCGCACGAAAATACTTGCCAAGCGGCGCTTTTTCTTCTAATAATCACGCCTCGTACTTCAAACACGAGGAACGAGGAAAAGGGGATATCGCTATGTACACGGCATCTGATTTGCGCAAGGGACTCCGGATAGAAATTGATGGTTCACCTTATATCATTACCGAGTTCAATTTCCTCAAGCCGGGCAAAGGCGCCTCGATTTACAACTGTAAGCTGAAAAACATGATCACCGGCAGTACGCTGAACAAAAGTTACCGCTCCAACGACACCTTCACGGAGCCCAACCTGGAAGAACGAAAAACGCGCTTCTCCTATATCGAGGGCGACCAGTACGTGTTCATGGACAAGAATTACGAGCAACTCAATGTCAACGCCGAAGTGCTGGGCAATTCCCGTTTTTTCCTGGTGGAAGATGTGGAAGTCCAGGTACTGATTCACAATGATCGGCCAATTGGCGTCGACTTGCCTACCTTTGTGGAAAAGGAAATCATTGAGACGGAACCCGGATTCCGCGGCAACACGGCCACCAATGTCATGAAATCAGCCAAAATCGAAGGCGGTTACGAAATCCAGGTGCCGCTGTTCATCAATCAGGGCGATGTCGTCAAAATCGACACGCGCACCGGTGCCTACAGCGACCGCGCCCGCTTGGCAAAGAGCTAGCCAAGCATAATTTCCGCCAGAGGCGGGTATGCATCAGGCATGAACTCAAACAATTAAAGTCTTAGGGTAACTACTCAGGAGTCAGAATGAGGGCGCCGGCAAGGACATAGTGGAGTGTCGGAGTACCGGAGTATGGACGTATCGGAGCCGGAAAAAATAAACACCGACACACCGATGCGCCGAAACACCGTTACGTTCAGCAATGGGAGGCGTATTCTCAGAGTATTCTGAATTCTGAATACCTGAGTAATTACGTCTTAGGAGCTAAGTAGCAACCGCTCAAATTTAATTTCCAATGGAGAATTACGAATGCTTGAATCTGTGGCCATTCTCGGCGGCCGGGGCATGCTGGGGTCGGATGTAACCGATCACCTCAAGCGGAACGGTTATGCCGTGCAGGTCTGGGATCTACCGGACTGGGATATCACCCGTCCCGCTGACCGGGAACGGGCTCTGCAAAACACGGATGTCGTCGTAAACTGTGCCGCATTTACCCAGGTTGACAAGGCGGAAGAACAGCCGGATATTGCCATGGCGGTGAATGCGACGGCCGTGGGTGATCTGGGGCGCCTGGCGAAACGGCGCGGATTGTTCCTGGTTCATATTTCCACTGATTTTGTCTTCGATGGACAGGGTAATCAGCCGTATCAGGAAACCGATACTCCATCACCCCTCAGCGTCTATGGGGAATCCAAATGGAAAGGGGAACTGGCGCTTAGGGAAACGGCGTGCGCGCATGCGATCATGCGGGTGGAATGGAGCTATGGCCGGCAGGGAGTGAATTTCATCAGTAAATTCCTGGAACGCGCGCGCGCGGGATCAGAACTCAAGGTTGTCAACGACCAGTTCGGCGCGCCGACGTGGACGGCGGATATGGCCAAGGCCATAGGTTGCCTGATTCGCGGCCGGCATGCGGGACTGTATCATTTTGCTAATTCCGAATATGCCTCCCGGTATGATGTAGCCGGCTTCATTGCCGAACGATTGAACCTGACAAACAAGGTCAGGCCCTGTTCCAGCGGCGAGTTTCCCGTCCAGGCGGCGCGGCCGAGTAATTCCCGCTTCAACACGGCCAGAATCCGGTCGGTGCTGGATTATTCCATCCGGCCCTGGCAGAATGCGCTGGACGAGTTTCTGGCATTGTGATAATCTGTTTGCTATGCCCAATGATTCTTTTATCCATCAGTATTGGAGGTAGGGACCTATGAAAATCAGCGCCAGTTATTGGATGTTCGCCGGCGGATTGGAAGGAAAAAAAGATATTGCCGAAGCCATGGCAGAAGCCAAACACTGCGGCTTTGACGCCATTGAACTGGCTGTCGCCAGCCAGGGCGTGCTGACGCCCGATACGTCCCGGGCGAAATGCGAAGCCATTGTTCAACAAGCCCGCAAGCTGGGTATTGAAATCGCCGGCCTGGCCAGCGGCGAGAGCTGGACGCATTCGCCCACGGCCAACAATGCGGCCACGCGCCGCCGGATTATTGAATTCACGAAAAAAGCCTTGATGATTGCGCGCTGGCTGAAGACGGATGCTTACCTCTTTGTGCCCGGGGCCGTGGATGTGTTTTTCCTGCCCGACGGGGAAGTCATTCCCTATGATGTGTGTTATCAGCGGGCGCGGGCGGCGATCCGGCAGTTGCTTCCCGTTGCCGAACGGGCGGGCGTGGCCCTCTGCGTGGAAAATGTGTGGAATAAGTTTCTCCTTAGTCCGCTGGAGATGCGGGAGTTTATTGACGGGTTCAAGTCCCGGTATGTCAAAGCGTATTTCGATGTTGGCAATGTGCTGTTAACCGGGTATCCGGATCAATGGTTGAATATTCTCGGGCGCCGGGTCAAGCGGGTGCATATCAAGGATTTTCAGAAGCGGGTGGGCACGGCCGCCGGTTTCTGCGACCTGCTGAAAGGCGACGTGGATTTCAAGGCGGTGAAAAAAGCGCTGGCCGGCATCCGCTATAACGGATACGTCACGGCCGAAATTCTGCCGTATGTGCCGGGCCGTCTGCGGAAGACGGCGATGGCCATGAAAAAGATATTCAAATAAAAAATCGGGAGGATGAAGCCATGTTGAAGATCGGTATTATCGGGTTGGGATTTATGGGTAAGATGCATTTCCGCTGTTGGAAAAAAACAGGTAACGCCAAATTGGCGGCTGTTTGCGATGCGGATGCATCGAAGTTTAAGAAAACTGCCGGTACGGCGGGAAATATCCAGGGGGCCGAAGAGCCCTTGAACCTGGCGGGGGTCGCCTGTTTTACCGATGTTGGTCGGATGCTGAGGACCATGGATCTGGATGCTGTCTCCATTTGTGTGCCGACCTATTTACATAAAAAAATTACCCTCCAATGCCTCAAAGCCGGTCTGCATGTGCTGTGCGAAAAACCCATGGCGCTGACCTCGACGGAGTGTCGGAGCATGATTGCGGCGTCCAAACAAGCCCGCCGCATCCTGCAGATCGGCCAGTGTATCCGGTTCTGGCCGCAATATGTCAAAGCCAGGGAAATCGTGAAATCCTGCCGCTACGGCAAGGTGCTGGCCGCCACGTTCCAGCGGTTGAGCCTGACACCCGTCTGGAGCTGGAAAAACTGGATGATGAAGCATTCCCTAAGCGGCGGCGCCGCGCTGGATTTGCACATTCATGACGCGGATTTTGTCCAGTATCTTTTCGGTATGCCCCGCGCGGTATTCAGCCGGGCGGCCAAAGGACCTTCCGGCGGTTATGATCATATTATGACCCAGTATCTCTACCGGGACAGCCAGCCGATTACAGCGGAAGGCGGATGGATCATGGCGCCGAAATTCGGGTTCCAGATGAGTTTTCAAATGCTTCTGGAAAAAGCCACGCTGGTCTTTGACTGTACGCGCGATCCGGCGTTTCGGCTTTGCACGGTAAAAGGCGAGCAGCAGATTCCCGCCGTTGTTGCCGGCGACGGGTATAGTCATGAAATCGCCCATTTTGCCGCGGTAGTCTCCGGGAAGAAACGGCCGGTCATAACCACACCGGAACAATCCCGGGATTCCGTCCGACTCATCGAAGCTGAAAAACAGTCTGCCCGCATCGGCCGCATTGTGAACGTGAAATAATGATTTCTGTATTTGGCAGAAATCATTGCCAGTGATAGCTGTGGAGGCTGAGTCGCTTCAGCAGAGACCGGGGTAGGTGGGTCGCGAAATGGCCGCTAACCGTTCCGCCCGTCTTGGCCAGCGTGTACAGGCAGTAATAGGGGACATACAACGGATGGTGCCTGAGAATATAGCCTAATTCCCGCTTAAGATATCGCCATCCCATGGCGGCGCTGATTTTCATGTCGTGGTTGGGAAAAATGACGGTCAGCGAATAAACGCTGTCGAAATACCGGCGAAAAGCAGTGATCAATGAATACCGGTGTGAATGCATCACGACAGATTCCGGCTCATAGACCACCGCGTGACCGGCCTCGATCAGGTCCAGCGCGAATTGCTGATCTTCGCTCATGATCAGCATTTCGTCGAACGGATAACGGAGCAGAAGGTTCCGGCGAATGGCGGCGCTGACGTTTGAAAAAAAAACGTCTTTCAGCGCCAGGGACTGATCGCCGCTCTTGACGCGGCGCGCGGGTTTATCCGCCGGAAAATGATAACTCAGAAAGAACTGTTCTGTCGGCGGGGCGTTGGGATACGGAATCTGCCGGGAATACACGGCGCCGACCTGGGGATCTGAGAACGGCCGGAGCAGGGCAGCCAGCCAGGTAGCGCCTTGCGGGAGAGCATCCTGGGTCATCAGCACGATGATATCGCCTGCCGCTTCCCGCGCGCCGAGATTACGGGCCTTACCATGCGAAAACCGGACAATGGGAATGATGCGGACATTTCCGTAGGAACGGCCGATGGACCGGGTGGCATCGGTGGAAAGGGAATCCACCAAAATCACCTCATGCGGTGGAATTGGAGTCTGGGCGCACAGGGAATCCAGCAGGGCCGGCAGATAGGCCGCGGCATTCAGCACTGGGATGACCACTGATACGCGCAATCCCGAAAATTCTGAGGCGGGTTTCATAACAATTCAGACGAAGCGAACATCCAATGGCACGAAACGCGCCACAAGCACTTGTCACGTCGGAGGCGGGATTCAAAGTCCAACTTTGAACGTTTGACATTTCCGCCCCGATTCTCCAGGAGAGATCCGGGTTGAACGTTGAATGTTGAATGTTGAGCGTTGATCCTTTTCCGCTTTCTGAAACATTTCAGGTATCGGCGATTCCCGTGTCCTGGGCTGCCGGAGGCAGATGATCCAGATGCCGCGGCAGAGCCATGATACTGAACAGGAATGAAGCTGCCCCCATCTGGACGCCGTTGACCAGACACAGTACGGCGAAGAACAACAAACGCTGTTGGTTTAATGCCCCGAATCCGCTGGCAATCCATTCAATCAGCACGCGCAGTGTGATGATCAGGCCGACCAAGATCACTACACTGGACACGATACATGCTTTTTCAAAAGTGAACCAGCGGTAGAACCAGGCAATCACGGGATCTTCATGCAGTCCCGAGAGATGACCATAGGCCTTAGCCAGCAAGCCGATAGTAATGATCTGTATGCTGACAATGTTCAGGATGCCTCCAATCAGCATGCAATGAATGTCCACAATCCGGTAATTGATCACGATGGGGCCGAAGGCCAGCGGCAGCGTCATGGCCAGACCCAGTAACCAGAAAACGATCCCGGGAGCCAGCAGCAGCGGTGTCGGACTGTGTAAGATCATGAAGCGCAAGTGACGCCACCCATCCCTGAAGGAATGCAGTTTTGACTGGCCTACCCGGGGATGGTACACAATATTGCGCTCCGTAATGCGGAGCCGACAGCGGATAGCGCGGATGACCATTTCACTGGCAAATTCCATGCCGGTGGTGACACAATGCAATTGCTGGTAGGCGGTGCGGGTGATGGCCCGCAGGCCGCAGTGGGCGTCGCGCACGGAACGGTTGCGGAACATGAGCCGCAGGACAAAGGAGAGCAGGGGATTGCCGACATAACGATGCAATTTCGGCATGGCGCCGGGTTGAATGCTTTTCATCCGGTTGCCCATGACGAAGTCCGCTTGGCCGTCAAGGATCGGCTGGACCAGGACATCCAGCGCTTCCAAGTCGTATGTCAGATCACCGTCGCCCATGACCATGACTTCATAACGGGCGTTATTGAAGCCCTGGCGCAGGGCGGATCCGTAGCCCCGGTGATGTTCCGTCAATACGCGCGCGCCATGTGCGCGGGCGATCTGGGCGGACCGGTCGCTGGATCCGTTGTCCACGACGATAATATCTTCCTGCAGGCCCAGCCCCGCGTTGCGTGCGGCCAGTCTGGTAATGCCGCGCCGGGCCTTGTCAATGACCTGACCAATGGAGGCTTCCTCGTTCAGACAGGGAATAATGACGGAGATGCCCGTAAAAGCCGGCAGTGATGATGTTGACATAACGTATTCTACTAGCGTTACCTAATGCGGACTTATATCCGCAACTTAAATTATTAATGCTTTTCCCCGCTAGTGTGGCGAATTCGGTTCGATCATGCCGGAGGCAGATCCGCCTCTGGCGGAAAAAGACGGCGGCGATCCCGCGCAACGCGGGATAAATCTTGGCCCATCTGTCATCCGAAGCTGGTCGCCCGCATTTTTATCCCGCCTTCAGCGGGACAGATCAAGCCCTGTCCCGCTCTGCAGCGGGCTTGCCTTGTTTTTTCGAATCCGGCTCCGCCGGAAACCGAATTCGCCACACGGTAGCATCCGTCTTCGTCCGGCAGCCGCCGGACTACGCCGGACAAGTCGCTGACGCGGAAATCAACGGCTTCTGGTTTTATCTCTTTCCTTCGTGATTGGATATTCCTTGTTGGATATTGGATGTTCATGTCTTGTTCTTTATAGCGGTTCCTGATGGATTAGTTACTAATAGCGGATGTTTACTCCCCGCCTTCCTCCAGGCCGGCATCGGGTTGGGTCTGATCCTGGTTGGGCATCATAAAACCTTCAATAGTACTGCCCCGACCCTCAGTTGTAATGTTCTGGTCCGGTGGCTTGAGCGGCGAAAACCGGCGGGCCGCATCGGGATTTGCGCGCAGAAATCCCTCAATGGTGTCGCCCTTGCCGTCCGTTCTGTTGACTGGTTTAAATGGGAGGTTTGGCGCGGAAAATCCCGGGGCCACATTCGAATTGGCCTGCATGAAGCTTTCCATTGACTGAGTTCGAAAAGGAATCGGCGCGTTGGTGCCCACTGGTTTGAACGGTGAAAATTTCCTTTTCTTCAGATTGGAAAAAAATGGTTTTTTGGCGCCTGACCCGGGCATGGGAGTAAAACCTTTGGTTGATGCGGCGCCGAGCGTTCCCAAAGTTGGACTTGGCATGAGCGGTCTTGCCGTTGCCAGGCCCGGGCCTGAACCCGCCATCCCGACCGGGGTTTTATTCGGTTTCAGCGTGAAAATCGTCGTTTCGGTTCCCTTCCGGAGAACGGCTTCTTCATTGTCGTAATGTACGGATATCAGTTCATAGCCCTCGTTTTTTTCACCGACTCCCAGATAAAACGTTTTTTTGCTTTTTTTGTCCAGAAACCCGACCCGCAAGCCATTGTCATCGTCAATAATGGCGCGCATTTCCAGTTCTTTTGTCAGCGACTCGGTCGGCGCGGAGGTTGCCGATACCAGTTCGGTGGGAATGATTTCCCCGAATGGCTGGCGATCAAGAATCACTCGATAGCGGTTGAACTCGGGGCCGCCGGTCGTGGTGGCGGCAATGTCCCCTGCCGCTCCGAGGAACATAGCTGCGATGATAATGGATATACGCTTCATATTTGAGTTATTTTCAAGATAGTTGAACCTCGGTGGTTAAATTCATATATAGGAATTGCAAAGTCCGCTATGAACATGCCGTATTTGTAGGAGCCGAACCCCTGTTCGGCGAAAGGCGAAGATTGCCGCATGGGGATGCGGATCCTACAAAACATTGCAGTTCTCGATGCCAGAAGCGGTATCTCGAACCGCCTCTACATCCGCCTGCGCCCAAGTGGCTACGGCGGGATAGAACGGCAAATCCCGCGAAGCGCGGGACAGGCTTGCCACGCCTTGCGGGGGCCTAATTATTTCTGGTTTGCTTCCCGCATTAAAGGACTTGAAAATTCAATTAGATTATCATACCATAACCACGGTTTTTGACAATGACAATGAATTCGCCCCCACGAATTCATCAGCAAAGGAGCGTAGATGAAGCTCTTGGTAACCGGCGCCGCCGGGTTTATTGGAAGTAATTTCATTCATTATCTGCTGGCGGAATATCCGGATATTCAGATTGTGAATTTCGATGCTTTGACGTATGCCGGCAACCTGGAAAACCTGGCGAATATCAACGACAATCCGCGCTACGATTTCGTTAAGGGTGACATTACCTCGGTGAATGACGTTGCCGCCGTATTCGGGGCGCAGGCTGTTGATGCCGTCGTCCATTTTGCGGCGGAAACCCACGTGGATCGCAGTCTGCAGGATCCCACCCCTTTCATCCTCACGAATGTGCTGGGCACCCAGTATTTGCTGGACGCGTGCCGCGCGCATCATGTTCAGCGATTTGTGCATGTTTCGACGGATGAGGTGTACGGGAGCCTGGGGTCGAAAGGCCGGTTCATGGAAACGTCGCCCATCCAGCCCAATAATCCCTACGCGGCGACCAAGGCGGCCTCTGATTTCATGGTCCGCGCGGCCTGCCATTCCCACGGATTGGATGCGGTCATCACGCGATGCTCGAACAATTTTGGCCCCTATCAGTTTCCCGAGAAGCTGATTCCACTGATGATTGCCAATGCGCTGGAGGATAAACCGTTGCCCGTGTATGGCGATGGCCGGCAGGTGCGCGATTGGATTTATGTCCAGGATCATTGCCGCGGTGTGGATGCGGTTCTGCGCAAGGGAAAAACCGGCGAGATTTACAACATCGGCGGCATGCATGACGTCCCCAACCTGGACGTCGTACGTCGTATTCTTGGAATCCTGAACAAGCCGGAGTCGTTGATCCAACATATCACCGATCGCCCCGGCCATGATCGGCGGTATGCCATGGACGCCTCGAAGATTCGGCAGGAGCTGGACTGGCAGCCGCGCTTCGATTTTGACACCGCCCTGCAGAAAACAGTCGAATGGTATCTCGCGCATCGCGCCTGGTGGGAGCGCATCCGCAGCGGCGAATATCAGAAGGTTTATGCCGCCCTGTACGGCAACCGGTGATTTGGCCCAGTCGGCAAGTTAGTTTTCTCATTCTTCCAGGCAGAGAACAAAGACTTCCCGGATGTTGTTCAGCGCCGGATCCTTGAAAAAATCACGGATGGTTCTTCGGCTTCGATAGCAACTCCGAATAATGGTCGGCCGCGCACGCCGGGCAAATACCGTGGGTAAACTGGATATTTGTCCGGGTCTGAATGAATCTTTCCATCGCATGCCAGGAGCCCTGACGGTCACGAATCTTTTTGCAGTGGGCGCAGATCGGCAGAAACCCTTGCAATGCCCTGGTGTTATTGATCGTATTCTGCTGTTTTGCGATGAGCAGGTCTTTTTTCATCAGTACCGACTTGCGGACTGTCGCATAATGAATGGAATGCACCAGCAGGCGCCGGTCGAACATTCCTTTGACCAAATAGTCCTGGGCGCCGTGATGAATTGCCTGGATGGCCATCTCATCATCATGCGCCCCGGTCAGCACAATAATGGCAACCTGTCGGACTTGGTGTAGAACTCTGTAAAGCGTATTCATGCCGGTGCTGTCCGGCAGGGTTAGATCCAGCAGGACAAGATCAATGTTGCCGACCGCCAGTTTGTCCAATCCCTGGGCAAGATGATCTGCCGTGGTCAACTGCCAATGACCGATATTTTCTGCATGAATGATTTCTTGAATCAGGTAGGTGTACTCGGGATTATCCTCGATCAACAGAATTTGAAGGTTATTGATTTTCATACTCACCTACTGGTTTCTGGTTGTAATCATCAATTTCAAAAGCCTGCGCTTTTCTGAAGGGCTGCTGGCTGAACAACAATTATCGTTTTTTCCCGCTGGATAGATTGGTATCAACATCCTTCAGGAGAAGGTTGCCGACTTCACATTCGGTAAGCTTGGCCTTGATGGAAAGACGGATTAGTTCGGAACATGTCAGGCCATTCGATCGGGCCAGCCGTTTTACCCTGGTCTTTAATTCACAGGAGCAGGGGAGCCGGATGACTTTTAGGCATTTTTTTCCCATGTTCTACAATGTAGAACAGTATATATATTGCTGTCAATAGAAATGTCAACGCAATTTAGAAATGTCCTCTATTTTAGCAATTTAGAAATGTCCTCTTT
>CAYQNY010000106.1:0-11474 GCA_964418925.1 uncultured Verrucomicrobiota bacterium
GTTAATAATCCGCCCCGGTAATTCAAATGCTCCCTTCCAAAAACATAGTTTCGCGAATACTCATCGCGTTGATGGTGCTGGGCAGTCCCGGTATTCATGTTGCCGCGCAAGTCACTCAAAAGCAAATGCGCGTTACCGCTACCCCGGAATCGGCCGCGGCCTCCAATGCACCTGTCAGCGTCATCCCGGTTAAGACCAGTAGAGAAACGCTCCCGCAGTATTTAAATAACAACAGAAAACGATATCGAACGGCCATTCAGCGGGCGCGGGCATGGGTGGATTACCTGGAGGTGGACCCCCTTGATCTCCGGGCTCACCGGATTAAGGGGAAAAAGAAGCTGACAGAATGTCTGGATTTTTACGTCCGTCTGTATAACATCGCCTCGCCGCAGGACAAAAAACCGCTGATGGCCGAGATGCAAAGGCGCGTGTGCATCACCAGTGAACCCCGTTTTCACGACATGGCGTCAATCAGCGACATCCAGTTCAAGGAGGATGCCACCTCATACCTGCGTCTGGCCTTCCTGATGGATCGTAACGGCATGGACACTACGCAATATCGTAAAGAAATTAAAAAAGTCCTGCCGCGACTCAATGCCCACATGGTAACCCGGGGCGCCGACCAGCGCATGGCCTTTCATCTGTATTATCAATACTTCAACCTGGCCGAACCATTTCCGCTGGCATCCGCATTCAAGGCCGGCGTAATTGCCGCCCGCCATGATCCCGCCTGGTTCAACAACCGGATGGAGGTCTATAATCTGACGCACGAGATATTTGTTCCTTACCAGTTCGGAGAAAAACGCGACGCTAATTTCTTCAGCGATGAGGATAAAGTTTATCTGCGCCGCATACTGAATACATTGACCGAACAATACATCCGGCTCAACGACCCCGATGTGGTGGGCGAACTTTCTTCGTGCATGAGTTACCTCAAATTCACGGATCTACCGACATATCGCCAAGCGTTGAGTTACTTGCTGGATTGCCAGCAGGCCGATGGTAAATGGGGGAATTACGAGCCCTACCGCCTGTTTTACGGCAACTACTTAAACCAGGGATTTTACCTGCATACAACCCTGGTGGCTTTAGATGCGCTGATAACGGCTTTCCAGTAATGGGTCAGTTATTAGGGGGGGGGATGACTGGTTTGATGGTATGCTGATTTTCCGGTTGTAGGGGCCGTTCGATAGAACGGCATATCATTACGGCGCTCACCCCGTCAGCTCAAAGCGCCAACCCCGTCGCCCCGCTGCGGGGCCACGCGAACCGCGTGGCAAGCAAGTTCACCACGCTTAGGCGTGGGGGCCACTTGGCCGCCGACGTGGCGAACCGCCGCCACACCCCCCTGTAACTGACTCATAACGGCTTTCAAAACCCATCCACCGTCCGCCGCGGCAGACGGCAAAGGATGGATTGGATCATGAATGGCGCGTGTCGCGCCATAAAGGTTGACGAAACGTGAGCCATCGCTTATGATGACGCCATTAAAAGAAACCTTTTTGTTTCACGATTGGGAACTGATCATATGCACTTCGATAATAATCTCGTGTTACTGGTAATCCCCGTGGTGCTCATCATTCTTATCCTCGCTGTCCATCGTTTTACGGGACATCAAAAATAAACAAATAATCAAAAAAATAGTTTGACTGCTACCAAATTGATTCTATATTAATAATGTTTGCATATTGCAGAAATCATTTATAAATCATAGGAGATACTGTATGAAAGAATCACTACTATCTGTTGTTCAACTAAAGAAGGCGCTCAGTATCCGTTCCCGAATTGATAAATTAGACGCTAAAATCAGTCTGCTGCAAAAACAGTTACAGGGAGCTCTGGGTAAAACAGCCGTTGCCCCCAAAGCCAAGGCTCGGCGCAGGAGGGGGCGCGTGAAAAAAAGCCGCCGGGGAAGCCTGAAGTTACTGCTGGTCAAGGTTTTTAAAAAGTCCGGTAAACCCCTGCACATTGACGCTATATTAAAACAATTGAAAGCAGTCGGGTATCACACATCGTCGAAACGCCCCAAGAATCAACTGAATGTCCGCTTGTATTCCGACAAGGATATTGTCAAAACGGCTCCGGGAACATTTTATCTTAAATCCCTCGTGAGCAAGTGAGCCAGGACTTCCTCGCCAAGCCGGGAAAGCAAAAAAAGATATCCGGGCTGAAAGTTAACGACTGAAGGCTTGTCTTTATTTATAAACCACTTTGTATAACTCGTCAGGGCCGGGTTCCACTATCGGAAGACGCCGGGGTCCGGAAATAAGTGTTCTGGTTTCAGCCGAGGTGATCCTGCCGATTATCACAGCCGGAATTCCCTTTTTCTTCAGCTTAGGCACAAGACCACAGCCGGGCGCACAGGCGATGAGCATAGCGCCGCTCGAAATGAGTCGGAGCGGATTAATGCCATACACACGGCAAATATCACGTGTTTCCGGTTCGATCGGGATGCTGGCTTGATCAATGATTGCCCCCCTGCCCGCTGCTTCCGCCATCTCCCATACCGCGCCAAGCACACCGCCTTCGGTTACGTCGTGCATGGCATGCGCTCCGCAGGCGGCCGCGATCCGGCCTTCTGGCACCACGCTGATCCGGTCAATGAAACGTTGCGCCCGTTTGACCCGGGCTTGACCGAACTGGCGGACAAGCTCCTGCTCGTGCTCGCGCGCGATGATGGCCGTGCCTTCAAGACCGGCTGATTTTGTCAGGATCAGCGCGTCGCCGGGCCGCGCGCCGGAACTTTTAATCAACTGTCTTTTGCCGACTCGCCCGACGGCAGTGATTGAAAGCAGAAAGCGGTTAACCGCCGGGGTAACTTCGGTGTGGCCCCCGATGATAGCCACGGGAATTGCGACCGCGGTTTTAATCAGGTCCCGTGTCACCCGCTTAAAATCGGCAACTGACGCGGCAGGCGGCGCCAGGATCGTTACCAGCAATCCCAACGGTTTGGCGCCAGCCGCCGCCAAGTCGTTGCAGGCAATATGAACCGCCAGCCGACCGATGTCATGCACAGCGCCTGTAATCGGGTCGGTGGTGAGCACACAGGCATACTTGCCGTAATCGAGAGCGGCACAATCCGTACCAATCCCCGCTCCGCAAAGCACGTTCTTTCCTGATGCCGGCAGGTAATTGAGGACAACTGACTTTAACATACTATTGGGCAGTTTTCCAATCCGCATTGGTGTTATTGTCAGTTTTCTTGGCATAAGGATCTTCTACGCCTCATTCGCACTCATATCAAAACGAGAATACCAAGATTCTTGGACTGCCCCCTCCCCTACCTTCCTGAATCCGGCAGCCTGATGTCGTTGTCGGATCATAACGCATCATGCCTGTCCCCAACAAAGTCAAGGGAATGTGACGCCTGCGCAAACATTCGCGGCAGGCCCAGCCCGGCAGCGCCAACCCCGGAGGTCTTGGGCTTGTTATTTTTCGCTATCACCACGGGCACAACGTTCCATTCCCTGATGATCTTTGCATCAGGAACGATCCGGTAATATCCATTGCGGACGGTTTCAGGATTAAATGTTGAATTCATTGCTGTGCTTTTGCTGGTAATTGATTGTCTTTTACAGCATGCCAATATGAACAATGAGCCGTTATCTTTTATCTTAATGGGTGATCCTGGTTTCATTGAATGCCCGATTCCTCCCACAGCCGTCCAAAGACCAAGTCCGGCCCAATCCGCCGCACTGTCACCGGCTCTGTCTTCCCCGCCGCATGCGCATCGATCACCACAACCTTCTCGCAAAACCGAACCCCCGACCGGATCAGACGATCCATCTGGCCCGTCGTCTGCAACACATCCAGCCGTCCCAAGGTGGCGATCACATGTTGCCGAACCTGCTGGCCATTCCGATAACTCTGCACGACCTGCAGATAGGGATACGGTCCTGTACGCTTGACCCGAAAATACATGGCGAGTTCCTTTCCCCGACTCCACCATGTATCTACCTCATGCCCAACTCAACAGAAATCCGATCCCCCTTTTATTTTTTGGCACTACATTTTGATCTCGTAAATCCCAACCCCGCAAAATCCTTCGCAAAATTATTTTTTTCTGATACATTCATCCTCGCAACTGTCGAAGACAGGTTTAACAAACCGGGCATTTCACCAGGGATATCTAACCCCTAAAACAACCTTGGTTTACCCAGCACAGCGCTACCCATCTTCTTTGGTCCAGGATTCGGCTTGCCGGCAAGCGCCTTCCCTTTGAAAGACTCTACTGGACAGGCTAATCGCTCCACATAATAAATGTGCCCGGCAATGGTATTAAAGCAAATATTTTCACTGGCTGTCGGATAGACGATTTGTTCGTCTGCTGTAACATCACATATATGGACATCTTTCCTGCCGCTCCAGGGATTGACTACCTGGCACATTTGGCCCAGACGGCTTTCGATAGCCACATACGAGATACCGTCGGTCGTCTTCTCGCTCATCACTATAAAACCACCCCGGGCATGGAGAACAAAAGAGCCGGTCCAATCATCAGGCATAGCAGGAAAGACACGAATGCGTCCACTGTAGCTCTGCAATAACATCTCGTTAACGGCTGTCTGAAAAATGGAACCCGGCTCAAGCCCCATATGAATAAAAGGCCTTTTCAAAATATGGGTCTTTTCACCCGGCTGACCATCTATAACTTTCACCGTATAAGTAGTGGTTTGGTCATTTGGTGTTACTCTATGAGGAGCATCAGAACGATCTGGATCGTTCCGCTGATAGTAGGAAAAGAATCCCTGACAAAAAATCTGATAGTTTTCTACCCACTTCTTGAGATTCCCCCCTACAAGACCTTTAAGCCCCATACGGGCCAGGGCAATAAGATGGACAAAAATACCGTACCGGTTTTGAGCGTCAAAACAGCGAACTGTCCGTTCCAGAACTTTAAATTCCTCTGTTCCTTCCTGCTCCATCCCAACTAATGAAGCCGGAAAAATCGGCGCTATCTGAATGCCTGAGAAAATAACACGTTTCTTTTCAGCCGTATCAGGCAGCCATTCATGATACGGTTTACCATCCTCTAAATTTATACCGGCCGACAGGATTTTGCCGGAAGGTTTATCTATTCCCCCGGTGGTTACACCAGAAGGAACTTCCATGGTTACAAAATCCGCAAGATTCTCAAGCACATTATTGGCCGTTCCACGCAACTCAACGTCCTTGTCCAACCTGCTGCCGGCTTCGATGAAAGCCGGAAACAGTTGGCGAATACAGGCTAGGTCAGTGGTGGTGTCCTTGCACTGGCCGTTGCCTTCATAGGGGCAGGAACGGGGTATATGATAGCGCCCGTCTTCCTCCTTCTTCAGATAGTCACAATAAAATTTGACACATTCCCGCATAACCGGATAGGCACAGTTCCGCAGATAAGCCTCATCCAGAGTGTATTGATAATGACGGAAGATATCCATGGCTATCTGAGGACCAGGGGTCAGATTATCCGTAACACCGTGGTCCGCAATCATCTCACCAGGAAGCACCTTCTCATCAACTTCTTTTTGAGAAACTACTGACTGGTATCCTTTACGGTTGGCTATATCACTATACCATGCTCCATGACAGTCAAAAATTTCCCTGGCATCATTCATAGCCTGGGGAAGCCCTTCCAGCCGCCAGCGGGCATAAGGAAGAAAAAGTTCCGGATGTCCACTGCTGTGGAGTGACCAGGTATATGACTGCTGGTTCCAGTGATAATAGTGATTCCAGGGCCTAATATCATGGCTCCAGGACCAAAGACCATTGATAAAGTGAGGTGGATATTTGCCCCGGGATGAAGAACCTATCTGATAGAGGTTAAAATACCATAGGTTCTCGATATACTTGTCCGAAAGGTTCACGAACGATTTGTCCCAGAAATCTTTCCAGGCTTCCTGGTGTTCGCGCTCGATAGACTTCAGGCCTTTCTCAGACGCCTTATCTACCAATTTCAAGGCCTCTCGGAGAGGAGCCGGGTTTTCTTCGCTGGTCACTACTGATACATAGACCTGGAACCTTGCATGGCGGGTTAAAGGGGTATTGAGAACTGCTTCACGGGAGTGCCCTCTTTGAGTATTACCTTTCAGACCAACCACACGGCAGGCTAGAGCAAAGGTTAGCGAGCGCATTTCCTGGACTATCCAGATATGGTTCTCATCACAGCCGGCTTCAGTCCCCGCCAGTCCTATTGATGGGTCTTGCACGATCTGGTGATAGCCGTGACCCAAGATACGACTGCCCCAGCGCCGGAGTATAATTTGTCTGGGAATTTCTTCCTTCAAATCGTCCTCATAGTCAATTACTAAACAACGGTCTGCCCGGCTCACAAAACTGGTCGTCCTAATTGAAGAAAAAGGGGTTTTAGCCTTTAAGGTAACCCGGGCCGGAAACATCTGCAAGCGCGCTTCAAAATCAATTAGGTATTTCCAATCAAAGGCCGGGAGACTGTTTTGAATAAATAATTCACCTGCACTTCGTAAACAAGTTGCCTGTTCCTCCCATTTCTTCCCCCAATGCTTAAAATGACCCTTAGGCGCATCATCCCATAAATCAGATTTGTTGATATGACAGAGTATCCCCTGGGGCGGAGTCCAGACCATAGCCGCCAGGTCACCGTTACCTATAGGCAGTCCTTCATAACCTCCCCCGGCTGGAGAAAGATAAACAATATCATGCTGTGAGAGGTACTTTTCATAATCAACCTTTATAAGCCCGGCACCAAAACCTGTATCACTTGCCATATGTTAAACCTCCCATTAAGAAAACAGCCTTTACTTATCTCTTATATCTGACCAGTAACTGAAGCCCCGTGATAACCGGCCATCCAGGTACGGATTTGGAACGTTTCTTCAAAAAAGCTCCAAATACATTGTCGCCTTTTTTAATGTGCGATGGTTTTGGCTTGGCTCGCAACAGAAAAGTACTGCACCCCAGGTAATACATCCCCTCTGTTGTATAGACTATTTCTGTATTAAGGACCTGGCCGTTTAAGATTAACTCTATCTCATCGTCGCAGGTAAAATCTTCAATGTAGATTCTCACCGAAAGTTCTTGTATAATACCTTCCAATGCCTGTGTTGCGACATCATCACCGACCGGCAAACTGACAGAACAGCTCGACCCGAGTGATAGTTTTAGAGGAAGACGTCCTTCTGGAGGGAACACATGCTCCCGAGTACGAACCCTTCCGGCAATGTTATCCACAGCGTAAACCTTGTCCATTTTCTCAAGTCCGTCCGGTTCACCAATAGTACGCAATACGTTAGAGTGCGCATTAAACAGATTGAATGTGTGAATACCGTCAACGCCTGCGTTCCAGGCATTTGTCGCTGCGCCAATCCAACCCTCCAACGGGTCAACTCCTTCCCAATGGGTAGTAAATGTCTGACTAAGGCCGGCATAAACAGGCACATGGTGACAATGTCCCAACTGCGTGAGTTCACCTGCCGGACCGGTAAAGGGTTCCCACTCAAGTGATGGTATTACAATATCTACCAGATCTTCAGCCAGCCAATTCTGGATGTCAATTCCTATTTCTCCGCAAATTCGAGCTCTGCTGGGCAGCCTGGCAGCTATAAGTATAGGCCGGCCGCGTCTTTTGCCAATCCGCTCGGCCATGTCGCGTATCCGGCTCATAAACTCCGTCATCATTTCAAGATGCTCCGGCTTGACCGGCTTACCCTCAATGGTTGGGCGAAAGAATACCGGTGCACGCATAAAATCCATTTCGAAACCATCGATGTCATAACGCTCACACACATCAGCAATTATTGCCAACTGTCTGTTTCTAATTTCCTGGCAGGCATAATTAACCGCTGTAACGTTCATGTGTGGTTCCATGAATGGCAGCCGAGATTTATCAATATCTTCTGGCTGAAAAATGAGGAGCTCTGGATGTTGCTTCTTATACTCAGGAACTCGGCACGGATACCAAACGTCATGAGTGTCATTCATCCTGATTGACCAGAATATCTCGATATTTCTCTCGCGGCAAAAGTCGATCATCAGTTGTATACAGTCCCGGCCGTTATCAATTAAGGTTTGAGTGCAGTTAATCACATCCCACACGCCATCTGTATTGGTATAAAGCTCGGCGACCCTGGAATCGTGATATTGGCAGTTGAATGGCCCGCTTGTGCAGTAGAAAACAGTATCCACCTGCGATTCTTCAAGCCCGTAGCACCTCTGCGCCCAGAACCACTCTGGAGTCCCCAAGGCCGCATCGCTAATCCCACCGCCAACACCCGTCACCATACCTCCAACCAGATCAACAGCCTGGCCGATAGCGTCCCCGCCATCATTGTTAAAAATTATTCTACGACGGCGCCAGGCTGCTTTCTTACGTCTTTCCTGCCAATTATCCGTATTCATGTTTATTCCTCTATAAACCTAACCCGAACATCCCTTTCAAATAAGTTTGAATACCATAGCCTATGTTTACAAGCAGCTATTCTGGTTTCTTAATGCAAAATCTAGCGGCCAATTGCCCGAACATTTCATCGTCCACGGCATCAACAGGGATACCGTACTTCAATCTATAGCTATACTTTTCAGCTTCTATTTCTCTCCTACTAATACACGATTGTTCACCAATATTCCTGTAACTGTTTAGTCCTTCGATTCATAAGTTCGATTACGAACTTATTTATTCAGCCTCAGCACGGAGATAATCTACTACTACATATTCGCTGGGTTCCACCCGGACATAAAGAATCTCGCCTACATGAAAACATACATCGGATTTTTTCGGCACATAATATTTTTCACTATTAGCAGCGCCTTTTGGGGCAGGACCTTTTAGATAAAATCTAGAGCCCGCCACATAAAAGCGGATATCGAAGGTATGAATGCCCCCTCCAAAAGGTTTCCGCAAATTATGCGCACAGTAAAGCGGCGCATCCGGTCCCCATCCACCATCCAGATAAAGGCCATGGCCGCTTTCCCTGTCGATGACACGCAAGGCTCCGAATAAGTTTAATCCATATTCCGTGGGTTTAAGCCTGTACGTCAAATATGGATACTTGCCCAAATCTATGGTTAAATCTTTAACCAGCACATAGTCATTGTGGCCTACTGCCTTTCTCATAATAATAATATCATCGCCAACCGGTTCAACTGCATCACATTTTGCATTTGGCACTGTCTCTGTATCGGCAAAACCCTCAAGTGTCCACTTCTTTTTATCAAACGGAAATTCTATGTATTTTGAAGGGTCTATCTGCTCCTGATGTTCATGGGAAACTGCAGGCTCAGCCGTTTTCTTTTCTTTTGTCGAACTCTTTATTTTTTTTGCTGCCCGGTCCATTCTCTTTTTAATCTCTTTATCTGACAAAAATACTTCATGCTCCTTTATTATGACCGGCTTTTTTAACAATTCCGGAATATCGCCTACCTGCCCTGTGCAATGCTCAACCGCAAAATCGAGCATTTCCGGACGAACGCCTTCAAAATAATTCTTCAGGTCTATCTTTTTGTCCACCAAGACCGGGGGAATACCGACAATAGTTGAATTCTTAATAATAATTCGATTTGGTATCTCTTCGCAGTAAATCACAGCAAGCCGTTTGGTGTTGTTTTGATTTGCCAGCAGACAGTTATCAATTACAATCGAAGATTGATAACCGAGGCGTTTGTCATATTTTCTGAAATTAAGAATCGGTAAAAAACCTCCAAACTCACCTCCAAAACGCCAGTTACTTAATTTTAACATAGAACAGCGGTTATCAATGAATCTTTGATCTATGCTGTCGCAAAAAGGCGTAGCCATAATATTATCCATGGTAACGAGTCCGCCTCGAATATCAAAGACGGCCTTATTACTCATTCCGGGACGAGCGCCCCCATGAACATCTCTAACAGTAGTTACATCCGTCATTGTATAGATCCACTGCTCACAGTTTATAAAAGCACACCTGGCCAGATAAGCCAGGGTAGAAGGACAATTATACCCGAAAATAACCGCCATTCCATTGGCCCCGTGAAATTCGCAATCTGTTACTTTAACATAGGAGCCGACATTGGGATTGTCGAGCCATAGCTGGTTACGGCCGTTAACAAATTTAAAACCGGTAACATGGGTCAATACACTATACTTGCTTGCAAAAATGTCCTTTTTCGGATTTGTTTGTTCTATAAGGGCGTTATCGCCCCGTATAGTCTGTGCTCCCATATCCCGTTCTTTCAAATTTTTGTACGTTCCGGAAATATTGATCTCGTCACTGATTTTATAATGCCCGCATGGAAATACCACTGACGGACATACACAAGGAAACCATTCCGCCCCGCCCCAGCATTTGGGCAGGCCTGTATCAACTTCCACACTTGCTTTCCGCAATTTATCAAAGGCTCTGTTAATCGCGGATGTATCGTCTGCTACCCCGTCACCTTTTGCCCCGAAATCTCTTACATTGATTTCTTCAAATTTCATGACTGATAACTCCTTTCGTTATTATTTTAGAATAAACTCTGCATTGGAAGTCACACCGCTTGCAATATCTGTGGCAACGACTTCCCAAATACCTTTCGGGTCGTTCAATGCCAATTCAGCTGTAACCTTACCTCTATTCCCACTGAACGAGATCTCTGGAGAAAACTCTTGCCACACAGCCGTTAGCGGTTTTGATCTTCTTGGCGTTACTAGCAGCAATAAAAGCCTCATAGCCATTTTCCACCTGGACAACATACGCATCACGCCAGGCAATGCTACTTTCCACCGTATCCCGTGGATCGTCCTCATAAAAAGGGCCCTTCGGAACGAGAACGGGGTTCTCCGAGCACTTCTCCCAATGATTGAGGTCTTTGGAGAAAAGCAACCCTATTCTTTGCACGTTATCCCCATCTTTAGACCTGTCTTTTTCTTTTACGGAGCCATAAGTCATGCCATAGCCGCGGTCACACTCAAACACCGAGCCGGTCATGATTGAGCCCGCATCCCATCTATCCTTGTCCTCCTGCTCCTCCAGCAGTATGTCATCGCGGTCTTCCCAGTTTATCAGATCAGTTGAAACCGCATGGCATACTCTGTCCCAACGACCCAAAACAGGCCGGGCGAGGAAGAAGAGATGATAATCAGCGCCTTCCTTAAACATCCAAGTGTCCCAAAGCAGTAATTCAGGCCGTGGTCTATAAATCATAATCCTCTTTCCTTGTTATATTGTCCCGGCGCGTCCTCCATTATTTCCCAGGTTCCTCAGTCTTCCAGAACCACCTGACCAAACCGGCTCGGTTCATGGAAGCCGGCAAATGTCGGGTTCCAGGCCAGCGAGTTTTTCAGTCGTTGGTGTGCTCCTCCGCGCGATCTTATGATATTCAGGTAAATAGTCTCGCCGGGCCGCGTCCCACCCGGCACGAGTCCAGCCAGCGGGAAGGCCACATAGACGGTCCAACGATCCGGTGACTGGGTATCCGAGTGAACGACAGCGCCGCTGTCCCATTTCACTTGCGCTTCGCCGGAGGTAAAATCACCGTAGGAATAACCAATATGCACCCCA
>CAYQNY010000107.1:0-11286 GCA_964418925.1 uncultured Verrucomicrobiota bacterium
CTCGATTATATTCCCGTCCTACCGGCATGGTAATTTTGTAGCGCCGGTATCATTTTCGCCGCCCCGGTTGCCCTGTAGCCGCTACCACCCGACCCATGCCGTCATAGCCACCCTGATATATGCTTGTCCCGCCCCGGCCACCGTTGTATACTTGCGGCACACTGGATAAAACGATATTCGTTGGACATGAACACAACAAGGAGAGATCATGACAGATAAAGACAAGTTGACCGGAAGGAATACAGACAAATCCGACGGACATGTGTGCAACCGCGACACCGGCCACACTAAAATCAATGAATCAAAAGAGCACATTCAGAGGGATAGCTTGGGTAGGGCGCACGACAAAAAGCAGACAGACACCACAAATAGTACTGGCCCCAAAAAAAACTGACTATGAATATTGTGACCCTCAAACAAGACTACGACTATTTTACTAGAAAACTGAGTGAGATTGCTCGTCAGCTAAATTATGTAGGTGTCGCGATAATTTGGATATTTCGCGTTGGCCAAGAAAATGGTGGCATAGCGTTCAGTAAAACGCTGCTGTGGCCTTTGGGCATGTTTGCGACTTCTCTCGCACTCGACCTTCTGCACTACATTGTATCAACACTCGTCTGGGGCGGCTATTTTCGCCGTCAAGATAAGAAGGGTCTCAAATCAGACACTGAGTTTCGCGCGCCGAAACAGCTCAATTGGCCATCACTGTTGTTCTTCTGGACAAAGATCGCTTTGACGGTTGTCGGATTCGTGTTTCTCGTAAAATACATAGTGCTAGCATTGACCAAATGAGGCTGTCCAATAATCCGATTGAGCACAAGAGAGAGAATGAATATGATACAGACCATACTTGCGTCGCCGCACTTTGAGAAGGTGGTCTATGTCCTATTTGGGGCTTTAGTCATAGTGGTTTTGACATATATCTGCCAACGTCTCCTCATCCGCGAGCAATACAAAATGCACAAACGCCTTGAAGAGGATCGCCGATGCAAACAGGCAGAGGATGAAGTCAAGAAACTCGACGCACGAAAGAAACAGATCGAGAAATCCTTGAAGGGTATGCATGCCTTTAAGCATGAGACTGCAGAATGCCTTGCAATAGGTGTTACGCTTCCTAACAACACCCCGGAGCCCTTCGTAATCAGGCGTGTGGCTTTCAAGGTTAGGAACAACGGCTTCAGAGGACCATTATATGACCCTGAAGAGTCACCATGGAAGGGAAGGGCGCCAAAGAAGCTCTCCGACGGCGCTGTTGAACTTCCGCCTTTTTCTTACGGCCAGTGGATCTTCCCCCATTTCCTTCGGGAGAAAGCATTCGAGGGTTTCGCTCAGGACTTCGAAAACTGTGAGGTTGTTGTTGAGTTTCGAATGCTACAGGGCGATGTCTACATCCTGACCGTTGTTTCAGATCCCCCGGTTGCTGAGCACCTGTCCGAATTTTCCCGTGAGTGCGTCGCAGAGGTGAAGAAGCGCCAGCAAGGAAGGGAAACATAAGGATCTCCAACCAGGCCTTCCAGCGTTCGCGGCTATGCCGTGCCGCTGAAAGCCATCGTCGTCAGGGAAAGATGAAAGGTAAACGCCAGAGTTACGAGGTGTTCAACCACCGCATCGTCATCGCTCTCTCGGAAACCATCCGCCTCATGGCCGAGATTGACAAGGTCATCGAAAAACACGGCGGCTGGCCGATTAAATAGAGTGAAGAACCGAACACCTATTTATTTGGCGCTGAATTCAACCTTGTACTTAAGGCTTAAGAAGTCTCTATGACTGAACCCATCCATAGAATCGGTGATTTGGCCAAACTCGAATCCTTCGATCCCGTTGCGTTCGAGGCGAATGGCATTGTTTCCCAAGACATCTGTAATTTCTTTCTAACTCTTGCGCTCATTTTCAACGATTTAAAGGATATTCTTCATGCGAGTACTGTCATTCAATCCGTGAAACCAACCGGTGATTTCAAAATAACGCGACATTATGGTGCCTACGCTGGCATCTATCATCATTTCCTAAGATTGCTTGTTAGCCTTGTCCATGAGGTTGTCGCCTTTGTAAAAGACAACGAGAAGATTATTAAAACCCCGTTCTTTCAGTCTGTTCTAATGCAATTAAGCAAGGAAGACAGGGCTTCATGGCAAGCTATGCTTAAAGCGGCCGAAGGAAAACAAGCCGATACTCCCCTCGGGAGATTCGTGCTCATTGTCCGAAACAAAATTGCATTTCATTACGATCCAAAGGATATCCATTCAGGATACCAAGAGTTTTTTTCATCGAAATGTAAAGGATCTGAACATGCCTTCATATCGCGCGGAAAGAACATTGCAGAAACAAGATTTTTCTTTGCGGATGCGGCAGTGACTGGATGCCTCACGAAGAACGTTCAGGGACACGCCGGCGATGAACTTATCGCTGATGCCATATCCATCCTTTGTGATCTAAATCACGCACTTATGGATCTCGTTAATAACTTCATTCTTAAAAGAGGGCATGCTTATTTGGAAGCAAAAGAAGAGGAATAAGAGCAGGAACGGCCGGTATTAAAGAGGCGCTTCTTACAACTACTTGGCTGTTGCGCCTGCGGATTTTCGCTTGTTCTTCGATGGATGGAGGTCATTCCTGTCTTCACTTAAGATACCAGGGCGGATTCTAGCAGAGGAATCTGTTGAATGTGCCCAATCGGCTCGCGAGGAGTGATTAGATCCCCGCTCCCATACCTCCGGCCATCGCCTGTCCTCGCCGGTTTTCGCTGGCGGTTCTGGACACGCCCTGCTATATTCCTGATTTGGATGCGCAACGCGCACGGGAGCACCCCGCAGGATAAGGAACACTGGCTGTCTCGGTGGGTGAAATTGCGACGCACACTCGGCCTGCCTAAATCCTGTGGCTATCCGCACGAGAGTTCACGCGAATTCTGGAGGTAGATCGTGAGTGTCGAGTTGATTGGCCAATTATCCCCGGAATCGTTCAGTGAATGGTGCCGGGAGAAGTTCGATCGCTTCACACCCGATCCCCATGCGGCGTCGAATGCCGGCGATTTCGCCCAAGCCGAGATCGTGGGCTATGTCCAGACTCTTCCGGATGGCGATGCGAACCGTCCCTTGCTGGTCATGGCCGTCCATGCGGGGGAGCAGATCAACGAGCGCTCCAGCCGCCGCCGCCAGTTTGAGTTTGCCCGCAAACAACTCCAGTCCGCCATTGACAAGCCTCCCGCCAAGGTTAAGGGCCTCTTTACGCAAGGCCTGTTTGCCTTCTATGACGACGCTGGCGCCTTCCGTCTCAGTCTCGTCTCCGGGCGCGCGGAGGGAAAGCGGCTCGTATACAGCGATTTCAAGCGCCAGTCCTTCTTCGTCACGCGGGATCGGAACAAGACCTTCCGCTCCCGCATGGATTCGCCCTTCGGCACTTACCATGACCTCGCCGACGCCTTTTCCGTTGAGGCCCTAACCAAGGAGTTCTACAACCGCCTTTTCGCCTGGTATGAACGTGCCATGGCGCCCAAATCCAAGGTCACCTTTCCCAATGACCCGGCTCGGGATGACGATGACCGCAACCAGCTCGCCGAACATCTCATCCGCCTCATCACCCGCCTGATGTTCGTCTGGTTCATACGGCAAAAGAAGTTGGTGCCGGAAACACTCTTCGACACTGACGCGCTCAAAAGGCTCCTCAAGGATTTCAACCCGCTCTCGCCGAAACAGGATAACTACTACCGCGCCATCCTCCAAAATCTCTTCTTTGCCACTCTGAACTGTGAGATCTCGGAACGCGCATTCGCTGTGGAGGGCACCCGGGAGGAAAACAAAGAACACTTCGGCATTAAGCTGCTCTACCGTTATCGCGATGAGTTCGCTTGCCCCAAGGACGAGGTCATCCAACTCTTCAGCAAAGTCCCCTTCCTTAACGGCGGACTCTTCGAATGCTTGGACAAGAAATCAGACTACCAAGACGGCTTCAGCCGAAACTCTCATAAGCGTGCCCATATAACAAACAACCTCTTCTTTGATGACCAGGGCCTGATCACCCTCTTTGCACTTTACGACTTTACGGTTGACGAAAACGCCCCTAACGATACTGACGTTGCCCTCGATCCCGAAATGCTCGGCAAGGTCTTCGAGAACCTGCTGGGCGCCTATAACCCAGAGACGCAGAAGACCGCCCGCAAGCAGAGCGGCTCCTTCTATACTCCCCGCGAGATCGTCAACTATATGGTGGACGAGAGTCTCGTCGCCCATCTTCGGACACAGGCTTCTGAGGTGGAGGAAACCGCAATCCGTCTCTTGCTGGGCGAGGAAGAACAGCCGGATTTTACGCCGTCCGTCCGTAAGAAACTGGTCGAAGCCCTCTACCACTGCCGTATCCTTGACCCCGCCTGTGGCTCGGGCGCCTTCCCTATGGGACTCCTGCTCAAGATGGTGCACCTGCTCCAACGTCTCGACCCCAGCAACACCATCTGGCACGAGGTGGTCATGGCCGAAACCGAAAAGGCGCTGGCCGCGGCCGAGACACTCGATGCTACGGAAAAGCGCGTGCGCCGCCAACGCATCACCGACAGTTTCGACCAAAACGTTAACCAACCCGACTATGCACGCAAACTCTACCTTATCGAAAACTGCATTTTCGGCGTGGATATACAGTCGATCGCCGTGCAGATCGCCAAGCTCCGTGCCTTCATCACTCTCGTCTGCGACCAGACACCCGATCACACCAACGTCGCGGGCAACTACAACATGCTTCCACTGCCAAACTTGGAGACCAAGTTCGTCGCCGCCAACTCCCTGATCGGCCTCTCAACCGACTTCGCCGACGGACTCCAACCGGTGGAGGGCGGAAGCCGCCTGGACGACGACAAGCTGATGAGCCTGCGTGCCGAACTCGCCGAGGTCCGCCATCGGCACTTCCGGGCGCGTACCGCCCACGACAAGAACACCTGCCGCAAACTGGACCGCGAACTGCGCGGCAGGATCAAGTCGCGCCTCGTCGAGATTGCCAGCAAGCCGGACGCTGAGAAAATCGCCCGCTTCAAGAAAGAAATCGAGTCGCTCCAACGTCAATGCAAGGCAGTCGAACCTGAAGACTGGCGCGATGTCCTCCAGACCGCGCCCGTGCAAGACGACATGTTTCATCCGGCCCCCACCGCCGTTCAGACCATGTTGCACATTGATGTGAACAAAGAACCGCGCGACAAGTTGGATGATGATATTCGCCGCCTCATCCGTGCCATCGAGAACGAAGAGAACCGGGCCAAGAACAAGAGCGCTTTCCAGAAGGAGGCCGATAGACTGGCTGCTTGGGATCCCTACGACCAGAACGCATCATCTCCCTTCTTTGACCCGCAGTGGATGTTTGGTTTCAAAGGCGGCTTTGACGTGGTAATCGGCAATCCGCCATACGTACAGATTCAGAAACTGCCGGACACGGCCAAAAATGCCTATGCAGCCGAGGGCTACCAGACCTTCAGCCGGACCAGCGACCTGTACTGCCTTTTTTACGAACGCGGCGGCCGGTTTCTGAACCATACCGGCTCACTCTGCTACATCACCTCCAACAAGTTCTTCCGTTCCGGTTATGGCAAACCGCTGCGACAACTCCTGACCCGTGATTATTCGCTTCGCCGGCTCATTGACTTTGGTGAGCTTCCCGTCTTCGAGGCTGGGACCGATCCGGTCATAACTCACTTCGGCAAGGGCCCCGCATCCTGCCTGACGGCCGCCACAATCAAGAATGTAGACGACATCCAACGCATCTCCACTGCCGTCACCGCCCTCGGCCGGACGATGCGCCCCGACGAACTGTCCGAAGACGGCTGGTCACTCAGTGGCCGGGAGGCCGCTTCTATCCTCGAGAAAATGCGGCATAACAGCACGCCGCTGGGCAAATATGTTAACGGCGAGATCTATTACGGTATCAAGACAGGCTTCAACGACGCTTTCGTCATCGACAGCGCCACTCGCGCCCGACTGATTGCCGCCGACGCAAAATCCTCCGTCCTAATCAGACCCTGGTTACGCGGCCAGGACATTTGCCGCTGGTATGCCGATTGCCGGGACCTGTATGTGATTTTCACGAGACAGGGAACGGACATTCGAGACTACCCCACGATACGCAAGCATTTGGAAAAATACAGAAAACAACTTGAGCCCAAGCCAAAAGATTGGCCGGATAACAAGCCTTGGCCAGGACGAAAAGCAGGAGCATACAAATGGTATGAAATCCAGGACAATATCGCCTATCATGATTCATTCGAGAAGCCGAAGATTGTGTATGCCGACATTGCAAAAATGATGCGGGCATCGTATGACACCGAAGGCTTGTTTTGCGGCAACACCATGTACATTATACCGACGGAGAACGTGTGGTTGTTGGGTTATATGAATGGGCACTTGTTTGACTGGTATGCGCGTCATAATTTTCAATCGCTTGGTGACCCATGGAAGGGCGGTCGTCTTCGGTACATTGCCCAATATATGGAAAAAGTCCCCATCCCGCCCGCAACTTCTGCCCAGCAATCCGCCATTGCCACAATCGTCAACCGCATACTCGACGCAAAGTCCACCGATCCAGCTACCGACGTCTCGAAGCAGGAGGCCCAGATCGACCGCCTCATCTACGAACTCTACGGGTTAACGGACGACGAGATTGCGATTGTGGAAGGGCGGGAGGCTGGCGCGAAGCGGACGGCGTCTGTCGCCAAACCGGTCAAGGCGTCCGCCACCCGGCAACCCCGGAAAAGCGTGATGACGAACGATCCCGACCTCTCCTGACTGCACGAAAGACTACACCATGCCTACAAACCTCTTTATAACCAACGGCACAAGCGGCAACCTGGGCCAACGCCTGCGCGAATTGATCTCGACGAGCCGGGAGATGCGGGCGCTGGTCGGCTTTTTCTATTTCGCCGGCGTCAAGGTGTTGTACGAGGCTTTACGTGAGAATCCCAATATCAAACTGCGGGTGCTGGTGGGGATGGAGGCGGAGGAGCATTGCGGGCAATTGCAGGAGTTGGTACTCACTGTCGGCGAGCAGAGCCGGGGCGAGGCGCAGGATGCCTATCTGGAGAACCTACGTCGAGCACTGCGCTCGGCATCGCTGGATAAGCAGGCATTCTACGAACGGGTGAGCACCTTCATCGAACTGGTGCGCGAGGGGCGGCTGGTTATCCGGAAGACGCGCGAACCGAACCACGCCAAACTCTACCTATTCGACATTGCCGAGCCCTATAGCAAGGTCAAACCGGGCGTCTGGATTAGTGGCAGCAGCAACCTGACTCAGCCGGGGCTGGAGACCAACGCGGAGTTGAATCTGGACCTCTCGGACTTCGGGTTCGCCGAGGCAGGCGCCTACTTCGACGAACTTTGGAATTATCATTCTGTGCAACTTACCGAAAACGAGTCCGTGCGGCAGCGTTTGCTGGCGATCTTCGAGCGCGCCTCTATCGTTGCCCCGGTCACCCCTTTCGAGGCGTACACGCTGGTCCTGCAGAACTATGTTGAACAGAGGATGCTTACAGACTACAGCGCGCGTATCAGTCGAATCCTTGAGGAGGCAGGCTACAAGCGCTACAAATACCAGATCGATGCCGTCAACCAGGCGCTGGCGACGCTGGGGGCCTACAACGGCGTGCTTGTGGCGGACGTGGTTGGGTTGGGTAAGACGGTGGTCGCCTGCCTGATTGCGCGACTTCGTGGGCGGCGTGGTATTGTCATCGTGCCGCCGGGACTGGTTGGGGATAAGGGTGCGACTACGGGGTGGGCGGCCTACCTACGAGAGTTCAAACTGCACGACTGGGAGGTCCGCTCCTGCGGTAGCATGGATGAGGTTCGCGATTACGTCGAGCGGGACGGAGAATTCCGAATGGTGATCGTGGACGAGGCTCACCGTTTCCGCAACCAGGATACTGAGGACTATGACGACCTGTTGCAGGCTTGCCGTGGCAAGGAAGTGCTTCTGCTGACGGCTACGCCCTTTAACAACAAACCAGCCGACCTGCTCTCACTGTTGAAACTCTTCCTGCCGCCGAAGAATTGCCCGCTGGTGCTCGACGGCAACATGGAGGCCGATTTCAAGGCGTATGGCAACACCTTCAAGATGTTAGGCTTCGTGCTCAAGCACATGATGTCTGCTGAAAAACGTGAAGATGTCTGCGGGATGCTCGATAAACTGGGCATCGCATTGAAGCCAGACGAGGGCAATTTCAAGAAGATCAAGAAGGAACTTGGCAGGCGCGCGGGCGAACTGGCTCGCTACATGCGTGCGGTGATCGAACCTGTGACCATTCGTCGCAACCGACTCGACCTGAAGGGCAACCCGGAATATGCCGCCGAAATCACAACCCTTTCGACTGTGCGTCCGCCGGCCGAGCAGTTCTACTGCCTCTCGAAGAAACAGAGCGAATTCTACGATCGGGTGATCACCGACTACTTCGGTGACGAGGGGCTCTTCCATGGCGCTATCTACCGTCCCGTTCAGTACGACACTTCGGACGACCGGGACGAGGCGCAGCAGATCAACATGTTTACCTTTATGCGCGGCCTGCTGGTGCGCCGCTTCGAAAGTTCCTTCGGCGCCTTCGCCAGGAGCCTGGAGAACGCGATCCGCATGCACGAACGAGTGCAGGAATTCGCGGAGGAGACGGGGACGCTATTGGTCAACCGGACCCTGATTGACAAGATTCTCATGGTCGAGGATGACGAACGCGACGCACTGTTAGAGCGGACTATCGAGGAGCTGAAGCGCGGAGAGACTGTAGGGCACCAGCAGGTCTATCATCTGGACCGGCAATTCGACCGCGACCACTTCTTCCGCGACCTTAAGGCCGACATCAAACTGCTGCGGGCGATCCAAAAGGAGATGAACGACCTCAACCTCGCGATGCACGACCCCAAGGCGCAGCGGCTGATTGAGATCCTGCAATCCGTCCTGAACGGCACCTGCAAGGAGATTGCCGGAAAGCAACAGCGAAAAGTGCTGGTTTTCAGCGAATTCGCAGATACGGTGGATCACCTGCAGGGATACCTCGACATCGCCCTGCCGGACAAGGTGCTGGTGGTCAACGACAAACTCACCAGGGAGATGGACCGGAAGGTCAAAGCCAACTTCGACGCCTCCTGGCCGGAGGCAAAACAGACCGACGACTACCAGATCCTGCTGGCAACCGACCGGATGAGCGAGGGCTTCAACCTGAACCGCGCGGGACTGGTGATCAACTATGATATCCCGTGGAATCCGACCCGCGTGATCCAGCGTGTCGGGCGCATCAACCGTATTGGCATAAAGGTTTTCGAAAATCTATACATCTTTAACTTCTTCCCGACCGAACAGGGGGCGGACATCCACCGCAGCCGGCAGATTGCCGGCGAAAAAATGTTCCTGATCCACTCGACCATCGGCGAGGACGTACAGATCCTGGCGCCGGACGAAGAGCCCACGGCCGCCAAGCTCTTCCAGAAGGTGAACGCGGACGCAGAGGAGAGCGAAGGAGAGAGTTTCCTGACGCGGGCGCAACGAGAGTTGGCGGAAATACGCCGGACCCATCCCGAGGCGCTGGAACGTATCGCGCAACTACCGCCGCGGGTCAAGACAGCGTCAGTGCGCAACCCCAGTGGGGTCTTCTTCTTCAAGCGGCGCGGAGCGGCGCTATTCGCCCTGTGCCATGGGGGCGAGTCGGTGACGCCACTCACGCTCGATGAGGGGCTGGACGCCATCCGTTGCGAACCTCAAGAGCCGCGTGCGGAGTTCACCCCCGATTTCTGGGAACACTATGGAGCGCTCTGCTGTTATAGCCGCGCACCGGAGCAGGACGCCGCCTCGACGCAGGGGTTGGTGAACCGTGCGCGTAACCAGCTTTCGGCGGTGCTGTCAACCCTGCCAGAGGTTCGACGGCCCTTCATCGCGATGCTGATTGAAGACATCCAATATTACGGCACGCTCTCCGAGCGAACACTCCGCAAGATCGCCAAACCAGACATCGGCACCGCCGACGGCATCAGCGAGATGGAAAAATTATTGGATAGCCTCAAGGGCGAACTGGGCATCGATTACTTGATGATTTACAAGAAGACGGGTGTCGAGGACCAAGTGATCATAACCGTCGAACAACAAGGCAGGACCGCGGAACTTCCGACACAAGGGATTATCCCTAATAACCAGAAAGAAATGGAAACGCCATGATCCGCAACCGCATCGTCGTCGCTCTCTCGGAAACCATCTGCCTTATGGCCGAAATCGACAAGGTGATAGAAAAACACGGCGGCTGGCCGATTAAATAGAGTGAAGAACCGAACACCTATTTATTTGGCGCTGAATTCAACCTTGTACTTAAGGCTTAAGAAGTCTCTATGACTGAACCCATCCATAGAATCGGTGATTTGGCCAAACTCGAATCCTTCGACCCCGATGCGTTTAAGACGGACGACACTGTTTCTCAAGACACTTGTAATTTCTTTCTAACTCTTGCACTCATTTTTAACGATTTAAAGGATATTCTTCAAACTCACAATGTCATTCAATCAGTGAAACCAACAGGCGACTTCAAAATAACGAGACAGTGTGGTGAATACAGTGGCATATATTATCATTTCCTAAAATTGCTTATTAGCCTTGTCCATGAGGTTGTTCAGGTTGTTAAATGCAATAAGAAAATTATTAAAGCCCCGTTTTTTCAGTCAGTCCTGATGCAATTAAGCGAGAAAGAAAGGGCCTCATGGCAGGCTCTGCTTAATGCGACCGAAGGGAAACAAGCCGATACCCCCATTGGCAAATTTCTACTCTCTGTGAGGAATAAGATCGCATTTCATTACGATCTAAAAGAAATCTATTTCGGATACCAATTGTTCTTTTCATCGGGTTGCAAGGAATCTGAACACGCTTATATCTCGCGTGGAAGGAACATGGCAGAAACAAGATATTTCTTTGCGGATGCCGCAGCGAATGGATACCTCACTAAGAATTTTCGGGAACACGCCAGCGAGCAACTTGCTGCTGATGCTATGTCCATCCTTTGTGATCTTAATCATACATTAATGAATCTCGTTCAACACTTCATTCTAAAACGGGGATGTGTATATAAGGAAGTAAAAGATGAGACTTAACTATTGGAAAAGAAACTAGCACTCCCGTTGAATTAGGTTTTAAAGAGAAGCGTTTCTGTCTTTCTTTCACAATATGATTTGACAGGATTGTTTTTTATCAGGGTAAATTTGCGTGTTGATCAATAGGAGAATCCGATGGGACTATTCGAGCTTCTATTCGGTGCAAAGAAGAAACCGCATGCAAAAATAGATGAAGCGCATC